>CAJOFN010000001.1 GCA_905233905.1 uncultured Lachnospiraceae bacterium
GATATGTATTGCCCCCTCCCTACGGTCGTGGGCCAGTCGGTCGGAACATGCAAATCATACCTTTGGTAAGTTTGCCCTTTAGGGTATGATGGTTCCTCCCTGATGTCTGGTACACACTGTAACCAGATCTCCTAAATGCAACTGTCTGTTCCCTCTTGGAATAATTACACGCTCATGGCGCAGGATGGAAACTATGATGGAATCCTTTTCCATTTTAATCTCACTTAAGAATCTGTCCTTCCATGGATGGTTGGAGGTAATGGCAAACTCCCTGAATTCCAGCCCTATATCATCCTTAAATTCAAGCGCCCCTAAAACCACCTTGTCATTTACCATAAAACGCACTCTTCCGTTTGGAATAATGACCTCATTTTCACGGATAACGGCGGATATGATAAGCTCCGGCGGCAGGGAAATATCACGTATGCTTTTGCCGCTCCAGGGGTGGTCGTCCTCCAGGGTAAGCATCACAAAGGTCATATCGCTTCCGCCGGACATCTGGGAAAAATTACGCATATTGGTGAACTGCTCCACAAAGCCCGCGGAAATGATACCCGTAGGTATGGCCACAAGCCCCACTCCCAAAAATGATATGATTATCGCCATTATCTGTCCCATGGTGGTAATGGGATATATGTCTCCGTAGCCCACAGTCAGAAGCGCCGATACCGACCACCATATCCCGGAGAATGCGTTCCTGAAAACCTCCGGCTGGGCTTCATGCTCCAATGAATACATGCATATGGAGGATGCCGTCATCATGATCAGAATCATACAGATGGATGAAAAAAGCTGCCTGCTCCTGCTGCGCAGGACATCCACCACCACATTGAAGGCATCATACTGGGTATTGATCCGAAACAGCCGAAATACCCTGAAAACCCGAAATGTCCGAAATGCCACAAAGCCTGCCGGTAAAAATACCGGGATAACATATGGAAGTATGGTAAAAAGGTCAATTATCCCGTTAAAGGAAAAAATAAACTTAAAACCCGCCTTTACCTTGCCGCAGCCCGGATAAAGATATTCAGCCGTCCATACCCTTAAGATATATTCAACTATAAAGAAAAGGACTATTATCCTCTCGATATCCTTAAGAAACGGCGTATACGGGGCAGCTGCGTCAAAGGTCTCTATTATGAGGATCAGAAGATTTATGATGATAGCCGATACCAGCACATAGTCGAACAGTCGGCTCGGGATATCATATTTGGTTCCAAGGGAAATTATATCAAATACCCTGCGCTTTTTTGTGCTGATATTATCCGTCATATGCCCTGTTATTCTTCTGTTTCATCCTCTGATGCTTCGCCGGAGGTTTCTTCCTGCTTTTGCGCGCTTATGGTCTCGCCGCCATCCACATATCCGTTGTATATGTCAACATGGTCGTAGATACATCTCCAGGCGCTTCTTGACCAGCCCGTCACACAGATATAATGATGGCCGTCATTTCCCACAAGATAGCTTGCTGCGCAGTTGCCGGACTCCTTTACGAAGCCTGTCTTGGCGCCGGATATTTCCCCGGGAAGAGGCTTGTCCTCGATCCTCCGCATAAACCAGTTGGAGATCAATATCCCATCTGGATGCTGCTTGGTGGAGCTGGTGGTATAGGTCCTGGCGTAAAGCACCTTGCGACATTCCTCATACTGTAAGGCTGCCTTCATTATGGCCGCCATATCCTCACAGGTACAGTGATGGTTCTCATCATAAAGACCCGTGGCGTTGGTAAAATGAGCCGTGTCCGATATTCCCAGCTCTTCTACCCTCTCATTCATCAGCTCAACGAAGGCCTCCTGTCCGCCGGCAACATAATCACAAAGCCCAAGGACAGCGTCCGCTCCGGAGGGGAGTATTGTGCCATATAACAGATCCTCCACCGTGACCTTTTCCTTTGGATCAAAGCCCACCACTGAACAGTCATGGTCGTAGGTGTACTGGGTTATTTCATCGGTTATCTTATATGTGTCGCTGTAGTCATCAATATTTTCCACCGCCACCAGCAGGGTCAGTATCTTGGTCATGGAGGCGGGATTAATGACCTCGGAGCCGCTCCGCTCCGCTATCACCTCATTGGTATCCACATCCACTAAGAGCGCGTACTGCGAAACAACGCTGCTTCCGCTTCCGTCCTCTAAAAATTCAGGAAGGGTTTGGGTGGAGTCATTTCTGATGAAAGCATAGCCGGGGGCAAAGCTTGCCACCTCGGGATCGACCGGAGGAAGCTCTTCTATTTCTTCTTCCTCTGCCTCCACGATCTCCTCTATGGCAGCTTCCTCCAGCTCCTTATCCTTTGTTAATTTGCTGTGTACTGCCCTGATGGCTATAGTGGCAGTCACACCGAAAATTATGATTATTAACAACGCAAAAAGCGACACCATAAATCTGCCGCTTTTAACAAACCGCCAAAACCGGCGTCTAAAAGAGCGTTTCCTGCGCCGCCTTTTTATTGTACGATTTCTGTTATTATATCTGTTATCACTCATGGAAGAACTTGTCATGTACAGCCCTGGTGGCAATATCCACATCCTCAAGATCAATAAGAACGGTGATCCTGATCTCGGATGTAGCGATCATACGGATATTGACTCCCACATCGAAAAGCGCCTCAAACATCTTGGCCGCAACTCCCGCATTGGTCTGCATGCCTGCGCCTACGATGGAAAGCTTAGCAACATTCTTTTCCTCCTTGACCTCGGCAATGGTAAGGCGCTGCTGGTTCTCCTTTAATACCTTAACAGCCTCCTTTGCCTGCTCCTGATCCACGGTAAATGAGATATCCTTTGTCTCATCACGTCCTATGGACTGCAGGATAACGTCAACATTGATGCCATGCTTGGCAAGTTCATCAAATATCCTAAACGCCACGCCCGGCTCGTTCTTTACACCCAGCACCGCTATCCGGGCAGCATTCTTGTCTACGGCAACACCGCTTACCAGCATTCCTTCCACGTCGCATACCTCCTTTACGACAGTCCCTTCTGCCCTGTTCATGCTGGATCTTACTACCAGCGTAACTCTGTATTTCTTGGCAAGACCCACGGAACGGTTGTGCAGAACCTTGGCTCCGAGAGTCGCCAGCTCCAGCATCTCGTCGTAGGTTATCTCCTTTAGCTTTCTTGCGCCGGGCACTACCCTCGGATCAGCCGTGTACACGCCCTCAACATCCGTATATATCTCACAGGCATCAGCCCTTAAGGCTGCCGCGAGAGCCACTGCCGTGGTATCAGAGCCGCCGCGTCCGAGTGTCGTAACATCATCCCTGCGGTTGATCCCCTGAAAGCCTGTAACTATGACTATCCTGCCGGAATCCAGCTCATTGGTGATGCGCTCTGTATCGATCCGCTTAAATCTTGCATCACCGTATCTGGAGGTGGTGTGCATTGCCACCTGAAAGGCATTTAAGCTGATGGCAGGAACTCCCTTTGCCGCCATTGCCATTGCCATAAGGGCAACGGAAGTCTGCTCACCCGTAGCAAGCAGCATGTCCACCTCGCGCTTGGGGGCGTTGGGATTGATCGCCTGGGCTCTGGTGAGAAGGGCGTCTGTAGTCTTGCCCATTGCTGATAAGACTACAACTATCTGATGTCCCTTCCTGTAATCCTCTATGCAGCGGTCCGCCACGGCGTCAATGCGCTCGGCGTCGGCTACGGAGGTACCTCCGAATTTCTTGACTATTAGCATTAATTTTACCTATCTAATGAATGTCATCAGGGCTCCTCCCACTTCGTGGGTCCCTCCTCATGACGAAATTTAACCTATTCTTATCCTACTTATTATATCACCGTCAGAAAGTCTGCCGCAGGCCTCCTTATAAGCCTTTTCGGTCATGGAAGCCGTAACAACTCCGATCTCACCCGCTATGCCTAAATCCAATACTGACTCAATCTCAAAACACTCCCTTATCCCGGACTCTGAAAGGGATGTACGGATGAAATTGCGGTAGGACTGCTCATCCGGGTCTGCAAGGCGGATGGTATCATGGCTCCAGCGAATATCGGAGGCTTTGTCATGCTCCTTTGCCATGCTGACAAGATCCCCGACTACCGCAGATGCCGTAGGAAGACTGCCTGCCCCGCTCCCGTAGTACATGCTGTCGCCTAACATATTGCCAACAACATATACCGCGTTCATCACACCATGCACCGCGTAAAGAGGATGCTCCTCATCTAACAGAAAGGGGGCAACCCTTATTGCGAAAGTGTCCGCCTGCCTCTTGCAGACAGCAAGGAGCTTTACGGCATGGGAAAGCTTTTTGGCGTAGATGAAATCCTCCGCCGTTATGCCTGTGATACCCTCCACAGGTATGTCCTGATAGTTTACCGTGGCTTCGGCTATAAGGGAAGTAAGTATCGCTATCTTGCGTGTGGCGTCATGCCCTTCTATGTCTGCGGAAGGATCTGCCTCCGCGTAGCCGTTGGCCTGGGCCTCTTTTAATACCTCATCAAAGCCGCAGCCTTCATTTGCCATGTTGGTGAGCATGTAGTTGGTCGTGCCATTGATGATGCCGGTGATCTCGTCTATGCGATCCCCGGTAAGCGCCGTAAGCAGGGTGCGTATTATAGGAATACCGCCGCCCACGGAGGCTTCAAACAAGAACTGAACCCCGTTTGCCCTGGCGATCTCCAAAAGCTCGGCTCCCTTGTCTGCCACAAGTGCTTTGTTGGAGGTGGTAACGTGTTTGCCGTGCTCCAACATCGCCTTTACAAAGGTAAATGCTGGCTCAACGCCTCCCATTGTCTCAACCACCAGATCAACCGAGTCATCCTCCGCTATCTGATTGTAATCATGTACCACCAGAGGGGCGATGGGATCACCATCAAAATCACGAAGATCAAGAACCTTTGTCAGAGTAAGTCTGCACCCTGCCCTCTTTTCAATGAGGGCGCTATTGTCAGACAGTATCTTTGCTACTCCTGAGCCTATGGTTCCATACCCCATTATTGCTACGTTCATAGTCGGTCTATTCCTCTCTGTCGCTGTCCGAAGTATTGCGTTTTGGACAGCCTAATGACAGCCATTTTAAATAGCTGCCCATGAAATCATCCAATGCTCCGTCCATTACCGCGTCAACATTACCGGTCTCCTCGCCTGTGCGCAGATCCTTGACCATCTTGTAAGGCTGCATGACATAGGAACGTATCTGATTGCCCCAGCCTATATCAGTGACCTCTCCCCTGATGCCGGCTGCCTTGGCCTGCTGCTCCTCCTGCTTTAAGATGAAGAGCTTGGCTTTTAGCATCTGCATGGCCTTGTCCTTGTTCATGTGCTGTGAACGCTCATTCTGGCACTGAACAACTATCCCGGTGGGGAAATGTGTAATACGAATGGCTGAAGAGGTCTTGTTGATGTGCTGACCGCCGGCACCGCTGGAACGATAGGTATCAATACGGATATCCTCGTCCCTGACCTCCACGTCAAGATCCTCCTCGATCTCCGGCATGACATCGCATGACGCAAAGGACGTCTGCCTCTTGCCATTGGCATTAAAGGGGGAAATACGCACAAGCCTGTGGACTCCCATTTCTGACTTGAGATAACCGTAAGCGTTGGTTCCGTTGACCTGAACCGTGACTGACTTGATGCCTGCCTCTTCACCCTCTAAATAATCAAGAACCTCGAGAGAGTATTCGTGGCTCTCCGCCCAGCGGGTGTACATGCGGTAAAGCATGGAAACCCAGTCGCAAGCCTCAGTACCCCCTGCCCCTGAATGAAGGGTGATTATGGCGTTGTTGGCGTCATATTCGCCTGAGAGCAGGGTCTTGATGCGGATTGCTTCAAAGGTCTTTTCAAACTCTTCAAAGGCTGCCATGGCCTCAGCCACAAGGTCTTCGTCATCCGCCTCAGCCTCATTCCCAAGCTCAATATATGCCTCTACATCCTCATACTGCGTCTCTAAGGAGGCGTAAACAGCCATATCGTCCTTAAGGTCTTTTAATTCTTTGGTCTTTTTGCTGGAAATATCCGGATCGTTCCAGAAATCCGGAGCCTCCATCTCTCTTTCTAATTCCTCTATCCTGTTGCTCTTTGCAGCGAGGTTAAAGTGAATCCCTCACTTCCGCAAGCGGAGCCTGGTATGCGGTAAGATTCTGCCGCAGTTGATCCAATGCTACCACCTTAATCACTTCCTTTCCATAAAAACAGGTTGACAGGAAATGCCAACATTATCCCACAAATCCTGTGAAAAAGCAATCAAATCTTGGATATAAGCTCATCACAGATCTCATCAACACTCTTGCCGTCCGTTGTCAGGGTTATATCCGCGGCATTTCTATACCTGTCGCTTCTCTGCTCCATAAGCTCTGTGATATGCTCTATGCTCATGTCGCTGTTAAGCAGAGGCCTTGAATCGTCATCCTTTACCCTTTCATAAATGGTGGAGGGCTCGGCGGACAACAGTACGATCCGCCCTCTTTCCTTCATCAGCCTGACATTTTCGGGTCTGATCACCAGCCCGCCGCCGCAAGATACCACCTGATCGTCATTCAGGGAAAGCTCGATAAGGCAGTTGCTCTCTAAATTACGGAAATAAAATTCCCCGTATTTTTCAAAAATATCAGGGATGGACATGCCTCGCCCGTCAGCTATGAGACTGTCCATTTCAACAACCCTGCTTTTCAGCCTCTCTCCAAGAGCCTCTGCCACAGTGGACTTACCCACTCCCATAAATCCGATGAGAAAAATATTTTTCATAAGAACTCCCTGCAGTCGTCTATACTTTCAAGAACATTCCGAAGCTTTATGGCATCTATCTGTCCCGGCGCCGATGCCTTCTTTGCCGTGGCAAAGGTGGCAGCTGAGCCGAAGAGCTCACCGCACATACGGCTGATAAGCCCAAGCTTTGACATGGATATGGCTATCACCGGACGGTCCCTGTATCTCTCCAGATATTCATTAGCCGCCTCAATGAGAGCAAATACATCCGACATACGCCGGGGCATCACCGCAAGCTTGCAGATATCAACGCCCATATCACGCATGGCGCAGAGCCTTGATACCATTTCAACCTTGTCCGGGGTAGAGGAAAAATCGTGACTTGATCCTATGATCTTTACATCACAGCGCTGGATCTTTCTGATTATCGCCTCACGATCCGGCACTGCTTCAGCCGTAAACAGCTCTATGTCCACAATATCAATCTTGCCTGATGCCGCAAGCTTTAAGTTCAGATCCATATAGAGGTCACTTTTTACGGTAAGCTCTCCGCCCTCCTTGGAGGTCCTTAAGGTAAAAAGGATTGGCATATTGCCGACAATATCTCCGATTTCTCCCGCAAGGGCGACCATGCCGTCAGCATTGGTGGCGTCATAAAACCAGTCCGCCCGCCATTCTATGATGTCCGGGGAATAATCTTCCACCGCAAGCCTTGCTTCGGATAATATCTGATCACGTGTGGTGCCTGTAATGGGTATTATGATCTTTGGGGCACCCTCTCCTATTCTTACGCCGCGTACCTCTACAACCTGGTTACTCATTGCTTATACCTAAAACTTCTTTCATGTGCTCAATGGGCATGTCGCAGCCTGTCCACTGCTTAAAGCCTGCCGCGCCCTGGAATAATATCATACCCATGCCGTTCATGGTCTTACAGCCCACACTCTTAGCCATTTCAAGAAATCTTGTCTGGGGCGGGGAATAAATGGTATCAGCTACGATCAGCTCCGGCCGCAGATACGACTCATCAGGAAGCCAGGTCAGCCCTTCAAGAGGCTTCATCCCCATGCCTGTGGCATTAACAAGGATATAGCTTTCTTCGATCTCCCTTCGCAGTACATCCCTGTCATCGAAGTCATAAATATTTGCCTTGCAGTCAGTCTTCTCATTTATCTTCCTGACTGTCTCCTCGCCGGATTCAAAGAATTTGTCCCTTATATTGAATATGGATATCTCCTTAACCCCGTCAAGGGCGGCCTGTATCGCTATTGCTGTGGCTGCGCCGCCGCAGCCGCCTATGGTCATCTTTTTGCCGATAACATCAAAGCCGTTATCCTTTAAGGACATCATAAAGCCTGTACCGTCCGTGATGTCACCGGTCAAGACTCCGTTGTCATTGGTTATGGTATTTACCGCCCCCACAAGCTCGGCTCTTGGTGTTAATTTGTCAAGATACTTCACAACCGCGTTCTTATTGGGCATGGAAATATTGGCACCCTTAAAGCCCATTGCGCGCATACCCTTTATGGCATCCTCCAGGGCGTCGCTGTCAACGTCAAATGCCAGGTAGGCGTAGTCAAGCCCAAGATGTGCAAAGGCTTCATTGTGCATTGCCGGCGAGCTGGAATGTCTTATTGGATAAGCGAACAGCCCGATCAGTTCTGTATGTCCTGTTATTCTTTCTGCCATTTTCCCTCCTGTAATAGCTGTTCAGTCGACTGAATAGTTACCTGTTACTGTGCTTGAATTTTAATGAGACATATGCTTTACTTGTAACGGTAGCAAACAAACACATCCAAAGGAGTAACCATGCCCGAGCAAACCATAGAATACAGATACGACACCCAGCTTCTCATAGAAGGCACAGACCTTGACGAAGATGAGATCAATGATTATATAACCGATAATTTCGTCGGTGATTCCCTGCTGGCGGTGGGAGATGAAGAGCTGATAAAGATCCACTTTCACACCAACGAGCCCTGGAAGGTTCTCGAATACTGCCGCAGCCTCGGTGAGATATACGACATAGTGATAGAGGATATGGACCGCCAGGCAAGAGGTCTGCAGGGGTAGGCTCTGTCCTTAGGGCGCGAGCCTGTCTGCTATATCGTACAAAAGCCTTTCGGATTCTTCCCAGCCCAGGCAGGCATCTGTTATGGACTTGCCGTAAACCTGATGGTCTGTAATGCCCTGATTGCCCTCTATCAGATAGCTTTCTATCATTACACCCTTTACAAGGGAATGTATCTCCTTTGAATACTTCCTGTTGTGGAGAATCTCCCTTACGATACGGGGCTGCTGGGTATGATCCTTGCCGGAATTGGAATGATTGGTATCTATGATGCATGCAGGATTAATAAGCTCCATCTGATCATACATTCTGTGGAGCCTGATAAGATCCTCGTAGTGGTAGTTCTGGGTGGCGTTGCCGTGCTTGGAAACCGCGCCCCGGAGGATGGTATGCGCCAGAGGATTGCCCGTAGTCTTTACCTCATGACCCGCAAAGGTGAAATGATGCGGATGCTGCGCCGCATAGACCGAATTAAGCATTACGTTAAAATCACCGCTGGTGGGATTTTTCATTCCGCTGGCAACATCAAAGCCTGATACGGTAAGCCTGTGGTGCTGATCCTCAACGCTTCTGGCACCTATGGCAACATAGGACAGGAGATCCTCCACATAACCCCAGTTCTCCGGGTAGAGCATCTCATCGGCAGCAGTCATATGGCTCTCTTCTATAGCCCTGATGTGCATGCTGCGCATTGCCACAAGACCTTCCACCATATCCGGCGCCTGGGTGGGATCGGGCTGTGAAGCTATTCCCTTGTAGCCCTCTCCTGTAGTACGGGGCTTGTTGGTGTAGATCCTCGGAACTACAAATATCTTTTCCTTTACCTTTTCTGCAACCTTGCAGAGCCTGGTCACATATTCGCAGACTGCATCCTCATTGTCCGCGGAGCAGGGTCCTATTATTACCAAAAACCTGTCATCCTTGCCGGTTAAGATATCAGCGATCTTCTGATCTCTCTTTGCCTTTAATTCGGCAAGGTCTTTTCTTAAGGGGTACTGTTCCTTGATCTCCTCCGGTGTGGGCATTGCCTTTAAGTATTTGAAGCTCAAAACTCATTCCTTTCTGTGATTCCTGTAGTACGCAAACATATACTGCTGGTACACTCCGTTATAGGGACTGTATTTTTCAAATGGATACTCCCCATTGTATTCATTTTGAACTATTCTCTTTATCCACACATCCTGCGGAAACGCGTCAAGCTGATGGAGTCCGAAAAGAACCATGCAGCTTGCCACCTTTATACCCACACCTTTTAATTTGGTAAGCTCCCCTATAGCTTCCTCAAAATCAAGCGTTTTAAGACTGTTTAAATTGATGCTTCCATCAAGAACCGCTCCCGCGGCCAGATGGATATATTCACAGCGATAGCCCAGAGAACAGGCTCTAAGCTCCGTCTCCTTAAGGGAATAAACGGCCTCCGGGGAGGGAAACGCGAAATACTCCTCTCCCCGGATATCCGTATGCCTTTCGCCTGTCGTCCTGCACAGCGCCTCTATGGAACGCTGTATCGCGGGAATATTTTTGTTCTGGGAAATTATAAAGCTTATGAGCATCTCCCATGGCTCCTGACGGAGTATGCGGATGCCCTTTTCCCGACGGCTTGCCTCCCACAGAAAAGGGTCGAAATCCTTATCTATCCTGTGCCTTATATCACGGTAGCACTCATCAAGGTCAAGGTAGTTATGCCAGTAAGCTTCGTCTTCCTTACAGCCTTCAAGCTGGAAGACCGCCTCTTCTGTCCGGGTAATATAAGCTGCCTTGTCCCCGCTTATGATACGGTATGTGCCGTCACCGGCTTCCTGCCATCTGAAGCACTGCCCGCTGTCAGCTATAAGCTTTAAATCCAGGTCGTCATTTGTATGTATTTCCAAAAAATGCTCCCCGGTGCTTTAAGCAACAGCGTCAGCGTAACGCTTAGCCACTACATCCCAGTTTATCAGCTTCCATATCTCATCTACATATTTGGCGCGGAGATTCTTGTAGTCAAGATAATATGCATGCTCCCACACGTCTATTGTAAGCAGGATCTTGCGTCCCGTGCCCTGGGTTATGGGATTTTCCTGATTGGCTGACTGGGAAAGTGCCAGTGTACCGTCACCGTCACAGGAAAGCCATGCCCAGCCGCTTCCGAACTGTCCAACGGCAAGAGCGGACATCTTTGTCTTAAACTCGTCAAAGCTTCCAAAGGTCTCGTTGATCTTGTCCAAAAGCTCTCCATCAGGCGCGTTGTCTTCCTTTGGAGCCCTTAACTGCTCAAAGTAAATATTGTGGTTGTAGAAGCCTCCGCCGTTGTTGGTAATTGCGGTTCGGACTGCATTATCGGGAATCGAAGCAATGTCCGCAAGCAGCTCTTCTATAGGCTTATCAGAAAGCCCCGCACCCTCTGCCGCGTTGTTGAGATTGGTT
The DNA here is from genome assembly GCA_905233905.1 of uncultured Lachnospiraceae bacterium. Taxonomy (GTDB): domain Bacteria; phylum Bacillota; class Clostridia; order Lachnospirales; family Lachnospiraceae; genus RGIG4930. The sequence goes on from CAJOFN010000001.1 coordinate 11,129, forward strand.
GTGTAGGTTGCATGATGCTTGGCGTAGTGAGTCTCTACGGTCTCGCGCCCGATAACAGGCTCTAAAGCATCATATCCGTAAGGTAATTTGATCTGTTCGTACATGTTATCCCTCCTTGCTTTTTCTGAATGAAATAAAAAGACTTTTTAACATACCGTTAAATTCCTTGCGTTTATCTTTGGGAAGAGAACGCGCGGTCTTTAACGCGTCACCTATTCCCGATAAGATCCCCTCGCTCTTAAGATCATCTAAGGTCGTGGCACCATTGGACATCAGAAGCTCAAATAATACATCCGTAAAGAAGCATCTGTCCTCATCAGAAAGTCCGCAGAGCCAGTTGGATACAGCTTCATCCATCTGGATACTCTTTTCCGTCCTTCCCGGTGCTTCCACCAGCCTGTCCCTTAAGACCATCCAGGTGGTAGGATCGTGCTGTGACAATCCTTCGGCTGTGCTTTTGACTATTTTGTGATCGTATCTGCCTCCGAAAAGAGCCCCCACAAGGGTACTTTCGGGGATTATGCTCTTTACCTTTTTAAGTACCGCCGCGTATTCCCTGCCTGAAGTGATCTCCTCCCGAAAGCCAGGTCCGTCGTTGGAATAAACGGATATAATATGCTCCCTGATATCAGGCTCGGCATAGGCCGATGAAAAAACGGCAAAATTACCGCCCTTGGAGTGTCCGCCCACAAGTATCCTGCCCTTGTAGCCCAGAAAATGTCTGTTGAGATATTCCAGAGCCAGCTCCTGTCCCTCGGTGACCGGCATGTAGCTAAGGTTGAAATCTTCCTTCCAGCCTATTAAGGTATTGTCCGTACCCCTGTATGCCACATACACAAAATCCGGGAACAGGAATGACACAGCGGACATCTGGGCGATGCCCTCTGTATCAATGGAGTTGGTGTAATACGCTACCCTCATATTCCCGAAGCGCACAGACTGTCCAAGCTTCTCCAAAATGAAGGGTGCCATTTTGTGACGCAGACGGTCTTCATATACCTCCTCCCTTTTGAATTGCTTGAAAAACGCTTCGGAAGCCTCCCGGGGCGTTGTTATTCCGTTCTCATCGAGTATGCCGTCCAAAAGAGTATAGGCGCTCTGTGATAATATCAGATTGTCAACATCGTTAAATGGACTTAAGGAAAAGGGCACATCCCCTCTCCAGTCCAGGTAATCCAATATATTTGCCATGGTTATTATCTGTTCATTGCATCCTCAAGGGCATCCACTATGGTATCTACTACCACGTCAGCCTTTTTCTGAAGCTCTTCGGGGGCGTAGTGGAAGGTATAGGCTACATCTGCAGCCTCAATAAGAGGCATGTCGTTCATGGAATCTCCTATTCCAAAAAGGATGCAGTCACCCATGTGTGCCCGCAGCGCCTCTACTCCCTTGCCCTTGGAGCAGCCCCGGGGCGCCGTATCCACCTCTATAACGTTGCGGAAGGCCTCAACATGCTCTCCAAAGCGCTCATTTATAAGATCAACTATGGCCTGGGCATCCTCCACGCTCTCGGTGTGGCAGCTTACCTGATGGATGAAGCCATCGGGACATTCGCTCACTTCATTGATGAGATAATACTTGCCGGGATAGTCGATCTCCCTGAAAACACAGATCTCCCCGCCCACGTCGAGTGTTACGCGGTAAAAATAGTCCTTTCCGCCTCTCTGTCTTAGCATATCGACTATTTCGGCAGTCACCTTGCGGTCAACACCTCTTTCGAGTATGGTATTGCCCTTGCCGTCTATGATATAGGAACCGCTCGAGGTGATATAAAAGTCAGGCTCTATGTAGCCACCTATAAACGGAGTAAGTCCTGCCATCTGCCTGCCGGTACAAAGACCGAAAAGGTGTCCTGCCTCCTGAAATTCTTTTATTTTCCTAACTGATGCAGGGGGAAGCTGTTCTTCCTGGGTCTTTCCCTTGTAGAAATACAGAGTCCCGTCAAAATCACTTGCAAATACTTTTTTCATACACATCCTCCGGACAGATTGCCCTTATACGACAAAATCATCATTTACTGAAGCCTTGTAGTTCCAAAGTTTGAGCGAGTTGTAGTTGTCTATGGTGTAGCCATGCTCTTCTACTGTGGGATAGACATGGGAGGTAAAGGTCGCCTCTCCGTTGTTGATGAATATTTCAACTGAACTTCTGTCTATAAAGATCTGAAGCTTCCTAAGACCGTCAGGTATCGGCACACTTAAGACCTCACCCACGCTCTCGTTATATCTCTTTGACATGCCTCTCTTGTCTATGACAGCTTCTTTTTTGGCGCTGTCATAGTTTATTACAAAACCGCCGCTACCGTCTGCCCCTGTAAAGAGGGCAAGCCTCGTATCGCCTCCGGTAAAGGTAGCCTCTAACTCGCCGTATTCAGGAAGCTTGTTCTCGGCGGGTATCTCACTTTCCCTGAGATCAGTGACCCCCTCCACGGGAGTCTGTATCAGTCTGCCGTCAACAACCCGAAGCTCTCTGGGGATAGTCATGCTGCCTTCCCATTCCTCGGGTTCCGTGGGGTAGTGATTGTCCGGAAGGCCGATCCAGGCGATAAGGATGGCTTTGTTGGGGTCTCCCACATTGGCAGCACCCTGAGCCGCGTAAAAGTCAAAACCGAAATCCAAAAACTGATAATCATTCTCAGGAGTGAAGGTAAGGGTATCGTAATCCATATGCCCTATGAGATAGACATTGTGATTGGTACTCTCGCTCCTGCCGGGAAGGGTCGTATACTGCGGTGAAAAGATCAGTACGTCCTTGCCTGAAATATTGACTATATAAGGGCACTCCCACATGCCGCCAAAGCTCTCATAGCCAGGTACATTAAGCTGTCCTTCAAAGCTCCATCCTTCAAGCAGATCCTTTGAACTGTATATAAGAACAGTTCCCCTTTCATCAAGGGTCTGCGCACCGATCAGAATGTAATATCTGTCCTTGGCCTCATTATAGACAACCTTCGGGTCCCTCTGATGCTCGCTGTAATCGTCCCTCGGTCCGAAAAGCGGCTCGGGAAGCTTGGTAAGCTTGCCGGTCTCATCAAGCTTTGCGGCGCAGGTGTAAGGAGTCCTCACCCAGTTCTCATCCCGGTGATTGCCCGTGTAAAAGAAATAAAGCTGGCCATCAACCGATATAGCGGAGCCGGAGTGATTGCCCTTGTTGTCATAGAACGAGTCGGGACGAAGACCTATTCCTGCGTTCTTCCAGTGAACCAGATCCTCAGATGTAACATGATACCAATACTTTAAGCCATGAACCGCACCCCAGGGCGTCCACTGATAAAACAGATGCCATTTGCCGTCATGATACACAAAACCGTTAGGATCACTGGAAAGCCCCGTAACAGGCTGGATGTGGTATTTCTGCCTGTAGACGGATTTTTTGATCCTCTCGAAAAGCTCTGATATCTCCGACGGGTCGTTGAGTACGCGATAACGTTCCTCCAAAGTCCATTCTTTCATATGTAGTCTCCCCCTTTTTTGTTTTACTCGCTAAAGTAAACTTAATTCTAACATAAGTACATATATAAGTTCAACGACAATTCTTGATTATCATATCTGCCCTTTTTTATCAAGCTGTATCTGCTTGACTTTTGTCTTAAGGTGTTATAGAATTTTTCGGGTGCAGGGCTAGTACATCGGTAGTATATCAGCTTCCCAAGCTGAGGAGGCGGGTTCGACTCCCGTGCCCTGCTTTTTTGCTGAAGATTTTAAACGCTGCCGGAGCACTTATAAGCTGCCATGAATTTTAAAATACTAAAAGAGGGAATGCACGACGGCATCCCCATTGGATTGGGATATTTTGCGGTAAGCTTTGCCTTTGGCATGATGGCGTGTTCAAAGGGCATGGGCATAGTGCCTGCTGTGGTCATATCAGCGTCTAACCTGACCTCCGCCGGGCAGTTCGCGGGGCTTGACGTGATATTTACCGATGCGGGATTTGTGCAGATGGCCCTGACACAGTTCATAATCAATCTTCGATACAGTCTTATGTCATTTTCCATATCCCAGAAGCTTGATGACGGTGGGAATATACTTCACCGCTTCATAGTAGCCTTTGGCGTGACAGACGAGATCTTCGGCATCAGCGCCTCTCGTCCGGGCGCATTATCTCCATATTATAATTACGGAGCAATGTGTGTGGCAATCCCGGGATGGGTCTTTGGAACCCTGTGCGGTGCAATTTCCGGCAATCTGCTTCCCCATATGCTCATAAGCGCTCTGTCGGTGGCGATATACGGCATGTTTCTTGCTATAATCATTCCGCCTGCAAGGGACAGCGCCCCCATAAGATGGGTGGTAATAGCTTCAATGGCACTTGCGGCAGCCTTTAAGCTGATTCCCGTGCTTTCCAGTATTTCCTCCGGCGCCATGATAATAATCGTAACGGTACTGGTTGCAGGAGTGGCCGCATGGCTGATGCCGGTAAAGGAAGAAGAGCTATGACACATAATATTTATATGTACATTTTAGTAATGGCAGGTGTAACATACCTTATCCGGATGCTGCCATTAGTTCTTTTTAAGAAGCCAATAAAGTCACGTTTCGTACATTCCTTCCTGTACTATGTGCCCTTTGCCTGCCTTGCGGCAATGACTTTTCCGGCGATAATCTATGAGCCTGATATGCTCCTTGCAGGAGTGGCGGCTTTTATCACCGCACTTATCTTCGCTTACCGCAGATACAGCCTTATAGTGGTGGCTCTTGCTGCCTGCGCGGCGGTTTTTATAGTGGAAAGATTGCTGTAGATCACAGACTGTATTTCTTACAGAGATAATATTTGGAAAAAGCGGTTCTGAAAAGCCCCTGCATCTGAATAGCCTGCTGGATAAATGAGGGGAGATATTCGTCGTATTTTACCTCGAGAAGATGGGTGCCGGCAGCCGTGACGGGACGCATCGCAAGCCTTTCTGCAAAGAAGCTGTCAAAGTCTACAGAGGAAGAAATATTCTTATCAAAGGTTATCCTGACATTCCCAAGATCATATATATAAGGAGTTCTGTCATAAACGGTTATGACAGAGGGAGTAAAGAGCTTCGTACCTCTTAACGCTTCAAATTCACGCAGCAGCTCTTTGCCGGTTTCCCTGATACCGGTTCCGTGTATAAGGGCATCTGCTTCATCCCGGGTAAGTATGCAGCGGTCTTTATGTGTCATCCCGTGAAGCTTGCTCTTTTTTTCAAGGAAGATCGCGGCATCAGAATGATCATATATCCGTATCCGCCACTTGACCCTGCGGTCGAAACCGCCTTCATTGTCATGGTAGCACGAAAGCATGGCGTCATCAAAATAAAGGCTTAAAATTCGATATTGACGGCCCTCGCCGCTTTCGGCATGCATATCCCTTGGAATAATTGCATCCAGTCTGGCTTCAAGTATAGATAGCATCCCTGCTGTTACAATGAATTTGTTTTCGTGACGGTAGTATGCCATAGCCTAAAATACCGCCTCTCCGTCATGCTCTAAAAGGGATGCGGTTTCTACTGCCTTTAGCTTTATTATCTCGTGAACAAGCGCCTTGCCCTCTGAGGTGCGCATCTCAATGGTCATGTTAATGCCGGTTTTGGTAAGGTTGCGCGCCTTTACGGAAAAGCTTTCAGCATGTTTGTTGACAGCGTGAAGCACCTTGTCCTCCACCTCCTCGTCCTCTAAGGAAGCATTTACAACAAGAAGCTGTGGCGCCTTTGAATCAGGTATCTGTTCAAGGGCGAAAATTCCCAAGGTAAGCACCACTGAAAGGATAATGGCATATTCAGCGTGTCCGGCTCCGCAAATTATACCGATACTGATGGACCAGAATAAAAACATCAGATCCATAGGGTCCTTTATCGCGGTTCTGAACCTTACGATTGAGAGGGCACCGACCATTCCCAGGGATACCATGATGCTTGAGTGGATGGTTATGATGATGGCTGCCGTTATAACGCAGACTCCGGCAAGAGATATATTAAAACTCCTTGAATAAAAGGTGGATCTTGTCATCCATCTGTAAACAAAAAATATGTATACTGCCAGAACAGCCGATACAGATATGGTTACTGCTACGTCAGCGACTGATATGGTGGTATTGGCCCACCCCTCAAGGAATGAATGTTTGAAAATATCCTGAAATGTCATTGCGCCTCCTTTGGCTGTTTTTTCAGATACAGATATATATCACCACGAGGAACGAAGGGCTGATCGTATTCTTCGCCGGTTTCGTTATCATACCATACCGGCTCGGCAATATCATAATAGCCTGCATCCGGGAATTTGTCGAACATATTTCCGTCCTTAACCTCGTATTCCCTGATCTTGCCCCGTTCTTCGGGCTCTATTCCCACAATGTGATAGGTTGATCCATTGATCCACTTGTCATCCATGACATGAATACGGGCATTTATGTATCTTTTTACCGCGGCTATGGCACTTTTTAAATCCTTGTGGGTATATCCCACAGGAGGTATAAAGGGCTGGCATCTGTAAAAATTATTGACGTTGGCGGAATATAGCCTGTCTGACAGCTCGTCATAGCCATCCTTTACAAGAGCTTCTAACAGAGGGCGAAGCTCTTTTTTGTAAACCTTTGCGACATGCTTTCTAAATGCAGGCTTTTCAAACAGAGCCTTGTAGTACGGAGTTACCACATTCCTCCGTCTGTACGTGGCAGCAGCCGCAAAAAGATAAGGCTCATCAACAGAGTCCTCCTGCATGAAAGCCTTGTCATAGTCCCACACCGGACCGCCGTATATCTTAAGCCTGCCGCTATCCTCCATGGCGTACATATAGCTGGAAAGCTTGTCGGCATCAAAATTGCCTGAAAATTCATCTATGAGATATTTTTTTGCCCAGGAATCCATGTCAATAATGGTTTTCCATTCGCTGCCGGGATAAAAGAAGGAGTCCTCCATTTGCTGGATCGTATCAGAAATCTCAATCAGGGTATCATCATCGTAGTTTTCCGGCTCAACTACCTGTATGGCTATATCCTTTGTGGTCATATAGTCCGCTTCGTCATCTCTTTTGGCAGTTTCCTGTTCAACTACGAAATCAGCCTCCTTGGATATGCGGTTGTCGCCCTTTTCGATCTTTTCCGTGATCAGGTAAAGCCCGTTATATCTGCCGTTTAAATATACATCAGCATACTCACCCTTCACAGACCATTCAGAAAAGAGTTCGTTTGAAAGGTCGTATATTATCTTATTGCGCATATTGGTGGCATCATAGGCGTTGGCGATCAGAAGCCATTTTTTGGCGTCGCCCATCCCAAGAATACTGCGGGACTTGTCAAGCTTTATCTGATAGGGCTTTTTATCTGCCAGCCAGGTTGAGTTGCCGTGGCCCTTAATTGTGGCGGAAAGCTCTCCCGTGCTTTCTTCTCCGTCCTCTGAAATGAAATTAGCGGTAGCTTTTTCCTTGCGGTCTTTGTTTTTGGTAATATAGTAGTCCTCATCTTTGACAGTAACAAAAAGCGCCGCAACGTTTTTGGAGCTGTGAAAGGTAAGGGTATAATCAGCATCCCCTATCCTCAAGGTATAGGGCTCGTCAAATTCCTTGTCAGGGAAGCTTTTGCCGGTTTTTATCGGTCTTCCGTCAAATATTAGCCACTTGGTGCCGTTTACTCGCAAGATCAGATCTGACAGCCTGCCGTAAGAGGGCAGAAACAGATCGTAATCGCCGTCAGGATTCTTCCACGGAATAAGGGTATCTCTTATGCCTGAATGAACAAGCTCGAAATAAAAGGGCTCGTCTTCATTAACGCTCTTATCGTCATGGACATCAAGATACACTCCGTAGACACCGGCAAAGGCAAACATTACGGTAAATATGATGATGATATAGGAAATCCTGCGTCTGTTCAATGGCAATGCTCCCGGTGGCTATAAAACAATTCCTCAGAAAGCTTTTGCTTTTCCTCTGACTTATCTGAGTTGCGAAAGCATATGGTTCCCTCACCTGCTCCGGAAGGTCTTAAAAGCCCGGCGTCAGATATCCGTCGCCTGAGTTCCTTTGCAGTGCCAAGGCTTCCGTCATAAATTTCCACATCACTTCCGATAACACGCTGTAAGCGCTTCCTGATGAAAGGATAGTGGGTACACCCCAAAACCACGGCATCCAGTCCACCGGACAGATAGGGGCTTAAGAGTTCGCGCAGGAAAGCTTCAACCTCATCGGTATCAGCCTTACCACCTTCCACGTATTCCATAAGTCCAGGACATGGAAGGGGGATCACTTCGCAATCCCCCCCATACCGACTTAATAAATTTTTGAATTTCTCCTCGCGGATGGTCATGGGCGTAGCCATTACAAGTATCCTGCCGCCTTCATGCTCTGTAACTGCAGGCTTTAATGCCGGCTCAATACCGACTATGGGAACCTCCGGGTATATCTCGCGCAGATCCTTAACGGCTGCAGAGGTAGCGGTATTGCAGGCAATAGCTATCGCCTTTGCCCCCTCATCCAAAAAATCCGCCACAAGCTCTAACACACGGCTTCTTACCATGTCGGTGCTTTTGGTACCGTAAGGAGCATTTGCCGAATCACCGTAAAAAAGAAAATTCTCATCCGGCATTAGCCTGTGCATTGGAATAAGGACGCTGATACCCCCTACTCCCGAATCCATGACCGCAATAAAATCCTTCATATCATTATCAGGAGAGGATGGGTTTACATGCCTCTGCCAGCTTATCCTTCTTAGCCTCTGCCTCTGCAAGATCCTTGCCCTTGGTGGTAAAGTATGTCTTGATCTTGGGCTCCGTACCGGAAGGACGTACTATTGTGGTGGAACCGTCCTCAAGTCCGTAGATAAGTACATTTGCCTTGGGAAGTCCTGTCTCTTCGGGCTTGTTGAAGTCCTTTACGGATGTAACGGCAATGCCTGCGAAATCCTTGGGAGGATTCTCCCTTAAGGACTTCATGATGTCTGCCATCTTGTCCATGCCGGAAAGCCCGGGGAATTCAAAGGAATCAACCTTATTAAGATATCTGCCGTACTCTGAATATATCTCCTCAAGACGCTGCTTGATGGATGAGCCTATGCTGCGGTAATATGCAGCCATCTCGCAGATGAGCATTGAGCCGATAACGGCGTCCTTGTCACGGACATAGGGGCCGGCAAGGTATCCGTAGCTCTCCTCGAAACCGAAGATAAAGCGGTCAACCTCTCCTGCCTCTTCAAGCTGTGCGATCTGGTCTCCTATCCACTTAAAGCCTGTAAGGACGTGGCGCAGCTCAACTCCGTAATGCTCGGCAACAGCGTCTGCAAGAGGAGTGGAAACTATGGACATAACTGCAACAGGGCGCTCGGGCATTGTGCCTTTTTCGATGCGGCCTGCGCAGATATAATCTAAAAGAAGTACGCCCATTTCGTTGCCGGATACCAGCTCATAGCTGCCGTCAGGACATTTCATCGCAATTCCTACACGGTCAGCGTCAGGGTCTGTTGCAAGCATGAGGTCAGCGCCTGTTTCCTTTGCAAGCTCCAGACCATACTTTAATGCCTCAAATATCTCAGGGTTGGGGTAAGGACAGGTGGTAAAGTAACCGTTGGGATATTCCTGTTCGGGAACTATGGTTATGTCTGTGATCCCCATATCGGATAAAACCTTGGTAACGGGTATAAGACCGGTACCGTTAAGCGGTGAATAAACCAGCTTAAGGCCTGAGCTTGCGGCAAGACCGGGACGAACCTGTCTGGATTCGATGGCTTCATAGAAAGCAGCCTTGCAGTCATCGCCAACAAAGCGGATAAGCCCCTTTTCCACGCCCTCTGCAAAGGAAATACGCTTTGCGCCTGTTAATATGTCGGTCTTCTGTATCTCGTCATAGACAATGGCGGCAGCGTCGTCAGTCATCTGGCAGCCGTCTGGACCATAAGCCTTGTAGCCGTTGTATTTGGCGGGGTTGTGGGAAGCTGTTACCATAATACCAGCGTTGCACTTGTAGTATCTTGTAGCAAAAGAAAGCGCCGGAACGGGCATTAACGCATCATAAATCCTTACGTTGATACCGTTGGCAGCAAGCACGCCTGCAGCTTCCTTGGAGAAGATATCGCTCTTGAGACGGCTGTCATAGGCAATGGCAACTGTCTGATTGCCGCCCTGGGTAAGTACCCAGTTGGCAAGACCCTGGGTTGCCTGTCTGACTACCCAGATGTTCATTCTGTTGGTGCCGGCTCCAAGAGTGCCGCGAAGTCCTGCGGTACCGAACTGCAGTGAAACAGCAAAGCGATCCTTGATCTCATCGTCATTGTCACGCACCTTGTTCAGCTCCGGCAAAAGATCCGGATCTTCAAGGTCAAATCCCAGCCAGCGTTCGTATTCCTCTTTATACATGTTCCCTCCTTCTATGCATGTGTTACTGGATAAACAATACATTAAGTAGAATTTTAGCACAACGAGGCGTGGGTAACAAGTAGAAAAAGATGCTACATCATCCGACTTGCGTGGCAGGTGAAATATATGATCTGGCGCTCACTGCCAAGGCTTTCCATGAGCTTTAGAGCCATGGCAAGCTTTGCTTCATCAAGATTGGCAAAAGGGTCGTCTAATATGAGAAAGGGCTTTTCATCGCGATAGAGGATATCCACAAGGGCAAGCCTGGCGCATACCGACAACAGATCCTGGTATCCGCTGCTGAGATACTCCAGCTCCTTGCGGCTGCCGTTGTAATCAAGCCTTATCCCCAGATCCATATCCAGGGTAAGATCGGATGCCCCGATACCTGCATCTCCCCCATCGCCGCATACTCGCTCGATGTAGTGATGCATTTTCTTTCTTAAGGGACCCATGTATCTTGCCAAAAAGCTCTCCTTTGCCTTGATAAGATAGGCGATAGCTTTCTCTATCCGCTCGGTTCTTTTCCTGTAGCCCGCCTCAAGCTCCTCCAGCCCTTCCAGCCTGTCAGCGTTTTCCTGAAGGCGCTCCAGCTCATCTGAAAGCTCATTCTGGGCATTCGTGCCCTTTACAAGCTGCTCGTTTAAGTCAACCATAGCAGCGTCTATCTCTGCCTCGTCAGCCTGCAGCTCTGTCACTGACCGTGTATCCTCATTGATATTAAATCTGCTTTCAAAATCAACAATGTCCTTTTTCAGTCCCTCAAGTCTTTTTCTTAAGGCTACAATGTGATCATAATTTCTTCTGACCTCCAAAAGCTGCTCCTTGTAGCTTGCATCCGAAACATCAAAGGGCTCCAGAAACTTATCTAAGATCAGAGACGCTTCCTTTATTGAATCCAAAAGCTGTAATTTTTCTTCCTGTGCCTGCCGGTAATCTGAATATTCCTTCAGATCCTCCCTTAACAGGGCCAATACCTCTCCATCCCTGTGTTCATCATACAGGTCAAGACCGTATATTCCGGCATAGCCTGAAAGCTCGGTATAAAGCTCAAGCTGCATGGCGGAAAGCTCCTCCAATACCTCGGAATGATCCTCCATAAGCTGCTTTTCGCGGGCAGCAAGCCTGTCGAACTGTTCCTTTTTGCGCTGGATCTCTCCTATCATCTGGGTATATGAATCTGCCGGGCTTACTAAAAAGCCGTCTAAAAAGCTTCTGCATACCTCTCTTTGTCTGTCTCTTTCCGCTATACTTGCTTCTCTTTGCTCTTCTATGGAAAGAAGCGCCTCCTGCGCAAGCCTGATCCGCTCATTTCTCTCCTTCCGCCCTCTGATCAGAGAGTATATTACGGTAATGATCACAAATACTGCCGCTATCATGGTCACAGCCGCAAAAAGCCTGCCGGATGTTCCGGAAAACAGCACAAAGAATGCCAGAGAGCCTGCCGCAAGTACCATGGCAACCAAAAGACCGTAAAGAAATCCCCTCGGTCCCCTGGTGTCGTTATCATTTTCACGCCTAAGCTCTATTCTGATCGATGCGTTACGGTACTGTTCATTTAATGCCTCAACCTGACCCTCAAGCTGTGCCAGCTTTGCGGCATCCTGCAGGGCATTTTCAAATTCCTCAATCCCCGGATTTTTAACGGCAAAATAACTGCGGAGTTCTTTAAGTATTGAATTTTCTTCCTCCGTCATGCTTGTATTTTCACCCTTAAGTCTGAGCGAAAAAATCCGCTGGCTCTTTGCGTCCCAACTGTCCAGTCTGTCATAATCTATTAAGTCATCTTTGAACAATTCCTCCAGGCGGCTTATACGTTCTTCTGACGGTATACGGGCTGAAAGTGTCTCAACATGTTCTTTGTCTATTTCAAGGCGTCTTTCAACCTCATCCATGGAATCAAGCCTGTCTCTGCTGCAATCACCAGAGCCAAAGAATTTCTCTAACTCTACAAAGTCTTTATATGAATTATTATATGTCTTTTTCTTTTCTGTATATACTCCCAGCTCCTGTTCCCGTATGCTTTGTTTTTTTATCTGTTCTTTTAATATTTCCTTTTGAGCGCGTTTCTCACGTAATAGTTCACGTTTTTCTTCTAAAACAAGCCTCTGCTTGTCCAATGCCTCTCCTACAGCCGGAATCCTTTCAGCCGCCTCCCTACATTCACGTATATCCTGTCTTACGGCTATCAGCCTGCCGGGATCAAGTCTGGAATTTTTGGTGTATATTCGCTTAGCGTCCTCAAGCCTGCGTATTGCCATATCAAAGTTGTTGATGTCGTCAGCCGCGGAAGCCATATCACCCATTTTAGCGTTTAATGAATCTGTCATACCGGTTGAGAGACTGTTCTGGGGGATAAAGATGCTCTTCTCAAAGGAAGCCCTGTCAACTAAAAACAACTCCTGTCCTATGTCGGATGAATAATCCTCACTTAACAGTCCTGTCTTGGCGTCAAACAGCCGAAATTCATCCTCGGTATCCTTTTTGCCGAAAAATCTCTCTATCCTATATGTTCCCCGGTCAGATTCAAAGGTCACACTGCCCCCGTAAGGGTTGGCCGCTTCCCAAGGCCTGTAGTGGTCTCTTTCGGAAAGGGTCTTTTTGCGGCTGTATTCCATTCCATAAAACATGGATTTAAGAAAAACACTGAAGGTAGTCTTGCCCCATCCGTTTTCTTCCATCCACGAATTGATGCCATCTTTAAAATCTATATTTAATTTGCTAATTCTGCCAAAGCCGGCTATCTCACAAGAAATCAGTCGCATACTATTCCTCGATCTCGTCTCCTAATATAGCCCTTATTCCAAGCTCTATTATCTCAGAACGCTCTTCCTCCGCCATGTCCTCCCCGGACAGAAGCCTTACAAATTCGCCCTTAAGGGAACGGTCTCCCGCAAAATCATCATAGTTTATCCGCGTGCTTGTCTCATCAACAACCTTTACGAAATAAAATTTATCTTTAAAAACATTAGCTATTCTGTCACAATCTATATCAAAGTCAATATCCGTCACTCCGTTAAGCACTATCTTGACCAGCGGGAGGCTTTCCTTTGGCACTTTTGCAAAGGCCTTCGCAGACTCTGTGATGGCATCTATGATATCCGGCATATTCATAGTCTCATTTACGGAAACTGTAATCTCATGCAACTCCCTTAAGGCAAAGGGTATGAAGCTGTGTGTAAGAGAAAGTGTTTCGTCATCTATATCGATCAGCACAAAGCCTTTACTTCCGCACTCATCAAAGCCCCTGCCCTCCAGACAGCCGCTATAGCAATACTCTCCCCTGTCATCAAGCCTCTGGCATTTGTAAGAATGAATATGTCCCAAAGCCAGATAATCAATGTTTTTGTTCCTGAAGGATGGTATTGAAACAATATGGGTACGATCCCTGCCAACATAGTCGGATTCCTGCCCATGAAGGGTGACTATGTTGCATTTGGAGCCGTCAAGGATAAGATTTACAGAAATGGATTTGTAATTATCGTCGGATAATTCTCTTCCGGAAATAACAACATCGCCATAGGTATAGGCGATCCATGAGTCTTTTTTAAACCTTTTTAAATTTGCGGGGATGTCATTTTCTTCGAGATCGCTCAAAAAATCCGTCCTGTCATGATTCCCTAAGAGATAAAGAAAATCAATGTCAGGATGAGTTATGATCTCCTCTAAAACACGCTTCTTGGCGGATTTGCGGACATGCAGCTTGTCAAACAGATCTCCTGCGATAATGATGACAGATACCTCATTGTCCGCGGCAAAAGCCACCATCCTTGAGAACGTATCTAAAAGCTCTCCCCTGCGTTCCTTTGCCATAAGAGGATCAAGATTGCTCTCCATCCTGGAATCCAGATGAAGATCCGCGGTATGGATGATCCTCATTGCAGCGCCTCTGGTGCGGAGTGCTTTAAAACTACCGCGGTAAACGCGGGAAGCTCTAACGGCAGTCTTCCGCCCTCTACCTCGCGGTGTACATGCATTATGGAATAGCCCTTTTCATATGCCACAAAGATCTGATCCATGACACAGTTATTGGGTACTCCGGCCTCCCATACGGGCAGAACTGCCCTCATATCGGAGCCGCCACTGTTTATGGCGATGACCACCTGCTCCTTGTCGGTAAATCTGGCGTAGCTTACAAAATAACGCCCGGTTTCCAGGAACAGGAAAGAACCCTTGCGCAAAGCTTCGCTGCTGCGGTGCATGAAGATAACATCCCTGTGGAAATCAAGCAGATCATGATCCTCTTTGCCCCAGGGGTAGGTCCTGCGGTTATCCGGATCGGTAAATCCGACCTGCCCAGCCTCGTCAGCATAGTATACCGTGGGAGCGCCCGGCCAGGTAAACTGCATCAGTACAGCTTCTTTGAATATCTGCTTGTTGATATCCTCGCCTGCAGCTTCGGAACCAAGCTGCCCTACCCGTCCCACCTTGTGATTGGTCCTGGTAAGGAATCGTGAATGATCGTGATTTGAAAGCTCATTCATGGCGCAATGAAGAGACGGCGTCATGAAGGCTGTCATACAGTGCCTCATGGTCATCTCAAAACGCTTTCCGTCGCCGATAGCCTCCTCCTCTATGCGGTCAGAATGTTTTTCCATTCCGGTGAAGAAAAAGGATACAGGCTCCATAAATGCGTCGTAATTCATTATGGTATCCCACTCGCCGCCGGAAAGCCAGCTTCTGGCATCACCATAATGCTCCGCCAGAATGACTGCGTCGGGATTGGCACGCTTGACAGCGCTCCTGAAATCACGCCAGAAGCTGTGATTAAACTCCTCTGACAGTCCCAGATCAGCAGCCACATCAAGCCTCCAGCCGTCACAGTTATAGGGCGCAGAAACCCACTTAGCCGCTACACGCAGAATATACTCGCGGAGCATGCGGCTTTCCTCGTAGTTGAGCTTGGGCAGGGTATCATGTCCCCACCAGCCGTCATATGCGGTGTTGTAAGGCCAGGAGCCGTCATCATAGAATCTGAAGAAATCGTGATAGGGGCTTCTCTCGTCTACAAACGCTCCAGGCGGATAGCCGGGAACATTCTCGTATATTCTCTCCCGGTCCATCCACTTGTTGAAGGAACCGCAGTGATTAAACACGCCGTCGAGAATTACCTTAATACCCTTATTATGAGCCTCTTCAACAAATTCAGCGAAAAATTTGTTGGAAGCGGCAAGATTTTCCTTGTCGGTAACACGCCTTATAAAGCGGGTGGCGTGCATGTTGTTGTTGTCATCGGCGGCAAGCAGCTCTCCGTCGTCCTTTACTATCCTGCCGTAATGAGGATCTATATAATCATAGTCCTGGGTGTCGTATTTGTGGTTGGAGGGGGATACAAATATCGGGTTGAAATATATTACCTGAATCCCCAGTCCCTTAAGGTAGCCCAGCTTGCGGCGGACACCCTCGATATCCCCGCCGTAAAACTCGGTAACGTCAAATTCCCGAGGATACCTGTCCCACTGGTCTACGTGATGGACATGCCCGGAGATATAGTTGTATTCGTCGTTAAGTACGTCGTTGGTCTCGTCGCCCCTGGCAAATCTGTCAACCAATATCTGGTACATTACGGCTCCCTTTGCCCATTCCGGCGTAGCATATCCCGCCACGATACAGAACTTGTACTGGGGCCTTATGTCATCCGTAACGCCAAAACGGTCAAGATACACGATCTCTGTACCGCTTTTCATCTCAAAATAGTAGCTGAAGGGCTCGTTACCCATTATGATCTCAGTCTCATAAAAATCGAAACGCTCATCGGAGACCACCTTGCGCATCACTACCCTGTCATCGCCGTTTGCCCGCAGACATGCGTATTCCACATCATCCTTTGCGGTGCGCACGCGAATCCTGACACCCTCACCTACATCCGGTTCGCAAGGTATACGATAACTGCCTGTGCCATCAGAAAAAATTGCTTCTCGATTCATACAACATCCTATACTACATGTCTTCTACCCTGACACCCTCTGAGGCAAGAACCTGTTCGTCCTTCTCAAAGACCTGATCCCCAAAGAGCGCCTCAAATTCTTCCCTGCCTATCTTTTCCTTTTCAAGGAGAAGCGCGGCAGAGCTATGCAGAACATCCATATGCTCTGTGATGAGCTCTCTTGCCCTGGTATAACATTCGTCTATTATGCGTTTGACTTCAATATCAATCTTGGCGGCTACTTCCTCGCCATAGCCCCGGATATGTCCGTAATCCCTGCCGAGGAAAACCTCATCCTCATCCTCTGCATAGGAAACCGGACCTATCTCACCAGAAAAACCATACTTGGTCACCATCTCCCTTGCTGCCTTGGTCGCCTTCTTGAGATCGCTGGAATCACCCGTGGTGATGTCATCCAGTACAAGCTCCTCCGCAACCCTGCCTCCGAGAGAGACTATGATGTTCTGCATCATTTTGCTTCTGGTATTGAACATATCATCGTTCTCGGGAAGGGGCATGGTATACCCTGCCGCGCCGATACCGGTGGGAATGATAGATACCGAATAAACAGGCCCCACATCCGGAAGCACATGGAAAAGTATGGCATGACCTGATTCGTGATATGCCGTGATACGCTTTTCCTTGTCGGAAATGACCTTGCTACGCTTTTCGGTTCCTATGCCTACCTTGACAAATGACTGTCTTATGTCTGCCTGTTCGATGTAGGAACGGTTCTCCCTGGCAACCTTTATCGCGGCTTCGTTGAGCAGGTTCTCTAAATCCGCTCCCGTAAAGCCGGCCGTGGTCTGGGCGATCTGCCTGAGATCCACATCCTCGGAAAGCCGCTTGTTCTTGGCATGGACATTTAATATCTCTTCCCTGCCGGATACATCAGGCCTGCCCACAAATACCTTGCGGTCAAAGCGTCCGGGGCGCATTATCGCCGGATCTAATATATCAACCCTGTTGGTTGCTGCCATGACAATGATGCCTTCATTGTCGGAAAAGCCGTCCATCTCAACCAGCATCTGGTTTAAGGTCTGTTCGCGCTCGTCGTGGCCTCCGCCCATTCCTGATCCACGGCGTCTGGCAACGGCATCTATCTCGTCTATGAACACTATGCAGGGCTCGCTCTTTTTGGCTTCCGCGAAAAGGTCTCTTACCCTTGAGGCTCCGACACCCACAAACATCTCTACAAAATCCGAACCGGAAATGGAAAAGAAGGGTACTCCTGCCTCACCTGCCACTGCCTTGGCAAGCAGGGTCTTGCCCGTGCCGGGAGGTCCCACTAAAAGCAGTCCCTTGGGTATCCTGGCTCCAATGTCTGTATATTTGAACGGGTCCTTGAGGAAATCCACCACCTCAAGAAGCTCTTCCTTTTCTTCTATGAGACCGGCAACATCTGAAAAGCGGATATTGACCTCGTCTCTGCCTGTTACACGGGCACGGCTCCTGCCAAAATCCATCATGCGCCTGTCACGGGCTCCGACTGCCATGCCTCCCGCTCCTGCCTGACTGTTCATCAGTATCATGAACAAAATGAACAGGGCAGCAACCACTATCATGGTAGGAAGCATCTGCTCCACCCATTGATTCTGTGGGATGTTGTTCATGGTATAGGCTATCCCCGCCGCCGAAAGCTGATCCTGAAGCTTGTTGACATCGGAGACATATAATATATGCTCGCCCTTGTCCTTGATCGTGACCCTTGCAGAACCGGTGGGTACCTGTTCGTTCTGGTCTATCACCACGGATATTACCTGACCGTTGGCAATAGCCGAATCCAGCTCAGACTGGGAATATGTAGGAGCCGGATCTGCCGCGAAATACAGCCAGAAGAAGATCACCAGGATCATCAGCAATATGTAAAAGCCAAAACCGCTTGAGCGCCTCATTGAACCACCCATCAGAAATCTAATATCCCGATATAGGGAAGATTGCGGTATTTCTGGTCATAATCAAGGCCATAGCCCACCATGAAGGCGTCAGGAACGGAAAAACCTATGTAATCCATCTGAACATCCACCTCCCTGCGATCCGCCTTGTCTAACATCGCGCACTTTCTGATGCTCTTGGCATTCCTGTCCTTGAAGAGATTCTCCAGGAAGTGGAAGGTATGTCCGCTGTCGATTATGTCCTCAACTATTATTACATTACGCCCCGCCACGGGAAGATCCAGATCCTTCTTGATCTTAACCTCGCCTGTGGATACGGTTCCTGAGCCATAGCTTGAGGTAGCCATAAAATCAATGGTCACAGGTACTGTTATCCTCTTTGCCAATTCACACGCAAAAAAGCTGGCTCCCTTGAGGATGCATACCAAAAAGATGCTCTCTCCCTCGTAGTCCTTGCTGATCTGCTCTCCCAGCTCCCTTATGCGGTGGTCAATCTCCTCCTCAGGAAGCATTACCCTGACTTTCTCACTCATTACGTGAACCTCCGTGCCTGGCACAATAACACAACCTCATCCGATTCTCTTACAAAAAAAGCCGGACAATCCCGCACTCCTACTGCCCAGAAAATATCCCTGCCGCTAAGCACTAAGGGTACATCCTTACGCTGCCTTACCGGAATACCTGCGTCAATGAAGATACGGGAAAGCTTTTTATGCTCGCCCCTGCCGGATATGACCATACGATCCCCCGGCAGAGGGAATCTTAAACATATATCTGCTATTCTATCATAACTGGTCAGAATATAAAAGAAATTTTCATCTGCCGGAGCCTCCGGCAGCATATTTTGACGCGTTCTTACTGAAAAAGTAAACTCATAGCCTGCAAATATCAGTTTTTTCTCCTCACCGTGCAGTGGTTTTTTGCAGCAAATTACCCCCGGGTCGGGCTGTTTATGGTCTTTAGCTTCATCGGCAGCTCTTATAACATCAATATATCCCCCACACTTTTCAACAATATATCCGTCAGGAAGCTGGGCATAATGTCCGTGGGGACTTAAAATAAGCTTTTTTACAGCTTCTATACGCTCACTGCTGATGAATGTATCCCTTTTGACCCTGTCTGCAAGCCACCTGCGCATTATTTCACCAAAAAGCGCAGGATGAACGTTTATCAAGCCGCTGATCTTTAGTCTGTTATTATTATCTGATAATTCTGATATTGCCTTATCCGCCTGACGCTCAATGTAATCACTTGTTATCGAGGCAATGGCGGCTAAATTGGCGATATGCTCAACTGCCCCTGGATTTTCCGCCTTAAGAGCCGGAATTATATTATGCCTTATGCGGTTTCTGGTGTAGGCATCCTCTTCATTGGTATGATCATTGCGCCAGGTCTCCCCCTGCCGACTCAGCCAGTCTTCAATTTCCGCCCTGCCAACACATAAAAGAGGATGAATAACGTCAATAGTGCCGTTTTCGACAGCTATACGAGCCTTTGGACTTATGCCGCCCATACCTTTGATCCCGGTGCCCCGTATCATGGAAAGAAGCACTGTTTCGGCAAGGTCATCTCTGTGATGCGCCAGCGCAACCTTGCCCTTGCCGTCAAACAGCTTGCGCAGGCACCCGGCATAAGCCCTCTGGCGGACTATTCTGCCGGTTTCTTCGCTCCCTGTCTTCCATTTTGCGGCCAGGGCAGGCACATCCTCACTTACTCCGTAATACATAACACCGAAGCGGTCACAGAGCCCACGGACAAAAGCCTCATCCTCATCGGCGAGACTTCCCCTTATACAGTGATTGACATGGACTACGGCAAGTCTTAAGTCAAGTTCGGTCTTTAGCCTCATAAGCAACAAAAAAAGGCAGAGTGAATCTGCCCCGCCTGAAACTCCCGCTACTACAGCATCGCCCTTTTCTAACAATGCCTCTGACGTGATGTATGCTCTGATGGTATCTGTAAAATTCATCGCTCCCGGAATATTATCTCATTGGGAGAAACCAGCCCCAGCTTGCTCTTGGCTGTATTCCTGGTGTATTCCTCGGACTTGGTGTACTGCTCGTAGTCAATAAGCTCCTGCTGGCGTTCCTTTTGATCGCGCAGCTCTTCCTCAAGAGCCTTCTCCCTTGCCATGTACTGCTCACTCTTGTGATGAAGGGATACGAGCTGCATCGCCATAACTACTGACAGAAAACCCACCATCAGCACAATATAAAAGCGTCCGCTTCTCCTCTTGTCCTTACTACCGGAAATTTTCTTCATAAAATAAAGAGTTCCTCACACACACCACACAATAATCAAAGACATTTTACACAAAATACAGTAAAATTGCAAGAATAATCACAATATTTTGTACAATTCTGCGGCTTCGTCCTTCTTTGTCGTCTCTTTTATAGCCGTAACCATCACCTTTACCACCCTGTCGCCGAAGGTTATCTCGATAACATCTCCCTCTTTGACCTTGGCTGACGGTTTGACTACACTGCCATTCAGCTTAACTCTCTTTGCATCACAGGCCTCTGCCGCTATGGTTCTTCGCTTAATAAGCCTTGAAACCTTTAAAAATTTGTCTATTCTCATAATATATCGTCACTTTCCTGCATATCCTTTATGGGGAAGGTATTTTCACATGAACAAAAAGACTGTAACCTTATATCAGCTACAGTCTTTTAAGTCCTTAAACAGTCTTTGCTATCTAAACAAAAATCAGCCGTTTACAGCATCCTTTAAAGCCTTGCCAGCCTTGAACTTAGGAGCCTTGGAAGCAGGGATCTGCATCTCAGCGCCGGTCTGGGGATTGCGACCTGTACGTGCTGCGCGCTCAGAAACCTCAAATGTACCAAAGCCTACGAGCTGGATCTTGTTGCCCTTTGTCAATTCCTGAGTAACTACTTCGATGAATGACTTAAGCGCACTCTCAGAGTCCTTTCTTGAAAGACCGGACAGATCCGCCATTGCTGCTACTAATTCTGATTTGTTCATAATCCTTATCTCCTCCTCTGGAATGATTTATTATAATGTGTTGTTTAACAACCATAGGTAGTTATAAAGGTTTTTGGCTTATATGTCAAGCAAATATCCGCATTTTAGGCGTTTTCGGGGCGAAAAACGCTTTTTTAGTGATGAAACTTGATAATTTTTACCATATCAGCCTCAATCCCCATCTGTAAGCTGGGTTATCATATTGGACAGCGTATCCAGATAATCCAACTCCTGCTGCCTTGCATCCTCTGTGGAAGAGTTTACGGAATCTGTGGTACCGTTGCTCGTTCCGGAACGGATGTTGTCGCTGTCATCATCCTCGTCATCCTCATCATCGCTTCTGCCGTAATCATTGCCGCTGTAGCTGCTGCTGCGCTGCGTGGCGCTGTTGATAGAGGAATCATCACCGCTGCTGTTACTGCCGGAGGACGTCCTGTTTCCCGAAGAAGAGCTGCCGCCTGAGGAACCCAGGTTGCTGCCTGAGGATGAGCTGCTGTTGCCCGACGACGACCTGCTGCCCGATGAACCGGTATTGCTGTTACTGCTGTTATTAGTATTATTGCTATTATTGGTATTGGTGCTGCTGTTTGAGCTGTTCTTGCTGCTCTGATTGCCTGTATTGTTTGAGTTTAAGCTGTCCGCAGACTTTGACTCATCCTTGTTGTAATCCTTCGGATCAAGTGATATTGATGACTTGGGAGAATTTACAAGGAGCGTTTTCTGCCATGTCTCGTAATCCGGAACTGAAACCTTAAGCTTATGCTGTCCGTAATCAATCTCTATGCGCTTGTTGCAGGGAACCTTTTTACCGTCCAGCCTGACCTTGACACCGTCTATGGATGTCTTGAATATGATCCTGCACTTTTTGGGACCTTCACCCTTTAAGGAGTTTAAGTCTATCGTAACAGTATCATTCTTTTTCACCTTTACCTTGGTTGAACCGCCGTAGCCGTTCTTTGCCACGGTAATCTTGTAGCTGCCCGCTGAAACAGGGATCACAGTATCCTTGGTGATCAGAGTGTATATATCCTTTCCGATGGATATCATGCTGTTTTTAAAGAAACCCGTATTGATAAGGGCAATATAGCCGTGACCTGTGGTTACGGAAACGGAAAGCACCTCCTTGCCTATGCCTGATACGCGGATATGGTCTTCCTCCGTGACATCATTCATGGTGACGGTAAGATCACCCGAAAAAACATTGACACTTGGCCTCATCCTGTATTTTGTGTTGCCTATCACAAAAATCTCCCTGTCCCTGTCATAGGAGAAATTGGTCAGATCCTCCACAACCCATGCGTCTTTGTCCAGGGAAATGGTAGAAAGCACATTGTTGACTGCCTTGCCGATCTCCACTATACTTCCGGGAACAAAATCCGTCTGGGAAGTGCGGTTGCCCCATTTATCCAAAAACTGTGTGGACAGGCCGTAGGCAAAACGGTAGCGCCTGCCGGTGGAAAGGCTCTTTAGGATGATCCTTTCCTCCCTTGTGCTTATCTCTTCCACCAGATAGGTATCACTTATAAGCTCCTCTTCCTCCCTGGTAAGGAGCTGCTCGTCTGTAACTTCTTCGTCCTCAGGCTCAACCGCGGTCTTATCCTCCGTATTACTGCTGCTTTTTGAAGAATTGTTTGACACACTGCCGCCTGAAGAACAGCCCGTAACAACCATGACAAAGATCAGGATATATGCTAAAAACGAAAATCTCTTACACTTCATGCAATAAGCTCTCCTACGCGCTGCAGCAGGCGTTCTCTGGTATTCATATCAGGATCGTCCACCGTCTCCATCAACAGCAGCCCCAACAGCCTTCCTATCTCGGGGCCTCTATCTATCCCAAGCTCAATAATATCCCGTCCCGTAATGGCAAGCTGTGAGATTTCAAGGCAATCCCCGCAGTTTTTACTCTCCTTGTAGAATTCTTCAAGCTGATCAACGGCTTTTAGCTTATCCTCTCTCATATAGTCACTCTGAGCCGCTATATCAGCGCGCTTTAACTCAAAAAGCCCTTCCATGTCACCGGCGAATCTTGCCGCAAGCCTTCTGGCGTTGACAGAAGATGGTATAAGCCTCTCGTCGTGGAAACGTACCAGTCTTGAAACCTTCGCTATGGTAGCGTTATCTAATTTAAGGCGCTTCATGATATCTATGGACAAATTCTCACCGGCAACAGGATGTCCCGTAAAATGATCCCTGCCCTTGTGGTCGGTCTTTCTCGAAAGGGGCTTTGCTATATCGTGCAAAAGCCCCGCCAGACGAAGAATGTCATCCGCTGGGAGCGCCTCAAGCACTGCTAAGGTATGATGCCCCACATCGGTATAGTGATGGGGGGTATTCTGCTCGGTGGCAAACATTCTGTCAAGCTCGGGAAAAAACACAGAAGACAGACCGCTTTCATATACTAAAAGCAGTCTGTCCGGATGGTCTGAGGTGATAAGCTTTAACAGCTCATCCCTTATTCTCTCTGCGGAAACCTTGCTGATGGTGCCGCAAAGCTTCTTTATCGCGGCATAGGTATCGGGGGCTATATCAAAACCCAGCCTTGCCGAAAAACGGATAGCCCTTAACATCCTTAAGGCATCCTCGCCAAAACGGCTCTCAGGCTCTCCGACGCAGCGTATTATGCCTTTTTTCAGGTCATCCATGCCGCCAAAGAGATCCACAAGCCCTCTATTACCGTGGAAGGCCATTGCATTGATCGTAAAATCCCTGCGTTTTAAGTCCTCGGCAAGCTCCGCGGTATAGGTAACGCTGTCAGGATGCCTGCCGTCAGAATAATCCCCGTCAATACGGTATGTGGTCACCTCGTAGGAGCCTCCGTACATACGGACTGTGACCGTACCGTGGGCTATGCCCGTATCTATCGTCCTGTTGAATATCCTTTTAACGTCAGCAGGAGAGGCGCTTGTGGTAATATCCCAGTCCAGGGGAGTCTCTCCCAAAAGGCAGTCCCTTACGCACCCTCCTACTGCATAGGCTTCAAAGCCCTTTTCCTCCAGCAGTTCTATTATACGGGTCACCGCGCGTGGTAATACCAGCTCGGGCATATCAGTATGCCTTGCCCCATAACACAAGCTTTTTGGCGGGCTTGCCACAGCATATGCAGCTTTCTGCTATACGCTCCTGCTCAAAGGGCATGCATCGGCTTGTGGCAGTGGTATCTTCTTTTATGGTGTTCTCACATTCCTCATTTCCGCACCACATTGCCCTTACAAAGCCGGGCTTGTTCTCTATTGTGGCTTTGAACTCTTCATAATCATATGCGTCATAGATGTGCGTATTAAGGAATTCTCTTGCCCTCTCAAGCATATCATGCTGGATCTGAACTAAAAGCTCCTTTGCCTTGTCTGCTGCCCCATCTATTGAAACCGGAATCTTTTCCCTGGTGTCACGGCGTACAAGCACACACTGTCCTGCCGCCAGATCCTTGGGACCAAGCTCAGCCCTTAATGGTATGCCCCGTATCTCGGATTCCGCAAACTTCCATCCCGGGCTCTTGTCAGAGTCCTCAAGGACACTCTTCACCCCGGCATCACAGAAGGAGTCATAGAGCTTCTGACAGCCCTCCATAACGCCTTCCTTGCGCTGTCCTATGGGAACCACCATAAGCTGCACCGGAGCTATGCGCGGAGGAAGCACTAATCCTGAATCATCCCCGTGAACCATTATAAGAGCGCCGATAAGTCTCGTGGACATGCCCCATGAGGTCTGGTAAACATAGCAGAGCTCATTATTCTTGTCGGAATAAGTAATATCAAAGGCTCTGGCGAAGCCGTCACCGAAATTGTGCGACGTGCCGGACTGAAGCGCCTTTCCGTCGTGCATCATGGCTTCTATAGTATATGTCGATTCCGCGCCTGCGAATTTTTCTTTGTCTGTCTTTTTCCCCTTTATCATAGGGATCGCAAGCTCCTGTTCGCAGAAATCCGCGTACAGATTAAGCATCATGATCGTGCGCTCCTCGGCATCCTCCGCCGTAGCATGGGCTGTATGCCCCTCCTGCCACAGAAATTCGGATGAGCGCAGGAAAGGACGGGTAGTCTTTTCCCAGCGGACCACGGAGCACCATTGATTGTACAGCTTGGGCAGATCCCTGTAGGAATGGATAATGTTTGAATAAAGATCACAGAACAGGGTCTCTGAGGTAGGTCTTACCGCAAGTCTTTCCACAAGCTCATCATTGCCCCCGTATGTGACCCACGCTGCTTCCGGCGCAAAGCCTTCAACATGATCCTTTTCTTTTTGAAGGAGGCTTTCGGGAATAAACATGGGCAGATATACATTCTCCACCCCTGTCTCTTTAAATCTCGCATCAAGGGACTTTTGGATATTTTCCCATATGGCATAACCGCGGGGCTTGAAAATCATACAGCCTTTTATGGATGAATAGTCCATAAGCTGGGCCTTTTTAACCACATCCGTATACCACTGAGCAAAATCCACCTCTCTTGACGTGATCTCCTCAACCAGCTTCTTGTCCACCATTGTTCCACCAATCCTTTCTTCTGAACAGCTTCTAAACCTTAAATCTGTAGCCGACACCCCATACCGTTTCTATGAACTGGGGTTTGCCGGGATTTGCCTCGATCTTTTCTCTTATCTTTTTGATATGGACTGCCACGGTAGCTATATCTCCAACGCCGCTGTCCCATACCTTGCCAAATAATTCCTCTTTGGAAAAAACCTGGTTGGGATGCTCCATCAGAAACAGCAGCAGCTCGTATTCCTTGGTAGTAAGCATCTTTTCCGTGTCATCCACCCATACACGGTGCATTGCCAGATTGACCCTTAAATTCCTGACTAAAAGCTCATCCGCTCCTTCATCCTGTGGGATGGTGCTTACAAGCCTCTGGTATCTGGCAAAATGCGCCTTGACCCTTGCCACCAGCTCACCCGGTGAAAAGGGCTTGGTGATGTAGTCATCGGCTCCGATGCCCAATGCCCGTATCTTGTCTATGTCCTCCTTGCGCGCTGATACCATAAGGATGGGGGCATTGCTTATCTTGCGAAGCTCTCCGCAAAGCTCAATACCGTCCATTCCCGGAACCATGATGTCAAGGATGTACATATCAAAATCATGGAGCTTTCCAAGCTCAAGGGCGTCTTTGCCGTTTTTCACTGTGGTAACTTCAAAATCAGACAGCTCCAGATAGTCCCTTTCCAACTCTGCGATTGCTTCTTCGTCTTCTACGATCAGTATCCTGCTCACTCTTTTCCTCCTGCGGCACCAGCTTTTTCATGGTAAATGAAACCGTAGTGCCTTCTCCCGGGGGCGAAAGCACCTTGACCGTGCCGTCATGATCTTCTATTATCTTCTTTACTATTGAAAGTCCTATCCCGCTGCCCCCCGCGGATGTCCTTGAGGCATCTCCCCTGTAGAGGCGCTCAAAAACATGAGGCAGATCCTTCGGATCTATGCCAATTCCGTTGTCCTTGATCTCAATATGTATGATGCCGCCCTCTGACCAGACTCCAAGTGCAATGGCAAGGTCATCCTTGCCCGCGTATTTGATGGAATTATCCACACAGTTACGGAACACCCTTCCTATCCGGATCTTGTCCGCAACAAAGAAAGCGTCCTCCTCCACATAGTTGTAGTAGACAAATCTGGCATTCTGATTGTCAAGATCAAGCTTAAGCTCCCTGGCAAGCTCTGAGAAATACTCACGAACGTTGAGCCTGCTGAAGCTGTAAGGGATGCGGTTGGTCTCAAGGTTGGAATATGCTGTAAGCTCATCTAAAAGCGCATCCATCTCATTTGCCTTGTTCAGTATGGTCGTCACATAGGAAAGCTGCTTCTCGGGAGTCTTTGCCACTCCGTCAATGATCCCCTCAGAATAGCCCCTTATGGCTGTAAGGGGGGTCTTTAAGTCATGGGCAATATTGGATACAAGCTGCCTCTGGTTGCGCTCCGCTTCAAGCCTGGCTACAGCGTCCTCCTTAAGCCGGATACGCATCTGCTCGAAGGAATAACCAAGCTCTGAGATCTCATCATTGCCCTTTATCTCCATTGAAAAATCAAGCTCTCCCTCACGGATCTTCTCCGCTCCGGCAACAAGCATTGAAACCTTGCGGACTATCCCATGATAGGTCCACATGATAAGAAGGGCCGCCAGCGCCATCATTATCATTATACCCGACACAAAAATATCCGTGATGCGTTCCCTTACTATTGCCGGAGAAGCACCTTCCGGTATATTGACACCACCGCCCAGCGGGATAATGTCGAATAAAAGACCGCCATACAGCAGCAGCGGCACAATGATTATGATCATAAAGGATATGACCATTCTGTAACGAAGCTTCATTCGCGCTCCTTGTGGCTGCAGTTACACAACATCGTACTATTATACTTTAAATCAGAAAACTATTCAATGTTAATAAGCAAGGATGGTAAGGACCGCTGTAACAGTCCCTAAAAACAAGGCTATACAGCCCATTACAAATGATAAATGCTGCATATGCGCTCCTTCTATCCGATAATCTGTGACATAGCCTCTGATAAGGCCTCGGAAAACAATGACGAGCTGCCAAGGAACAGACAGGCAAAAATCCCTGCAACTGAAATAGCGGAGGCTGCTGCCAGAAACGCCCCTCCGTACTCACGCAAAATATCCTTCATACCAGAGCTCCCGTCATTATCGCTGCCATGGACAAGGCAAAAGCAAGCTGAATGACCGCAATCCCCAGATCCTCACATATCTCCTTCATTATCCTTCTCGTCCTCCTGTTCTAAATGAATTTTATCTGTAAAGCGTCCGCTGTTTTCAAAGCCAAACAGTGGCATGCTGTATTTATATGTCAAAACAGCCTCACCCTCAGGATCGACAGAAAGCTCAAAGCCTTCCTCTATCGCCCTGTCGCTGTATTCCTCTATCATGTCACCGCTTCCCTCGTTTGCTTCTATCTCATAAAGGGCATCCTCAAAGAAGCGATCAGCCTGCCTGACCCTGCAGGACGCAGCTATTATCCCCACACCGGCAAAGCTTATGATCGCAAGAAAATACATGCCGATATAGCCCTTGATCACAGTATCCATATAATCCCTACATCATACCGCTGTTCATATACAGCACAAGAATCAGAGCCATATCCACCAGCATCTTGACCCCTCCGGTAAGCTGCGGCGCCAGAAACATCGCATACATCCCCGCAAGGGAGTCCTCATTCAAAAGCTTCTGCGATCTGTCATATAATACGCGGTTGCGCCTGATTATATCCGCGATCTGCATCCCTGCGTCTCCCCCTGATCCCTGGGAGATAGAATAAAGCATCTTCATGGAGGATGATATTTCAGGGATCTGAAACTCCGACAGGAAATTAAGATATGGCTCTATCGCCTCAGGATGCTGCCTGATGTCCATGACAAAATCGGCTATTGCCGGCTTTAGTATTTCAGGCGCCATCGGCAATGATCTTTCCATTGCCACTGCCACATTTTCCGTCTGAAGCAGCAGCGACAGCTCCATGAGCCATACGGGATACTGTTTTTCTATCTCTCTAACAAGCTTCTTTTTCCAGAAGGCCCTGCCTGCCATGCAAAAAACATCCTGTCTGTCCCCCGTAAAATACTTTTTGTATAACCCGGCGTAGTGAGAGTCCATGTCATGGTTGCTTTCTATCAGTCCGACAGTAAGCTTCTTGTCTGTGCGGTAAAGAATGACAAGATCGGCAATAAGCACCCCTACCGTAACCGCCCGGACATATATATTGCCGGAAATGTCTACTCCCATGCGAAGCGAAAGCTTAAATATCACGCCGCAGAGAAGCAGGGAAGCTATTATGGAAAATATCACGTCCCTGCGCTTTTTCCTCTGCTCCTGCTGCAGCACATACACTCTGTCAGCAAACATGCGCCTGTACTCTAAAAGCAGCCGAATGGATTCTCTGCAATCACCGCCCACCTGTTCGGTCGTAATTGCAAAATTATGTATGGTCTCAACCCCGTCAAAGGGATAGGCCTTTGATATAATATCAAGTGCCCTGCCGCATACATTATCCTCCCTGTAGGTGTGCCAGATGTGATACAGTGCCTCTGAAATGACGCTTTTCATCTGCCCCTCTTCAAATATGCTCCCAAGATCCTCTAATGTATCTAAAATCTTTCCCGTCCGTGCAAAGGAATACAAAAACTGCTCCATATAGACATTGAGATCGGAAAATCTCTTCTGATGATAGCGGTTTTCCGCCGTATTCCTGAGAAAAAGCGGCATAAAGGCTATACCTGTCACGCAAAGCACCGCCTGGGAAACAGCATCCAGCATGAACAGCTTTCCAAGGAGGATCAGGGACCAAAACATGCAAAGGCAAAGCATGGCACTCTTTTTCATTGAAAAAACATATCCATATTTTTTGAGTTCAACCGATAGTGTTTCTGATCTCATAACCTCACCTGCTTCCTGTACTCACATGATGCCCCGGAATGTGCCGATATTGTTACTTTTAAAGGGGATCATTTCAAAATCCTTTGGCTTCTGCTCAGCGCTTCTGACATATAAGGGCCTTTGCGCTGCCTCCCCCATGAATCTTGAAGCCATAAGCGGATCATTAACCTCCGCCCTTGAAAGCTTTTCTGAAAGGCTTTGGGGCAGGTCTCCTTTTAGCAGCTTTCCTTGATCCAGTATCATGTGGCATATATTTTTTCCGTCAGTTCTTTCAAAATATGCTATCTGGTCAATAAAACGTATTATGGATCGTCTTCCGTCTTCTCTTAGCATTTCCCGTCTTGTAATAAGTACCGCTATATCTATAAAGCTATAGATATCATTCTCCATACGGCTCTCATCCCGTTCCTGTCCCGCCATGTTGATCATCCTGTCAGGCAGCTTTCTCACATCGTCAGTATGAAGGGTGGTGATCCCCTTGACTCCTGTGGAAAAGCCTTCTATGAGCTTGATAACCTCCGTGGAACGGGTTTCTGAAAGCATCATCCATTTGGGATTAAGCCGCAGGCAGGTCTTTATGGCCTCTGTATAATCCATCTGAGGGCTGACCTTAAGCTCCACGCAGTCCTTGTCGGGGCCTGTGCTCCTGTAATGCCATTCCGGAGTATCCTCAATGGTGATGACTCTCTGATCCGCCGGGATGAACCCTGAGAAAAACCTTGCACACTCTGTCTTGCCTGCGCCCGGTTCGCCGCAGAATACGATATTTGACCCGGATGCCACACAGCCC
The DNA here is from genome assembly GCA_905233905.1 of uncultured Lachnospiraceae bacterium. Classification (GTDB taxonomy): domain Bacteria; phylum Bacillota; class Clostridia; order Lachnospirales; family Lachnospiraceae; genus RGIG4930. Next base: position 41,412 of record CAJOFN010000001.1, read on the forward strand.
TTTAACAGCTCTAATACCTCCGGGCTGCAATAGCCGCTCTCTACCATGTTCTCCTCTGTCATACGGATATAGGGAAGGGATTTGCGGATGCAGATACTCCTTCCTGAGATCGCAACTGACTCATGAACTATGGTTATGCGCAGCCTGTCAGTTTCGGCTTCAAGCACCGGCTTTTGCTTGTTAAACGGCTTGCTCACGGTGTTTGCCACACGCATGGAAAACTGTTCTACAAAATCGGGGGACAATGAAAGAGAAGACGGATATCTGAGATTGGAGGTATCCGTAAGCCATATCCGGCTCCCGTTAAAATCGACATCAGTAATATCATCATTCATAACATATTCATACAAGGGGCCAAAATATGCCTCACTCTCCATAATCTCATTTCTTTTCTGATCCATAAGCTTATGCTCCTTATACTCGCAGCTATAATATTTAAGGATTAGTCCCTATTGCTACAAGCCCTGCATTGGTCTGTACTTCGTCAATAAAACCGTCAAGGAGTGCCCTCATGCTCTCCCCAACGTAGCCGCCATCATTGCCCTTGAACAAGAGTCCTATGATGGTAGCAAGCGACAGTATGGCGATCACTGTAATGAGCGCCGGACCATATTCTTTTATAATATCCTGCATACATGCTCCTTTCTTTTATGAAAAAACGATCATCTGTTAACAGTGTGGAAGCTTTGGGCGAAATGCCCGTGAACCCCGCCAGCCGCCCGTAAGAGCCCGGGCGAAGCTGGCGAATGTGAACTATTATCTGATGTCGATGGAAAGAGTCTAACAAAACCACCGGCCAAAAGCAATAAAGAAATGATTAACAATTATTAAGCAAATTTAAAATCTCGTCTCTTTTCAGCCTTGAGATGTTATCCGAAAGCGTCTCCAATAAGCCCTTATCCTCTTTCAAAAGCCTGTATCCCTTTAACATTCCGACTATATCGAAAGCGCCGTCAAAATCAAATACCTCAATAAGCTCCTTTATATTCCCTAATGCCGATAAGAACTGATCCTTTGGAAGCAGGTCACCGGCATCCTGCCCGTTGGCCTCTTCGTCCTCAGCCGGTCCGTCTAATGCTGCCTTCAGGGCATCCGCAAGGGTTCTGTAATCAGATAGGAGCTTTGGATTATGCTCTTTTATTTCAGGTATATTACCCTCATCTCCCCATTTTTCAAGCTGCTTTGCCTGCTCGGAAAGCTCATCCGCCCCTATTATCCTTGAGGAGCTTTTTAAGGCATGAACCTTGATGGTGTAATTTGAAATATCGCCATCCTCTAAAAAGCCCAGAAGCTCCCCCGGTCCGGTTTTGGCGCTGACCACAAAATCATTGACCGTAGATCTTAGGATTTCCTCGTTCATACAGTTTGCCAGTCCTTCCTTTACGGAGATGCCGTCTATTTCAGATAGGCTCTTAAGGAAATCGGAATCGTATACAACGGCTTCGCCAGACGGTGTTGCTTCTTCAGTCTCCGGCTTGTGGCGCTTTGATTCGGGAAGCCTCTCATAAATGGCTGCTTCAAGCTTCCTGCCATTGATGGGCTTTGTAAGATAGTCATCAAAGCCCTCCTCCAAAAACATCTCCCTGGCGCCTGCAACAGCATTTGCCGTAAGCATTATCACCGGAGTGTCATGGTTCTTGTTCTCATAGTCATGCTTCATCCGGCGCAGGGTTTCTATTCCGTCCATCTCCGGCATTCTCTGATCTAAAAAGATCATATCGTAGACATTCTTGCGTACCAGAACCAAAGCTTCCTTTCCGCTTTCCGCCGTGTCTATCTTTATCTGGGTAGCCTTTAAAAGCCCTCTTATTACCGTGAGATTGACCCTGGTATCATCAACCACAAGTATCCTTGCGTCGGGAGCGCGGAAGCTCTCATGATAGTTCTGCCTCTCATTCATGGACTTTTTGTACATCTCGGTGAAATCACCCAGGGGCTCCCAGTCTTCAACCTTCTGGGATATTACAAAGGAGAAGGTTGAGCCCTTGCCATATTCACTTTCAACCTCAAGCTTTGAGTCCATAAGGGACAGCAGGGAGGTTACTATATTGATGCCAAGTCCTGTGCCCTCTATGCCGCGGTTCCGTTCTTCCTCTATGCGGTCGTATGCCACAAACAACCTGCTTATGTCCTCTTTTTTGATGCCTATGCCGGTATCAGTGACGGCAAAGCTTAAGTTTATGGTATCGGAAGAGGTCTTCTCTGCGGAAAGCTTCAAGGTGACCGAACCGGTATTAGTGTATTTTACGGCGTTGGTAAGGATATTTAAAGCACACTGCCTTATCCTTGCATCATCACCTTTCAGTGAATGTGGAATATTTGGATCTACCTCAAGCTTGAGGGTCAGCCCCTTTTCCTCCGCCCGCACTGCCGTCATGTTTACAAGATCGTTTAATACCGAAGACAGCTCGTATTCAACGGGAATGATCTCTATCTTGCCTGACGCAATGCGCGAAGAGTCTAAAAGATCATTGATAAGGGACAAAAGCGTACGGCCGGAATTCTGGATATCAAAGGCATAACGTCTGATCTCCGGCTCGGATGCCTCGCGAAGTATCATCTCATCCAGCCCTAAAACCGCATTGATGGGGGTACGTATCTCATGAGAGACGCTGGAAAGAAACTGGGTTTTTGCTTCGTTGGCGGCATTTGCCTCCTCTACAGCATCCGCAAGATCCCTTGTCACCGCCTCCATGAAATGGGTCATCCTGTGTACGATGGGGATAACCTCGCTGTGATAATCACATTTTCCAAAATCCACTGTCTGGATCTTCGGCGTATCCTCCGGCACAGGTCCCTCCCTTAATGCCACGGAAACCAAGGAAGATGCAAGCTCACCTCCGCCATCCTTATCAAAAAGGATCTCCGAGCTGCCGTGGATGATAGCCATTTCCGGAGCAGCCGGGGCATAGAAGCCATATTCAACCTTAACACCCTTGTTTAAGACTATGGATCTGTTCATACATGAGATCAGCTTAAGGGCCTGAGGGGCAAAACGCCTTACCTCCATGGCATCGGCATAGCTGTCGGCAAAGATAATGTCGGGATTGCCATAAGAAAGCTGGAGCACATCTCCCTCAAACATTGGCGCTGAAAAGATCATGGAATTGGGATCATCCTCTGCCCTGAAGGCTATCCTTGCCAAAATCCTCTCCCCCCTCTTTACACAGAGCGGAAACTCACAGACATTCTCCGACACTATCTGCTCGGGATTAAGCCCTAAATATTTCTTGTACACATGGCTTGCCCGCTGGTTGTCGATCTCCCTGACACAGAGCTCATTTTCCATCTTTGTTATGGTCATTTTCTTGCCGATGGGCGTCCAGCCAAAGCAATAGCCTGCGCGTATCTCAAGCTCTTCTCCCGTGAATACAAGAACAACAATGCCTTTGCTTAGGATGACATCATCATAAAACGCAAAGCATTTGCCTTCTCCGGTTATTGTACGAAAAACCGCGGCCTTGGCTCCGAAAAACGGGATATCATCATGAATGGCAGCAGCCATGGCAAGGAAATCCTCAACCTGGACATGGTCATCAGCCACAAAAAGCTCAACGCCCTTGACATTTTCCATTTCGTTTAGAGCCTGACCTGTAAACCCGCCTGCCTTGTACTCGCTGAAGGAGGCCATATCAAATACAAGAGCCTGCATATAGGAGGATTCCATACATAAAAGCTCTATGGATACACTGTACAATATGTGCTCATCCCTGTCTCTCATTTCCCCCATCCGGAATACATCCCTGTTGACATTGGTCATGCCGGCTATATGGGCGGCAGGAAGCTTTGTTGAGGCTTTGTATATGAGTTCTCTTATTATATCCTCATTCCAACATTCCACATGAAGCTGGACCAGCACAGAAGAGGCCTTTTTGTATTCCTCAAGCTCCGCTATTTTGTCCAGGTTGTACTCAAATTCAGCTATTGTTTTGGCATCGTATTTCTTCTGGATCATATCAGTCCCCCTGCCATGTTGCTTTGTATGTAAGCCTTAATCCAGTTTAAGCTTTCAGAATAAGTGCTTCCGGTTCTTTTAGATAATTCAACCACGCTGTCATATTCCGGCTCATAGCGTCTGCTTCCGTCAGGAAGGGTTATTATTTTAACGTCAACCTTTCCCCTTGGAGTCTCCCATGTCTCCCCGGTTCTTTTGAGCTTTGAACGCTTAAGCTTCATCCTGCGGATGCCTATGGTGGTGGTCTCTGTGAATATGAGCTCTTCAAGCTTTTCTCTGTGGCCGTCATCACAGATTACCACAAGCTCAACTCCGGGCCGGTTCTTTTTCATGAAGGTAGGAGTATAATGTACCTCCAGGGCGCCGTTCTCATAGAGGCAGCTCATTACATAGCCTAATCTTTCCCCTGTGGAATCATCTATGTCTGTCTCCAGCCTCCAGATCTCATCCCCCTGTGTATCAGCAGCTTCTATCTCATAGAGCCTTACGATGCTTGCCCTCTCATACTCACGCTTGCCGGCGCCTGTGCCTGACCTTATTACGCGGTATGTATCCGGAAGCTTTTCTTCTTTCCTGAAGGCTGCCACCGCAGCAGCTCCCGTGGGAGTAACAAACTCCCCATCCACGCCTATTCTCTTAAGAGCTATGCCGTAGGCTTTGATAATATTTGCTACAGCCGGAACCGGAATGGGCATTATGCCGTGGGCGCAGCGTATTGTCCCCTGTCCCTCGCAAAGATACGGCACTATAAGGCTTTCTATTCCAAGATCATCCGCGCATACAGCTATGGCTACGATATCCACAATGGAATCCACGGCACCGACCTCATGGAAGTGTACCTCGTCTATAGTTGTGCCATGAGCTAAAGCTTCTGCCTCTCCTAAAACCCTGAATATCCTTTTGGCAAGTATCCTCGCCTCATCAGACATTGTGCCCGCATCTATGATGTCAAATATCTCTCCTAAATGTCTGTGACCATGATGATGGTGGTGGTGATGACCAATTTCATCGCCGTGACTGCCATGAAGGTATTCCATGTCATGGTCATGGTTGTCATGCTCTTCATCAAGGACTACATCAAAGTCACAGGCATCTATGCCGGCCTTCTTTACCCGGTTTATGGTAACGAAATAGCCTTCCAGAGGAAGGCTTTTAAGCACAGAAATAAGCTTATTCTCGTCAGCACCCAGATCCAGCATTGCTCCCACGAGCATGTCTCCGGCTACTCCTGCTTCACATTCAAGAAAAAAACGACCTGTCGTCATAGGCTCTGCTCCCCCTCTACAACTGTTCCGTTAACAGCCAGCCTGTTTATTTGAGTAGCAATGTATCCGGCTCCGTAACCATTGTCAATATTTACGACCGACACTCCGTTGGCACAGGAATTGAGCATGGTAAGGAGCGCGGAAACGCCGTTAAAGCTGGCTCCGTAGCCAACGGACGTGGGAACGGCAACCACAGGAACCGGAACAAGACCGCCAATAACACTGGCAAGAGCTCCTTCCATCCCTGCTACGGCTATGACGCAGTTGGATGAGCTTATCTCCTCCTGCTGATCAAGAAGCCTGTGAAGACCGCTTACTCCCACATCATAATATCTCTTAACATTAGTTCCAAAAAATTCCGCTGTCTGGGCGGCTTCCTCTGCCACACCTATATCTGCGGTTCCTGCCGTACATACCGCCACAGAACCGATCCTTGCCTTGTCCGGTCTTTCGTATTTCAGGATACGCGAAACCGGATCATAATCTATATCAGGTATTATGGCCTTTGCCAGCTCGTATTGCTCCGGCGTCGCCCTTGTTCCAAGGACTTCTCCGTATTCCGCGTAAAGTCTTTTAAATATCTGTGTCAGGTGTTCGTCCGCCTTACCCTGACAGAATACTACCTCAGCAAAACCTGTACGGCTCTTACGACCTGTGTCCAGCTTGGCAAAGCCCATGTCGGCATATTGTTTATTTTTCATTTAATATCTTCATCGCTCTTCTGATCTGATTGTCAGCGTTGTAATCATATTCCTTGGCATCCTTGTCGCCGGTATACTTATATTTTAATTTGATATCCGGCTTTATGCCCTTTTCGTGGATGCTTTCACCCTTTGGCGTATAATAGCTTGCCATTGTAAGCTTTACCGCGCTGCCATCGGGAAGGGGATATGTCATCTGTACGACTCCCTTGCCGTAGGTCTTTTCTCCAATGAGGACGCCATAGTTGTAATCCCTTATGGCGCCGGCAAAAATCTCCGCGGAGCTTGCCGTATTGCCTGAAATAAGAACTGCCATGGGATAATCTATCTTGTTCTCCTCGTCTGAAGTGTAGGTGGTCTTCTCGCCCTTGTTGTCAACCATATATACGGTAATGCCTTCGGGAAGGATACTGTCCAATATTTCGGTAACGGAGCTGACCATTCCTCCGGGATTGGTGCGCAGGTCAAATATCACTGCCTTCATGCCCCCGGCGGCGAGCTCATCCATCGCCTTGTTATATTCTTCAGCGGTATTTGAAGAAAACTCGTATATTTCAATAAGACCAATATTATCATCAAGCATACGCCAGGATACGGATGGTATGGTGACCTCAGCCCTGGTAACATTGATGGTCTTTTCCTCACCGTCTCTTGAATAAACAAGCTCAAAGCTTGTACCCTCTTCTCCCCTTATCCTCTGGACAAAATCATCCAGCTTCTCATCGACCGCCTGAATACCGTCAACAGATACAATTATGTCGTCAGCCCGAAGCCCGGCCTCCTCAGCCGGTGAGCCCTCATACACCCTTGTGATGGTGACGATCATTGTATCCTTGTCCTGGGAAAGCTGGGCTCCGAGACCTGCGTAATTGCCAGTGGTATTGATCTGAAAATCCTCGTATTCCTTGGCTGTGTAGTATTCTGAGTAGGGATCATCCAGACCCTCAACTATACCCTTGTACAAGCCCTCTGTTAAGTCGTCATCATTGACCTCTTTGTAGTAGTTGTCATGGATGATCTGGCTCAGATATGAAAGCTTTGCCCGGGCAGTGGCATCAACCACGTCATTGCCAAGAAACCCCTTGACAAAGGAAAGTCCCAGGGCGCACAGGACGGCAAATACTGCCAATGTTCCGACAATTCCTGCAACAAGACCTTTTCCGAAGCCTCCCTTTTTAGGCTCAGGCTCATATACCGGCGGCATGCCGTTCCCTGTTGAAGGAATGATCTCCTCGTTGTTAAAATCCATCATTGCTCCTTTTTAAACCTTAAGATGTCTCTTTAATGTTACACGGCTGCCTATATAACCGATACCAACCCCCAGCAGGATTGAAGACGGTATAAGAAATCGGAATATCTGATCCGCCGGAATGAATGAAACCATGCTGTTAAGCGCCGTGAATTTGTCGTATACATAGGTCAGGATGGCGTTGTACAGAAAATACAAAAGAGCCAGCGGCAAAACAGAACCCACAAGACCTATTACCACTCCCTCCACTACAAAGGGCGCCCTTACGAACCTGTCCGTGGCCCCGATAAACTTCATGATGGCTATTTCCTCACGACGGACCGCAATACCCACCATTACGGTATTGCTGATCAGAAAGATCGCTACCGCAACAAGGATTATGATCACGCCTATGGATATGTATGTAAGCAGTGAATTGAAATCCGTCAGCGTCCTTGCTGCCACCTCGGACTGATGTACCTCACGGACTCCGTCAAGCCCTTCGATATATTTTACCAGGTCCTCCTGCTCGGCAACGTCTGCAAGATATATCTCATAATTGGCATCCTCTGCTAAGGGATTGTCCTCTTTGAAATTTGCCGCTGCCTTTTCGTTGCCCTCGAAATAAATTTCCTTGTAGTCCTCCCATGCTTCATCTGCCGAGATGAAATCGTAGTGTGCCACTTCGTCACGTTTGCTTATGGCCTTGCCAACGGCTTTGATCTGGTCATCCGTGGCATTCTCGTTGAAGAAAACTGTTATTGCAACGCCTTCTTCGGCTTCGCGTACCATCTGGTTGAAATTGCTGCCTATAGAGTAAAAGACTCCCAACAGGAAAATACAGGCTCCCATTGTGGCTATTGAAGCCAATGAGAACATTTTATTGCGCCAGATATTGACGAAGCCCTGACGGACATTATATAGAAACGTACTGATTTAAACCACCTCTTCCTTTTCTGTCCTCTACCACTACGCCCTTCTGGATCGTGATCACACGCTTGTTCATGGCGTGTACAATATCCATGTTGTGGGTAACTACTACTACCGTTGTACCCTTCTGATTGATCTCCTCAAGCAGCCTCATGATCTCCCATGCGTTCTGGCTGTCAAGGTTACCTGTGGGCTCGTCAGCTAAAAGGATCTTGGGCTCATTGATAAGGGCCCTGGCAATCGCCACACGCTGCTGCTCTCCACCGGAAAGCTGCTTGGGAAGGGAACGGTATTTGGCAGCAAGCCCCACCAGGGAAAGCATTATGGGAACCCGCTTTCTTATGCGGCTCCTGGGGGCCTCAACCACACGAAGGGCAAAGGCCACATTCTCGTAAACATTGCGATCCTTCAGCAGACGGAAATTCTGGAACACAACGCCGACGTTGCGCCTGAACTTGGGTATCTGCTTGTGGGAGATAAGCCCTATATCCTTGCCGTTGACAAAAACCCTGCCGCTTGTAGGCTCAAGCTCCTTGAGAAGAAGCTTGATTATGGTGGATTTGCCGGAGCCGGAATCTCCTACTATAAAGACAAACTCTCCCGGCTCTATATGCAATGATATGTCATTTACCGCGTGAATACCTTCCTCGTATTTCTTTGTAACATGCCGAAGCTCTATCAAGCCTTGACCTCCTCATAATATGTATCGCCCCCTCCCTATGGTCGGGGTCCAGTCGTCAGAGCGCATTTGAAGTTATGATACAGAGCATCATAAGCGCTCCTCCTCATCCATGTATTTCATGTATTCCACTACCATTAAAGCGATCTTGAAGGTAATAGCATCCTCAAAGACCCGAAGATCAAGCCCCGTACCCTTTTGGAGCTTGTCAAGACGGTAAACAAGGGTATTCCTGTGAATATATAGCTGTCTTGAGGTCTCCGAAACATTGAGGCTGTTCTCGAAGAATTTGTTGATGGTCATCAGAGTCTCCTCATCAAACTCATCAGGATTACGGCTCTCAAATATCTCCTGAATAAACATCCTGCACAGAGGAATGGGAAGCTGATAGATCAGCCTTCCTATGCCAAGATTGGAATAGGGTATGATCTGAAGCTCCTTAAAGAATATCTTGCCTACGTCAAGCGCCATAGCGGCTTCCTTGTAGGATCTGGATACATCCTTAAGCTCTCCTACGATGGTACCGTAGGATACACGGACATTCGCCGCGTCTTCGTTGTCAAAGGAGTCCATGATGACCCTTGCGGTCTTGTCCAGCTCCTCATAAGCGTCATCCTCGGAGTTGATATGCTTGACTATTATGATATTGCGCTCATCAACCGCGGTAACGAAGTCCCTGCTCCTGCCGCCGAATACGTTGCGCACGCGGTCTATCTCGTCCCCGTCGGTGACGGAACCACATTCCACCAGCATAACCACGCGCTTTGCTTCTATGTCAACATGAAGCTTCTTGGCGCGATTGTAGATGTCCACAAGGAGAAGATTATCCATGAGAAGGTTCTTGACGAAGTTGTCCTTGTCAAGCCGCTCCCTGTAAGCTGCAACTAACTCCTCAATGGAGAAAGCGGCGCTCTTGCCGAGCATCGCGGCCAATTCATCCTCCCCCTTGACGAATACCACGAACTCAAGCTGCTTCTCGTCATACACCTTAAAAAATGAACACCCTGCCTTCTGAAGGCTCTCTTCATCAGATTCGGCAAACGCCGCAACCTCTTCCGCGAAGTCCCCCACTTCGGCAAAGGTTGATGCCAATGATACACCGTCTGTGTCAGTCACCGCGTAATCCCTTGAAGTGATCGACGCCAGACCGTCTACTGTCTTTTGCAGTATCTGGTTCGATATCATGTTTTTCCCCCCATATATATATAAATGTTTTACAGGCTGTGCAGTATTCCACACAGATAACAATAATTTTAATATAATATTAAAGAAAATGAAAGCTTTTTAGTAAAAAGGTTACAAAAAAACCGACAGAACAAAGTCTGCCGGTGCTTTGATCGTATGATAAACTATCGGTAAGCTTTTAGAAAATCCTCCTTACCGCAAGGATCTGGCGATAATTAGCATTGGTGTACTTGATACCGTCACGGGCGTTGGAAGCATTAACGATCATTCCGCCGCCGGCATAAATTCCAACATGTCCGGAGTAGCAAACAATATCGCCGGGCTTCATGTCTGAAGCGCTTACAGCATAGCCTACGCCACGATCCGCGCTTGAAGAATGAGGAAGGCTTACACCGAAGTGTGAGTATACACTCATAACAAAGCCTGAGCAGTCAGCGCCGTTGGTAAGTGATGTACCGCCATAAACATAGGGATTGCCAATGAACTGTGAAGCATAGCTTGCAACAGCGGCACCGCCGGAACCGGAAGGAGCAGCATATGTCCTCTCGGGAGCTGCCTGTGAAGGAGCACTGGCGGATGCGGAACGGGTTGTAGCGGAATTGCTGTTGGAACGGGTAGCGGGAGCAACAGTATCGGTGGTATCGCCGCCATACTGACGGATAAGCTCACGAAGCTGAGCCTCTTCTCTAATACGCTCTTCCTCTACTGTCTCACCATAAGAGAACTGATCTTCTATCTTTACATAATCGGCAGCGACATAACCCTCACCGCCATCAACGGATACCTTGATCCATCCGTCCTTTTTATTTGAGTCATCAATAACAGTAAGGTCATCTCCGTTGGGAACCATGGCAATGACATCGGAGTCCTTGGACATTTCGTTCCTGACATAGAGAGAATCAGCGTTGACCTTGGCTACTGTACGGCTTGCGGACTTGATAGCCTTCTTATCGCCTACCTTTAAGTAGTCACCGTTTACATAGCCTGTAACATTACCGGAGGTTATCTTGTACCAGTCGCCCTTAACCTTTTCAACCTTGGCAAAGTTGTCAGCGTAGAGCTTGCCTACAGCCTCTGAATTCTGATCGGCCTTGGCACGTACATTAACATAATCATTAACATTCGCAATCGCAACATCTTCGATCTTCTTAAGCTCGGCAGCAAGCCTTGCTACCATTGCCGCTTCCTTGGCAGCCTCTTCCTCCTCGACCTTCTTGTCGGCTGTGGCTACGAGCTGAGCCATGATCTGGTTGGCTCCGGCTACGGTTGAGTAAGAATATTCCTCGACTGTGTCAGCGTCTGTAGATGCCATCGCTGTAGCGCCGGCTACCGGTGCAGCATTGACAGTCATACCGCTTGCAAGAGCCATCGCTCCCGCTGCTAATCCATAGGTGACTGCTGCTGCCTTCTGATTGCGATTCATTGCGAAATAACCTCCAACTGTTATGAACCCGTTTGTGTTTTGTTACAATTTTGTTAAGATTTGTTACTTCGCTATTATAACATGTATATTTTCAATGTCAACTATGTTTTTTACATTTTTGTAACATTTTCTGTTGCAGCCACGTACTGATCGCTAACCTGTTACCTACAGTATGCCCTCGATGGATGTGATCGCATTAGCGCCGTCTGCAACGGCTGTTACTACCTGTCTCAGAGGCTTGGTGCGGACATCTCCCGCAGCGTAGATTCCGGGAATGGAGGTCTTGCAGGTCTCGTCTGCTATTATGTAGCCTGCCTCATCCCTCTCCGGGAGACCGTCAATGCCATCAAGGCCCGCATGTATGCCTACGGCTATGAATACCCCGTTTACCGGAACCTCCTGCTCTTCGTTTGTTTTAACATTTTGGGCTATAATGCCTTCAACCGCGTCCTTTCCCCTGATCTCAGTAACAATGGTGTCATACATTATCTCAATATTCTCCGCCTCAAAAACCTTATCCTGAAGCCGGCGTGCTCCCCGGAACTCATCTCTTCTGTGGATGAGTATCACCTTTGAGGCAAATCTGGACAAAAACAGGGCGTCTCCTAATGCAACGTCACCACCTCCCACAACCGCAACGATCCTGTTTCTGAAAAAGGCTCCGTCGCAGGTTGCGCAGTATGATACTCCCATCCCCTTAAGCTCTTTTTCACCCGGCACCTTAAGCTCGTTATGCTCTGCGCCTGCGGCTATTATCACGGCCCTAACAGCTATTGTAGTATCGTTATCCAGAACAAGGCTCTTATGGCTGCCCTCATCCCTTATGGCGGTAACTCTTCCAAGAACAAATTCGGGCTCAAAGCTTTTGGCATGCTCTAAAAATTTATCCCCAAGCTCCATGCCGCCTATGCCCATAAGCCCTGGATAATTGTCAACCTCATAGGTGGTGGCTATCTGTCCGCCTCCGCCTGGGGAATCAGACACCACAACCACGCTCCTTCCAGCGCGCCTTCCATATATTGCAGCCGAAAGGCCTGCTGGTCCGTTGCCGATTATAGCTATATCTTTCATTTTGCACCTCTTATATTTGACTTTAGTTAATTATCATGTAATAATCGAAAATGTAACGATCGTTTCGCAGGAAGGGAGGCAGACATGGATGTCTCAAGCATCGCTTCCATGTCCATGTATATGTCACAGGCTAATCTGATGCAGGATCTCGGAACCGCGGTTCTTGGAATGGCATTAGACACCATGGATATGCAGGGACAAAGCGCAGCCTCTATACTTGAATCGTCGGTAAACCCCGATATCGGGAGCAATATTGACATCCAAGTATAAAGGACATCGGAAATGAAGGTACCCCGTTCGCAAGAACCGGGGTATTTTCATGGTCATGCCCTTCTTATAACTCCATCATCTACAATTATCTTTCTTTCCTTGTACAATCTTCCCACCGCACGCTTGAAGGCATTCTTGGACAGCCCGGTCTCCCGGAATATAACCTCCGCCCCGGCGCGTTCCGTAAAAGGGAGCACTCCGGCGTAGGAATCCAGTATCTCCAGCACCACATCGGCGTCTGAGCTGATCTGTTCTTTTATTTTTTTCTTTGTGGTAATATCAAGCTTGCCGTCCTTTTTGACACCAAAGACCCTTGCGTGGATCACATCGCCGATCTTATGCTCCCTCATATCCTCGTGCTTTGGGAGCATGGCGGAGTATCTGTCATCTACTGCCACGAATGTGCCAAAATCATGGCCGAACTCGTATATCCTGCCCTCTACCTCATCCCCGATGGTATATGGGGAGTCAGTGGATAAATAGTGATAAAGCTTTTTCATGCTTGCAGCCAGCCTGTTGCTCTTGTCAATATAAAGACGGACAAGCACCTGCTCTTTTTCCTGCAGATGCCTTGTCATTTCCTTAAAGGGCATGAACAGATCCTTTGGCAGGCCCCAGTCTAAAAATGCCCCTATCTTTGACACCTGTTTTACTGTAAGCAGCGACACCTCATCAAGGGTAATAAGGGGCTCATCGGTTGAAGCAACCAGCCTGTCGTCCGAATCCAGGTACAAAAACACCCTTACAGACTCTCCCCTGGACATAGCATCTGTGACATAGCGGTTTGGAAGCAGCACCTTTTCCCCCGGCCGTCCTTCCCCTTCTTTGGGATCAACAAGGTACAGTCCATGCTCCGTCCTGCCTTTTATCTTTAGTTCCATGAAAGTTCCCGGTTTTAACACTTCCTTATCAAACCTCCAATCCCTCTTTTTCGCTGACCTTAACCGGAACAGATATGTGAACCGGCTTTAAACCGTCAGCAAAGAGACTGACCATTGCCTCTCCTGCTCTGTTTAATGACTTTATATAAAAGGCGCACCTGCCGCCTCTGAAAACGGTATCGCCTCCTATCAGAGCAGCAGGCCCCTTTATCTCACATCGCAGGTAACCGTCATAGTCCTCGAGTACATTGTCATTCTGATCGAATACCCCGACCCTTACGGCAATAACATCGTAGGTAAGCTCCTCAACAAGCTCGTCCTTGCTGAGCCTGACACCGAGCCTCATGCTGTTGGAGGGTTCTTTTATAACGGCAGAAACAACCCTGTCATCCTGTATGGCTTCAAATTTGAAGCTTCTTGTATCACCTGCGTCAAAATACCGGCTGTATATATTATCTAACTTTTCATCCGATAGCTTATATATCCTTTTTAAAATGGTGCCTGTTATTCCCATAACCGCTGAATTGGCTCCGGCACCCTTCACCCTTTCATTGAGATACCTGGAAAGCAGCTTATCCTCCCTGCGATCCATGTCAAGGCGTCCGTCCTCTTCTATTGTATAGTTGTCTATCTCAATAGGACCATGCCTCATTGAAGAGAAAACCGCTTCAGAGGAAGCATAATCCTTTATGCGGATGCCGTCACAGTACATTGCCACTCTGTCAGCATTGGTGACAATGTATACATTGCCGTAAACTCTGCCCGGATTCTGGCGCCTGTTCATATGGGATGAGACAAACAGCACATTGCCCCTGCCGGAGGCTGCGGCATACACCCACGCCGCGTATTTGGGATTGCGGAAGGCATCCATAACCCCGTAAGAACGTATCCCATCGTCAGATGCCGTTATCCTCCTTGCGTTATGGTCGCACATATCAGCCCCAAAGCCTCCTGAGATACTATCCTCAGACGCGATGGAATTAAGTATGGATGCGTGGCACAGCATCTGCGCGGTCATGACCGGTGGGGAAGAGCCCGGCTTTGCAGGTGACTGATAGCCACCGTAAGAGCTTATGATGTAAGCCTTTTTGCGGTCGGAGGTAACAGCGGCTTTGGGCTGTACAAAGGCTTCCTCCTGGGTGCCTGAATAGTCCTCATAGGCATACACCTCCTCCAAAATCTCCTCCATGCGAAGGGAGGTGGTTGCCGCCGTGTATCTGGAGGGGTCTAAGGTTTTTACTGCCTGATGAAGCTCTTTCTTCCAGTCTGCGTCCGATACTCCCTGGTATCCAATACCCCACAGCATAACGCTTGGGTGGCTGCGATGAGCCCGCACCATACCGATGGCAGCTTCCATCGCCGCGCCGCGCCAGTCATCCTCATTATCAAAGGCTCTGCCATAGACATCGCAGAACACCAGCAGACCGTATTTATCACAGGCATCAATAAAATGGGAGGAAGGGGAGCCGTCACAGCACCTTACGGCATTGCAGCCCAGCTCCTGTTTTAATATCCTTGCATCCTCCGCCTGGATGCTTTTTGGCATAGCAAGACCAACATAGGGCCAGGTCTGTCTGCGGTTAAGGCCACGGAGGACAAGCCGCCTGCCGTTTAAATAAAACCCTGACGGCTTCCAGGAGAGCATCCTAAAGCCTATAGTCGAAATATCGGTATCTACCGTCTCTCCGTCAAGCCTAAGCTCTGTCTTAAGTTCATAAAGCCGGGGCGATGCCGTATCCCAGATATGCACCTTTCCGGCAAGGGTGGTCGTGCTTCCATTTGGAGCCAGGGGCTGGTTGGATATCTGTTTCCCGTTCAAAAACTGGCAGATAAAAAGCCTGTGTTCTTCGGCTCTTGCCCTGCCCCTGTCTGAAAGAGATACAACGGTGGTGATACGGCCGGCAACAGTAACCTCCTGAAGCCTTTTCAAGCTCATTCCCCTGGTCTTGGGAATCTCCTGCAGGGTAGGGTTTAAAAATATATCGCTCATATACACAGGGTCTCTTGCTTCTATGTAGACATCCCCGTGCAGGCCGCCGAAGGTAACAGCCTCAAGTCCCTTATAAAAGGGCGGCTGTGGCAGATCAAGCCTTGTATCAAGCTTTACAGTGATGCTGTTGGCTGCGCCGATATTGACAAGCTCCGTAATATCCATGGTAAAGGAATTGTATCCGCATGAACTCTCCCCAGCAAAAGAAGAATTGATAAAAACCTCACAGCGGTGGGCTGCCCCCTCAAAGGTGAGCAGCAGCCTCTTCCTTTTCCATTCCACTGGAGCCCTGAAGGTCCTTCTGTAACCGCATACCTTATAGACTTCTTTCTCGTCATAATAATGAAACGGCAGCATACATACACTGTGGGGAAGCCTGACCTCTGTTCCGTCTAAAGCTATCCCCTCTGTTATGCCATCCTGCCATTTATCATAGTACAGCCATTTGTCATTGATGTAACAACGGTTATTAAACATGAGTATTATCTGTTATACAGAGGTTTTACCTCTTTGTTGAGTACATATCTTACAAAGCAAAGACACATTGTAAGAGAAACAAGCTCTGCCACCGGGAATGACCACCATACCAGCTCAACCCTGCCAAACCTCGAAAGGAAATATGCCACGGGAAGCAGCACAAGGAGCTGACGGCTTATGGATACGATCAGTCCGAACTGGGCATGCTTCATTGACTGGCAGATGGAGATGCTTACTATTGATATCCCGGCAAACAAAAAGCTTATGCTTATTATCCGAAGAGCAGGAACGCCTATGGAAAGCATGTTCTCGGATGCCGAAAACAGCAGCAGAAGCTTTGCCGGGAATAACTGAAATATCCCAAAGCATGTCCACAGAAGCGCAACTGCCGTGATGGTTGCTATGCGTATCGTCTGCATAATGCGCTTGGGATTAGCTGCTCCGTAGTTGTAGGAGACTATGGGCATCATCCCGTTGTTGAGGCCAAACACAGGCATGAAAGCAAAGCTCTGGAGCTTGAAATACACTCCGAATACCGCTACCGCGGTAGAAGAAAATGACACCAGTATCTTGTTCAGACCGAAGGTCATTATTGAGCCGACCGCGGACATGAATATGGAAGGTATGCCTATACCATAGATGCTTGAAACAATTTCAGGTGAAAATTTGCTTTCCCTGAAGGAGATAGTGATCTCCCTGTTGTGGAAGACATTTAAGTATACCGCTATTGAAGAACCCAATATCTGTCCGAAAATGGTGGCAAGGGCCGCTCCCGCAACTCCCATTTTGGGGAAAGGGCCGATCCCGAAGATCAGAAGAGGGTCCATTATTATGTTTGTTATCGCTCCCGCAAGCTGCGTTATCATGGCAAAGAAGGTCTTGCCCGTGGATGTGAGGATCTTCTCCAGCATGGTCTGAGCGAACATTCCCACGCCGCATATACCTACTATGGTGGTGTAGGTGACTCCGTATGACACTATCGTGGGATCATCTGTCTGTACAGAAAAGAAGGGCTTTGCGATAAGCACGATCAGTACCGCAAATATCACATAGTGAATAGCCGCAAGCCTCAGGCCATGAACCGCAACAGAATTGGCTCTGTCGAATTTCTTCTCTCCGAGATGACGGGATACCAGGGAATTAACGCCTACTCCCGTACCCACACCGAAGGATATCATAAGATTCTGGATGGGGAATGCCAGAGAAACTGCCGTCAAGGCATCCTCTGAAAGCATGGCAACGAAAACAGAATCCACGATATTATACATGGCCTGTACCAGCATGGATACCATCATAGGGGTCGACATTGTAAGCAGAAGCTTTCCTATGGGCTCGACCCCCATTTTATTTTCTTTGACTGTTTCTGTTGTTTCCATCAGCCTACCATTTCTTTTATTACATTCTCAGCCTCGGCAAGGGCATCATCTATGCCTGCCAGATTCTTGCCTCCTGCCTGTGCCATGCCGGGGCGTCCGCCTCCGCCTCCGCCTACAAGGGAAGCTATGCGTTTTATGAGGTTGCCTGCATGGGCTCCCTTTGCCTGGGCTTCGTCGGTTGCCATGGCAAGAAGATTAACCTTGCCTCCGTCGGCTGAAGCCAATACGATTATGCCTTCTCCAATGCGGTTCTTGATGTCGTCCCCGAGACCCCGAAGATCCTTGCCGCCTACGCCATCAAGCTTCCTTAGTACGACAGACACGCCGCCTATTTCCTTTGTTCCTTCTGATACATCACCAAGCGCGTCAAGGGCTTTGGCAGCCTTTAGGCTTTCGAGTTCACGGGAAAGAGCTTTTATCTCACCTGTAAGCGCCTCTATCCGCTCGGCAAGTCCGGCAGGAGTGGTCTTAAGAAGCGCCGCTGCCCGGATGGCAGCCTTTTCTATGCCTCTGTAATGCTCAAGGACAGCGCTTCCGGTAATAGCCTCTATACGCCTTGTGCCGCTGGCTATGCCTGATTCTGAAATTATCTTAAACGCGGTAATGTCCGAGGTATTTGCAACATGGGTACCGCCGCAAAGCTCTGTAGAGTAATCTCCCATGGAAACCACCCGCACTTCATCACCGTATTTCTCACCGAAAAGCGCCATAGCGCCGCTCTTCTTTGCCTCATCCAGGGTCATGATACGGGTTACCACGTCTACGCCCTTTGCTATGCGCTCGTTTACAAGCTTTTCGACCCTTTCAAGCTCCTCTTCGGACATTGCCGAAAAATGAGTGAAGTCGAATCTCAGCCTCTCATCCGTAACAAGGCTTCCTGCCTGCTGTACATGCTCTCCCAACACCTCACGGAGAGCTCTCTGGAGAAGATGGGTGGCGCTGTGGTTCCTGGCGATGGAAGCACGTCTGGCTGAGTCAACCTCTAAACTGACATCATCGCCCAGGCTAAAGCAGCCCTTTGTCACCTTTCCTACATGCCCTACCTTGCCGCCGGCAAGACCTATGGTGTCAGCCACCTCAAAAACAGCATCCCCTGCGTTGATAAGGCCTGTATCGCCCGTCTGTCCGCCCATTGTGGCATAGAAAGGCGTATCCTCTGTGATGATCGTGCCTGTTTCCCCGATATTAAGGACCGCTACGACCTCCTCTTCGCCTGTCAGGGCTGTTATACGTGATCTGCCTGTAAGATGGTCGTAACCGATAAAGCATGAGGTGATGGCAGGATCAAGCTCATCATAAACAGAGGCGTCCTTGCCCATGTAGTTGGTCTCCTTGCGAGCGGCACGAGCTGTGGCTCTCTGCCTGTCCATTGCCTCATCAAAACCCTTAAGATCTACCTCAAAACCGCTCTCGGATAATATCTCCCTTGTAAGATCAAGGGGGAAACCATAGGTATCGTACAGCCTGAAGGCATCCTCTCCATCTAAGGTATCCTTGCCCCCAGCTTTAAGCTTTGAAGTCAGGTCATCTAAAATAGCAAGTCCCTGATCTATGGTGTGATTGAATTTGTCCTCTTCCTCTGATAAAACCTTGAAGATGAACTGCTGCTTGTCTGAAAGCTCCGGATAGCCGTCCTTGCTCTCACTTATGACCGTAGCTGAAAGCTCTGCCAAAAACAGGCCGTCTATCCCCAATATCCTGCCATGACGGGCAGCCCTTCTGATGAGGCGACGCAGTACATAGCCCCTTCCTTCGTTGGAAGGTAATATTCCGTCACAGACCATGAAGGTCGCGGAACGGATATGGTCGGTGATAAGACGGATGGAAACATCGTCATCCTCGTTGGTCTGATAGGTCTTTGAGGAAAGCTCGCAGATCTTGTCACGGATAGCCTTCATGGTATCTATGTCAAAGACGGAATCAACGTCCTGCATCACAACCGCAAGTCTCTCCAAACCCATACCGGTATCTATGTTCTTCTGGGTAAGCTCTGTGTAGTTGCCCTTGCCGTCACCGTCGAACTGGGTGAATACGTTGTTCCAGACCTCCATGTAACGGTCACAATCACAGCCTACGCCGCAGGTGGGCTTGCCGCAGCCGTAGCGTTCTCCCCTGTCGTAATATACCTCTGAACAGGGACCGCAAGGTCCTGCGCCATGCTCCCAGAAATTGTCGCACTCCCCGGTCTCTGGGTCGCGGTAAAAGCGCTTTATCCTGTCAGCTTCTATGCCTATATCTTCGTGCCAGATCGCAAAAGCTTCCTCATCCTCCCCGTAAATGGATGGATACAGGCGGTCAGGCGAAAGCCCTAAGACCTCTGTAAGATATTCCCAGGTCCAATGGATGGCTTCCTTCTTGAAGTAATCGCCAAATGAAAAATTACCAAGCATCTCAAAGAAGGTAAGATGTCTGGCAGTCCTGCCTACATTGTCAATATCCCCGGTACGGATGCATTTCTGGCAGGTACATACCCGCTTCCTGGGCGGAATCTCCCTGCCTGTGAAATAAGGCTTTAAGGGAGCCATTCCGGCATTGATCAGAAGAAGACTCTTGTCATTGTCCGGGATCAGAGAAAAGCTTGGCATGGCAAGGTGATCCTTGCTCTCAAAAAATTCCAGAAAGCTGCGCCTTAATTCATTAACTCCACTGATCATCTCACTTACCCTCTGCCTGCTCTGAATGTTTACGCTTGCTGAGGCGGTAACCTACATAGCCTCCGCAAAGTCCCAATGCCACAAGGCAAACCATTTCTATCACATAGCTGATAAAGCTGCTTATAAATGCACTCATCTGATAACTCCTTTGTTCTTAAGATTTGTTCAGATAAAACTCAAAGTGTATTATATCACAGGCATAGGGGTTTTTGTATTTTTTTTTACTATATGTTATGATGGTAGCCGGGTTCAAAATTATAAATATATTTATGGAGGAAAGATTATGAACTATGAAAAAGAATATCAGCAGAAGCTGGTATCCGCAGACGAAGCTGTAAAATGTGTCAAATCCGGCGACTGGGTTGACTACGGCTGGTGCGCAGGCACCCCTGAGGCTTTGGATAAGGCTCTCGCGGGCCGTACAGACGAGCTTCAGGATGTAAAGATCCGCGGTGGAATCCTTTTCCACACCCCCGCCATTTTTGACAGGGAGGACGCAGGCGAGCATTTCTGCTGGAACTCCTGGCATATGAGCGGAGTAGAGCGCAAGCTTATAAACCGCGGTCTGTCATATTACGCGCCCTTGAAATATTCCGAGCTTCCCAAATATTACCGCAAATACATTGAGCATCCCAATGTTGCAATGTTCCAGGTTGCTCCTATGGATGCCCACGGATATTTCAACTTCGGTCCCAGCGCTTCCCATATGATGGCTGTCTGTGAAACCGCCGACAAGATCATCGTAGAGGTGAACAAGAACATGCCCCGATGCCTCGGAGGTTTTGAAGCCGATATCCATATCAGTCAGGTTGACATGATAGTTGAGGGCGACAACCCTGCCATCGGCGAGCTTCCCGCGGGGGGCGCTCCCACAGAGGTAGATAAGAAGGTAGCAGAGTTAGTTGTTTCAGAGATCCCCAACGGCGCATGCCTGCAGCTTGGCATAGGCTCCATGCCCAACACCATCGGCCAGATGATAGCCGAATCCGATCTCAAGGATCTTGGCGTTCATACCGAGATGTACGTGGACGCCTTTGTTGACATCGCCAACGCAGGCAAGATCACCGGCGCCAAAAAGAGCATAGATCGTTTCAGACAGGCCTTCGCCTTCGGTGCCGGCACAAAGAAGCTTTACGACTATGTCAATGACAATCCTGCCATAATGAGCGCGCCTGTTGATTATACCAACGACGCAAGGGTTATCGGACAGATAGACAATTTCGTCTCCATCAACAACGCGGTGGATGTGGATCTTTACGGACAGATCTCCGCAGAGTCCTCAGGAATACGCCAGATCTCCGGAGCCGGCGGACAGATGGACTTTGTGCTTGGCGCATATCTGTCAGATGGCGGCAAAAGCTTTATCTGTCTCTCTTCCACCTTTACCGACAAGCAGGGGGTTGCGCACAGCCGGATAAGACCTACTCTTGTCGAAGGCTCTGCCGTTACCGATACCAGACCCCAGACAATGTACCTGGTTACGGAGTACGGTATGATCAATCTCAAGGGTATGTCCGCATGGGAGAGGGCAGAAGCCATTATCTCAATAGCGCATCCCGATTTCAGGGACGACCTGATAAAGGAAGCCGAAAAGATGAACATCTGGAGAAGATCGAACAGATAAACAGGAAAAAAGCCTGCCGCGAAGCCAAACGCGGCAGGCTTTTTTATTATCGTATGAATGATCATACTTATTCATCTGAAAGATTGAACTGGCTTACTATGCTGGAAAGATCGTCAGATACGCTCTTCTGTTCCACTGCCATATCTGATACGTCATCCACCATTCCCGACACCTCATTGACAGTCTCCGTAACCTCTGAGGATGAGCTTGCTGTCTCTGTGGCGGATTCTGCTATGCTGGCAACAGCAGCATTGACCTGTTCCATGGATTCCTTGATGTAGTCCACCATCTCAGCAACCTGCTCTGACATCTGACCAAAGGACTGGGCATCCTCTCCGTACTGGCGTCCTATCTCAATGAAGTTGTCGTAGTCAGGAGTAACCGTCTCCTGTACAAAGGACAGAAGCTGACCGGAGCTCTCATCAAGCGAGGTGAAGGCCTCCTGTATGGCGCTGATGGTCTCCTGAATCCTGTCAACTGCCTCCTTTGTCTCCATTGCGAGGTTGTTGATCTCACTTGCTACTACTGCAAAGCCCTTGCCGTGCTCACCTGCTCTGGCTGCCTCTATGGATGCGTTCAGGGAGAGGAGGTTGATCTGGCTGGCAATATCCGCGATGGAATCCGCCAAAGTCCCTATCTCTTCAACAACCTTTGCCTTTTCGGAGGCTTCCTTAAGCTCCCTTCCGCGCTGTTCGGCAATGGCAATGGCGTTGGCGCTTGACTGCTTGCTGTTCTTGACTATCTCCCTGGCTCTTGCCTGAATCTTTTCAACCTCTTCGGCGGTCTTCTCTGTCTCCTCTGCAAGACGCATGACAGATGCATTTACCTCATTGGCTGAAGCCGACACCTGCTCCGTCGCCGCGCCGGTATTGGTCATGGCATCATTAACACGGATCATTGAATCCTGAATGTTGGAGAAGCGGCTGCTTAGGCTGACAGCCACCTGATCAAGCTGATTCGAGGATGTATTTACCTTGCCAGAACCAATAGAGATATTGCGTATAACATCGCTGTTGTTCTCATACATCTCGTTTAGAGAGTCACTCATCTGACCAATCTCATCCCTGCGGGATATGGATATCTTGTCTACGGTAAAGTCTCCTCCCGCGAGGTCCTTGGCAAATTTGCGAACCTGCCTCATGGCGCTTGCAATGCCGCTTGCCTGAATAAAGATAACCACAACACAGATTATTATGGCTATGACACAGATAGCAACCGAGATCACAGTCATGCGCTTTATGGGCGCGTTGATCTCATTCAAAGGCATCACCAGCGCGAGCTTCCAATTGACATCCGGAATGGTTGCAAAATAAAGATTGCAATCCAATCCGCCGCCGGTGAAGCTTGTGATACCGCTCTCAGAAGCCATCACAGTTGCGCCTGCTTCAGCTATGCCCGAACTGTCCTCCGTTATCTTTACGCCGTTGGCTGCCGCGGATTCATCGTTGGGATTGTAGATATATGTACCGTCAGAAGCGGTAAGAATTACTGCGCCGGTCTTTCCTACGGTAATACCCCTCATCGACTCCTCTATGATATCAAGGGTAAGGTCGCAG
>CAJOFN010000002.1 GCA_905233905.1 uncultured Lachnospiraceae bacterium
CCTATGCTGTTTACAGCCTTGGCAAGACGGGATACCTTATGAGCAGCGTTGTTCTTGTGGTAGATGCCCTTGGACGCAGCCATGCTGATCTCCTTCGTAGCCAGACGAAGAGCGCTCTCAGCTGTCTGAGGGTCCTTTGCTGCCACTGCAGCCTCTACCTTCTTGATGCTGGTCTTAACTCTCGAACGGATAGCCTTGTTACGATCTGTCTTTGTCGCTGTAACAAGTATGCGCTTTTTTGCAGATTTGATATTAGCCAATGTATTCACCTCCTTTGCGACCGACCTATTCTATCATATCTTGTCGCCATACGCAAGTAAAATTTACTACTCCTTGGGATTATGTCTTGCTTCTCCTACCACAACCCTGTTACGGCCGCTTTCCTTTGCCTCATACAGAGCATTGTCTACACGGGTGTAGATGGCCTTTTTGTCCTCTCCTCCGGTTGTAACCGTAACTCCCAGACTGCAAGTCAGCCGTCTGACCTTGGGGAAGGGATATAGCTCAACGGTCTGGCGTATCTCCTCAGCCCTCTCAACTGCCTCTTCAAGAGAAGTCCCCGGCATCAGCAGGAAGAATTCCTCGCCTCCCCAGCGTCCTACCGCTTCTCCGTCATATTCCTTTACAGTCGCGTTAAGCACGGCTGCTACACCCTCTAATATCTTATCACCGGTCTCATGGCCGTAGGTATCGTTGACACGCTTGAAATGGTCCACATCCATCATAACAAGGGCAACCTGTCTGCCTGTTTTCTCTGCCTCGTCTATGGCAGCATTGATCCTTCTTTCTATCTCACGGCGGTTGAACAGCGCGGTAAGCTCGTCCACTGTTGCCATATGCAAAAGCTTTTTGTTGGCTTCCTCAAGGTCTCCAAGAGTCTCCCTTAATTCCTTTGAGGTAACCCTTACAAGGGTTGTAAGCCTGTTGACAAGGGATGCCTGCCCGTGCATCTGTGAAGCATCCACCCTTACCGGAGCTATTTCCCTGCCGGTCTTTTCACCCTCACGCATGGCAATGGTAAGCATGGTGATATTATGCCACATTATATTGCCGGACTCCGGATCTCTGTTCAGCTCGCCGCCTGTACAGAAGCCGCAGGTCTCAGCCAGCTTCTGGAAAGGAGCCATCTCATTATTAATAAAATAATTCCAGAAGATCTTGCGCATGGTACAGGTGTATATCAGTACAGCCTCAGGCTCAAACTGCCTTACCTGCTCTGCCCGAACGTCAACCTCCGCCACTATCTCTGTAGGATCACCATAAGCCATGGTAACGGTCATCCCCTCCCTGATGTAGCCGGCAAGCTCTAATGTACCTTCTTCCGTTCCAGCAACACAATGACGAAGCATCTTTCTGCCGTCATCCTCCGCCAAAAGCGGGAATTCCATGGTATTTGTCACAAAATCCTCATCCAGATCTATATCAAGGTATTTCTTATAAAGCTCTGAAGCATCGAAATTGTCTACGGAATACAGCGTGTTCTTGTGCGCCTTCGTAACCGTAAAGGTTCTGCCAAGAGGCTTCCAGCCTGCGGTATATCCCACGTCAATATGAAAAGCTTCACCTGAATAAACCACCAGTACAATGGCATTGTCAAATATTCCGCCTTCTGTTACAAGGAAGCGTCTGCCGCCCTCCACCTCATGACTTATGGGATAGCCGCCAAATATCTTTACGTCTTTTCTACACTGCTCCAGTTCATTTAAAAACGCGAGAGAATCAAGTGGCGCGCCCTGCATCAGTATCTCACATGCCTTTATGTCGGCAGAGTCATCTATTATATTCCTTACCTGCCTGCCGTAATCTGCTTCGTTATCTAAAATATCCGGGAAAAAGAAAACCCTTGTCTCGGTTTTTTCAAATATCATGGCGGAAAGCAGTATTACCGGATCTGTAAGTGAACCCTTGATGATCTCCGCGTGGGAAGAAACACCGCACAGCTCCGCTCTGGGAAAGGCCTGTGCCAGAGTATCCCTTATTTCAAGTATCCAATCCTCATCATCCAATCCGCAGTACATATGAAAGAGCAAAGAGCTGTAGCTTCTGCCCTCCAGGTCTTTTCTTATGCTGTTAACGGCATTAGACAGTGCCTCTTTATTGTATATCTCAAACAGAAGCTGCTTCATTTATGATCATCTCCTCTTAAAATAAAAGCCTCTCTTCCAGATAAGCCTTAAGCTCGGTCAGCTTAACCCTCTCCTGCTCCATGGTATCACGCTCCCTTACGGTAACGCAGCCATCCTCCTCTGAATCAAAGTCATAGGTGACGCAGTAGGGTGTTCCTATCTCATCCTGACGGCGGTATCTCTTGCCGATATTACCCCTGTCGTCATATTCACAGTTAAAGTAACCTGATAGTTCAGTATAAACCTTCTCGGCACCCTCCGCAAGCTTCTTGGACAGAGGAAGAACTCCTACCTTTACCGGAGCTATGGCGGGATGGAAATGCAGAACCGTCCTCATATCGGGCTTTTCCTCTGTTCCGATATTTTCCTCATCATATGCCGCGCAGAGGAAGGCAAGAACCACACGGTCAGCCCCCAGGGAAGGCTCAATACAGTAAGGTATGAACCGCTCGCCCTTAGCATCATCAAAGTATGTCAGATCCTCTCCTGAGGTCTCAATATGCTGCTTCAGGTCGTAATCCGTCCTGTCAGCTATGCCCCAAAGCTCGCCCCAGCCGAAGGGGAAGAGGAACTCTATATCGGTGGTTCCCTTGGAATAGAAGGCAAGCTCTGCCGGATCATGGTCACGAAGCCTCATCTCTTCTTCCTTTATGCCAAGCGAGATAAGCCAGTCCCTGCAGAAGCCTCTCCAGTATTCAAACCACTCAAGGTCAGTGCCCGGTTCGCAGAAGAACTCCAGCTCCATCTGCTCAAATTCTCTGGTACGGAAGGTAAAGTTACCGGGGGTTATCTCATTCCTGAAGGATTTACCTATCTGACCGATGCCAAAGGGCAGCTTCTTGCGGCTTGTACGCTGAACATTCTTGAAATTGACAAATATCCCCTGTGCCGTCTCCGGTCGAAGATATACCACATCCTTTGCATCCTCCGTTACGCCTTGGAAGGTCTTGAACATAAGGTTAAACTGCCTGATCTCGGTGAAATTATGCTTGCCGCAGGAAGGGCAGGCAATATTGTTGTCCCTGATGAAGCTCTCCATCTCCTCCTTTGTCCAGCCATCTACTGAGTTCTCCAGTGTAACACCGTTATCGTTGGCATAATCTTCGATGAGCTTGTCAGCCCGAAATCTCTCATGGCATTCGCGGCAATCCATAAGAGGATCGGAAAATCCTCCCAGATGTCCGGAAGCGTGCCAGGTCTGTGTATTCATAAGGATAGCACAATCAACGCCAACATTGTAAGGGTTTTCCTGAATAAACTTTTTCCACCATGCCCTTTTTACATTGTTCTTTAACTCAACACCCAGATTACCATAATCCCATGTATTTGCAAGCCCTCCGTAAATTTCGGAGCCCGGATAGATAAATCCCCTGTTCTTGCAAAGAGCTACGATCTTGTCCATACTTTTTTCCATTTTGGCTGTCCTCCATCATTTACCGTAAATAATATAAGTTCTTACATTGTCACTGATACGCACTAATCTTGCGTTTTCTATTCCCGTTGACTCATCACTTATGTAGTCCGCGTCCTGTGGCAGTGACACCGCCATTGCCTGATCCGTGATCACAACACTTGCGTCAGAGGCTTTCGTGATATCCGACATCTCGGCATTGTCCTTTTTCTTTCCGTTTTCAACCGAAACAAAGGAGCAGTTAAAGTCATAGCCTTCGGCTGATGCTTCCTGAACTGTTCCGCAGAATAAGTCAAGTCCTGTAAAATCCGCATAGGTCTCGGCATCATCATAGATCGTCTTAAGGTATACCAGACCGTTCTTTACCTCACAGCCCTTGTATTTTATCCTGCCCTTTGCATCCTTGCTGTCGTTGTATTCATTTATGGTCTCTTTAGCGAAATCAGCTATCTGCCCCTTGGTGGATTCGTTATCCCAGGCCTCTATTTCTTCAAAAACTATGCTCCCGTCGTCCTTTACCGTGAGGGTGGTTTCTGTCGCCTTCTTTTCAAATCCGCCCAGAAGGTAATACACGAACAGGGCAATGGCTGCCACTACAGCAAGCATAGCGGTTATAAGCCTGCGTCTGCGCCTTTTGAGGATAACCATCCTCTCCTTTTTACGGCGCAGCATTGCCTGTTCCCTGGTCATATTCCCTCTTGACGCCCTGTGAAATTGTTCTCTTCTTTGTCTGTTCGCAGTCATTTTGTTACTCCGGTTACAGGTCTAAAAACTCTTCGCTCTTAAACTCTCTTTTTACAAAGCTTTTATAATATTCCCTTACCAGACTCCCAAATTCCTCTGCCGCGGCCTCACTCATTTTAAATGAGAAGAGCTTTGCCGGCGGTGTCGCCGCAATGTATTGCAAAGCATACAGCACCGAAGCTGATATGGGATGTCCATTAAGTCTGCTGTGACAGTCATTGCATATAACATGCCTGCCCTCTATGGAGATGTACTCTAATCCATCTTCGCGGCCGCAGCCGCCGCATCTGAATACATCGGGATATTCCCCGTTGATCACAAGTGTTTTAAATTCATATACGCTTCTTACAAATTCCGGGTCAAACTGCTCCATCAAAAGCGCCCGGAAGGCCTGATACAACAGTATCAGTCTCTGGGTCTCGTCATTGTTCTCCAATGAGAAATAATCCGCTATCTCTAAAAAATAATAACCATACCATACGAGAGAAATATCAGAGGTCAGCTCAGCAAAATAATTCTTGATGGAGGCTGAATGGATAGTGTAGGAGTCCCTTCCCTCAAAGGCCTCAAAATCGCCGCTTACAAAGGGATTTGTCGCTGCCACAAGGGAGCTTTTGGGCCTTCTTGCCCCTCTTGCAAAGGCGGATACCTTACCCCGCTCTTTGGTGAGGAGTACAATCCTCCTGTCGTATTCACCCACCGGCATACTTGACAATACCATGCCGGTCAAAGTGATCTGTCCTGTCAATTTCCTTCCTCGTTATATCCGAAATTTGCCACAAGGTAATCGCTATCCCTCCAGTCCTTTTTCACCTTGACAAAAAGTGAAAGATTGGCCTTTGCTTCCAGCATCTTTTCTATTTCATACCTCGCGTTAGTACCGATCTTTTTGAGCATGCTGCCGCCCTTGCCTATGATTATGCCCTTGTGTGATTCCTTTTCACAGATTATGGTGGCATCTATGTCATACATGGGCTTGTGCGGTCTTTTTTTCATGGAATCAACCGAAACCGCAATCCCGTGAGGCACCTCCTGATCCAGAGCATGAAGCGCCTTCTCCCGGATAAATTCTGCCACAAGCGCCCTCTGGGGCTGATCCGTTACCGTATCCTCGTCGTAAAACATCGGCCCATAGGGAAGATAGGAAAAGATCACATCCACTAAGGTATCTGTCGCGTCCCCCTTCCTTGCGGATATGGGAATAATATCTGCGAAATTTAGCAGATCCTTGTAGGCGGCTATCACTGGCAGCAGCTTTTCCTTTGGTACGGTATCTGTCTTGTTTATGGCAAGTATTACCGGAATATCCACATCAGTTAGTGACTTTGCTATCGCCCTGTCTCCCCCTAAAGGATTATCGTCCGGTTCCACCATCCACACTATCACATCCACGTCACGTATGGCTGATCTGGTGACAGATACCATGTATTCCCCCAGCTTGTTTTTTGCCTTAATAACACCAGGAGTGTCTACAAAAACTATCTGCCCCTCTCCCTCTCTCGTATATACCCCCGTGATCTTATTTCTGGTGGTCTGTGGCTTGTTGGAGGTTATGGCGATCTTCTGTCCCGCGAGACGGTTAATAAGTGTGGATTTCCCCACATTGGGGCGCCCGATTATGGTAACAAAACCGCTTTTTACGGAACCCTCTGACAAATCCTCTAAGGTCATATGCTCCTCGCCTCATCAAATAACTCTATATTCTCATCTATCACATTTTCATTGCCGATGGTACAGATATAATGCTCATCAATGGCGCTTCTGACGGCATCTGCAAGAGCGCGGATATCCCCACAGTCAGCATCTATGACCTCATCCCTCTCCTTCTGGAGACGCTCCTCGCTCATTCCTGTAATATAAGCCGTAAGAGACCTCATTCCCTCTGCTGCCGGTGAAAGAGGCGTATCCATCGTGCTAACCGCGCCGATGACATACTTTGTCATATCCCTGTCAGAGGCATCAAACTCTGCCAGATAATCCGCTGTTTTTTCAAATATCTCATAGGTGGCGGCAAGATTCGGGTCACGGTAGGAGGAAAACATGAGGTTGCCGTTCCTTGAAATAACGCTCATACACCCGTATGCTCCGCCCTTGACCCTTACATTAAGCCAGAAGTATTCATAATTAAGCAGTACCTTAAGCACCTTCATGGCACCGCTGTAGCTGTGTCCATGCCTGCGGAAATTCCCCGCGCAGGATACATACTGTACCTTTGCTGCTGTCTTTATAGCCTCATTATGATGGTGGTCAGTTTTCTTCTCATCCTTATAAGAAGAAGGCTCATGCAGCTTATCGCAAAATGCCCCAAGCCTGTTTGTAATGCTGTCATAACCCTGCTGCTGGCTTATGATATTTACCTTCATGCGCTCACGTGTAAATATCCATCTGCACATGTCAGAAATATCCTTAGTAAGAGCCTTGATCTGGCTGTCATAATTTGCGTCAAGCCTCTTAATATATTCATAGTAGGCAATACCTGATATGTCATCTAACTTTGCCAGATTGTCAGCAAAATAGCTGCCTGCCCGGTATGCTGAAAGGATGTGCCCCGTAGACATAAGCTTCATCTGCATGGAGGATACCTCCTGGGACAAAAGCTCTCTTATCCGCTTTTTGTCGGAAAAATCGGATCTGAACAGCATCTCCTCCATCAGCTCAAAAGCCTTATCCTCCTTGTCGTAGATGTATTTGAGCATCACCTCAACAAAGAAACGGTAGCTTCCGTCATCCGCGGTATAAAGCTTTGGAATAACGGAAATCCCGCCTGTATGAAGGTTGATCTCGTTGGACAGGTCGGTATATGAATAGTTTTCGGTGTCCACGTAGCCCAAAAGCCTTGTAATAAATGAAAGCTTTTCCACCGAAATGTCGTCTATATCCGGCAGCTCGAACATTATCGAAAGATAGGCTATGCCTCTTGTATCCAGCTTGCTGTATATCACCTCAATGCCGTCCACATCCATTACCTTATGGCACAGCGGTCTTACCTTCCTTTTGAGGTCGCTCCTCTTTAACATGGGAAGTGTCATAAGCTCTTCCTGTGTAGAGGGAGTGGACTGATATTCCTTCAGATGGGCGGTATCACTTATCAGCTTTTTGATCTGGTCTTCTGACATGCCGGCTCTGATCTCTTCAAGGCTCTTTGCCAGCTCCTCTTCCTTTGTCTTGTTAAGCCCCTTTTTCGGCTCAACAATAACGATGGAGCCGTGTGGATTATCCACAAGATACTCCCTGATAAGCTCCTCAAAATATCCGGTCTCAAGATCAGCTTTAAGCTCGTCCAGCACCTTAAGGGTATCAAGATGCATAAAGGGCTCTTTTTCGTCATACAGCCAGCTGTCAAGGGCATTAAGCCCATACAAAAGTCCCTTGGGATAAGAGCCGAAATCCGCTTCCCTGACCTTGAATTCTGTGCTGTTGATGGCGGCTGTAAGGGATACGTGATCAAGCGCTCCGTCAGCCTGCTCCTTAAATACCCTTTTTATTATATCTAAAAATTCCTGCTCCCTGTCTATATCAGTACCCTTTGCGATCACCGAAAATACAGGCTGCAGGGTTCCGTTGTCATAGCCCCCAAGGATATCCTTACCGATACCGGCGTCAATAAGAGCCTTCCTGACAGGAGCTCCCGGGGAGGAGATAAGGGCATAATCCAAAAGCTCAAAGGCAAGGTAAAGCTTCTGATCCAGCACATCACCTATCACAAGGTTATATGACAGGTAGGTAGCCTCCTTTTCATCCTCACTGCTTGAAATGGGATACTTGGAAACTATCCTTACCGGCTCTTTGAAGGGCTTTTGCCTGCATACCTCAGAATCAAGCTCAATTTTGTCATATTTGCAAAGATATTCCCTGTCAAGCCATGTAAGCTGCTCCTCAAAATCCATATCTCCGTAAAGATATATCCATGAATTTGAGGGATGATAATACATGGAATGAAATATTAGGAATTTCTCATAGGTAAGCTTTGGAATAACCTCCGGGTCTCCGCCGGATTCAAAGCCATAGGGAGTATCCGGGAACAATGAGTTTAATATGGTTCTTGAAAGAACATCATCCGGAGAAGAGAAGGCTCCCTTCATCTCGTTGTATACCACTCCGTTTATGGTAAGAGGACTGCTTTCATCCTTTAGCTCATAATGCCAGCCCTCCTGATAGAATATCTCAGGATGCTTGGAAATATTCGGATGCAGACAGGCATCCATATATACATCCATGAGATTTCTAAAATCCGCGTCATTGGTGCTGGCTATAGGATAGACCGTCTTGTCCGGATAGGTCATGGCGTTTAAAAATGTGTTCATCGATCCCTTTGCCAGCTCCACAAAAGGGTCCTTGATGGGATACTTGTCCGAACCGCACAGCACTGAATGTTCCGTGATATGAGCCGTCCCACAGGAATCTACAGGAGGCGTGCGGAATGCTATATAAAAAACCTTATTCTCATCATCGTTAGAAAGCAGCGCCAGTCTCGCGCCGGTCTTTTTGTGACGCAGTAATATACCGTCTGACCGCAGATCGTTTAATTTACTTTCGGATATCCGCTCATAAGCTTCCGGTATTTTTATCATATGATCGTATTCCCTTTACCTTTCTATGGGGTGGATGAAGAGCCCGCTCCGAAGCTTAGGCTCAAACCAGGTTGATTTCGGAGGCATCAAAAGTCCTGCGTCTGCCACGGCAAAAAGCTCCTCCATGGAGGTGGGATACATTGCAAATGCAACCTTCATGTTCTCCCTTTCACACTTGGACTCCAGACCCTCAAGCCCTCTGATCCCGCCTACAAAATCTATTCTTATATCCCTTGTGGGGTCCTTTATATTAAATATGGGTTCTAAGATCTCATCCTGCAAAATGGAAACATCCATTCCCTTTACCGGATCATCTGACCTTATATCCTCGTGAAATTCAAACAGGTACCATTTATCATCAAGATACATGGAAAACTGTCCCTTTTTCTCGGGAGAAATGCCGTAAAAGCCCTCCTTTATCAGATCGGCTTTTTTTTCTATTGCAGCTAAAACCTTTGCAGGGGTAAGCCAGTTAAGATCCTTTACTACCCTGTTGTAATCCATTATCTCAAGCTCGTTCTCATCAAAAAGAACCGACAGGAAATAGTTGAATTCTTCCTTTCCGGTATTTCTCGGATGGGAGGCTCTCCGCATCTGCGATACCTTTACCGCTGACGCTGCCCTGTGATGTCCGTCAGCAATATAAACCTCCGGGATATTGCCAAAGGCAAAGGTTATATTATCAATATCACGCTCATCATCTATAACAAAGACCCTGTGCCTGATACCGTCATCCGCGGTAAAATCATATACCGGCTTGGCATTTTCCCTTGTAGCCTCTATTATTCCCGAAATTGTATAATTATGCCTGTGCGCAAGAAAGATCGGACCGGTCTGCGCAGAGGTCTCGTCAATATGCCTTATGCGATCCTGCTCCTTTTCCGCGCGGGTATTTTCATGTCTTTTTACTACCCCGTTCTCATAATCATCTACCAGAACGCAGCCTACGATCCCGCTTTGAACCCTGCCCTTCATGGTAAGCTCATACAGATAATAGCAGGGCTTTTCCTCGGTTATAAAGTCACCGCTTTCAATTTCCGCTCTTAAAAGCTCATCAGCCTTTTTGTATACCACATCATCGTAGGTTCCCACGTCTTCGCCGAAATTAGTTTCCGGTCTGTCTATACGCAAAAAAGACCTGGGATGATTTTTGATCTCCATACAGGCTTCCTTGCGGTTATATACGTCATAAGGCAGCGCGGCTATCTGTGAAGCCAGTTCACTTGTGGGACGCACCGCCTTAAAGGGTTTTACTGTTGCCATTGTCTGCTCCCTTACTTTATTACCCTGATCCTGATAACCTCAGATATCTTTTTAAGCTTCTTTAACGCACCCTCTGTCACAGGAGTATCAAGATCCAAAAGAGCATATGCCAGCGTACCCCTGGTCTTATTGAACATATCCGATACATTGATATTGTCGTCGCCCATTATGGTCGTATACTGGGCGATAACGCCCTTAACATTGTGATGCATGATGGCTACCCTGCCGGCCCTGGGAGGAACACCCATATCGCAGTCAGGGAAGTTTACGGAATTTATGATATTTCCGTTCTCAATATAGTCCATGGTCTGCTCTACAGCCATTACAGCGCAGTTATCCTCTGCCTCCGCCGTAGATGCCCCTAGATGAGGTGTGAGTATAACCCCCGGCTTTCCCGCAGTTGTGGTGTTGGGGAAGTCTGATACATACTTCCTTACCTTGCCGGCATTTATGGCGTCAAGCACCGCCTGCTCGTCCACTAAAAGATCCCTTGCAAAATTCAGGATAACAACCCCCGGCTTCATCTCCTCTAAGGCTTCTTTGTTGATCATACGCCTGGTATTGTCCATAAGTGGAACATGAACGGTAATATAATCACACTGCTTGTAAATATCACTTAAGTTGTCAATATGCCTTACGCTTCTGGAAAGGTTCCAGGCAGCCTTAACGGAAATATAAGGATCGTAGCCATATACCTCCATACCAAAGTGGGTAGCTGCATTTGCAACCCTTACGCCTATGGCGCCAAGACCGATAACACCCAGCTTCTTACCGAAAAGCTCTGTGCCGGCATAGTTCTTCTTTGCCTTTTCCATGGCACTGGCGATCTCTTTGTCGTCGGCATTTTCATCAACCCAGCTCTTGCCGCCGATTATATCCCTTCCGGCAAGCAGCATCCCGGCAAATACCATTTCCTTTACGGCGTTGGCATTGGCTCCCGGGGTATTAAATACCACTATGCCGTGTTCCGCGCAGTCCTGAATGGGGATATTGTTCACTCCCGCTCCTGCCCTTGCCACGCACAAAAGCTTTTCATGGAAACGCATATCGTGAAGCTTCGCGCTCCTTACCAGTATGGCGTCAGCATCCTGTACATCCTTTGTCTCCTCGTAATCCCTGGTAAACAGGGACGTACCTTTTTCCGAGATCGGGTTCTGACAGTTGTAATAATACATGATTACATGGCTCCTTATCCGTGATTAACTGTTTTTACTTTCAAAGTCTTCCATAAAGGCAACAAGCTTTTCCACGCCAGCCAAAGGCATGGCATTGTATATTGAAGCCCTCATGCCGCCAACGCTGCGGTGTCCCTTGAGATTTTCAAGACCCGCTTCCTTAGCCTCGGCGACAAATCTTGCGTCAAGCTCATCATTGCCTGTAACAAAAGGAACATTCATAAGGGATCTGTCCTTCTTTACAACGGTTCCCCTAAAGAGCCTGCTGTTGTCAAGGAAATCATAGAGAAGCTTCGCCTTTTTGACATTGCGCTCCTTCATCACCTCAAGACCGCCCATGTCAAGTATCCATTTGAATACCTTGCCGCAGATATAAATACCGTAGCAGGGAGGGGTATTGTACATGGAACCGTTATCCGCCTGGGTTTTCCACTTCATCATGGTGGGAGTACCCTCCAGGCAGTCCTCCCTTATAAGGTCTTCCCTGATGATATTTATAACCACGCCTGCCGGCCCGATATTCTTCTGAACTCCGCCGTATACCACGCCGTATTTCGTAACATCCATAGGCTCTGATAAGAAGCAGGAGGAAACATCGGATACCAGATCCTTGCCCTTGGTGTTGGGAAGGTTTTGGTACTTTGTGCCGTAGATCGTATTATTTTCACAGATATAGACATAGTCCATATCATCTGTTATGGGAAGGTCATCCACCTCGGGGATGTAGGAAAAGGTCTTGTCGGCAGAGCTTGCAAGCTCCACAGCATCTCCGTAAATGGAAGCCTCAGCCCGGGCCTTCTTTGCCCACTGCCCTGTAACAATATAGCCTGCCTTTTTATTTTTCATAAGGTTCATGGGAACAGCGGCAAACTGCAGTGAGGCTCCGCCCTGCAAAAACAGTACCTTATAATTGTCCGGTACGGATAAAAGCTTTCTCAGATCCGCTTCCGCTGTTGTTATGATGTCGTCATACATCTTTGAGCGGTGGCTCATCTCCATTACGGACATACCACAGCCCCTGTAATCCATCATCTCCTCAGCAGCTTCCTTTAAAACCTCTTCTGGTAGTACCGCAGGTCCTGCGGAAAAATTATAAACTCTTGCCATTATCCGTCTCCTTTTTGTTATTTTTGATTCAATGCCTCAGGTCCGAAGCACTCGCTTATGGGAGTCCCGGGAGCCACCATGGGCCATACCTTGTCATCCCTGTCTATCATTGCGTCTATCAATATGGGTTCTGTTGCAAAGACAGCCTCTTTTAACGCTGCTTCATACTCCTTCCTGTTGGTGACACGCACGGCATTTATTCCAAATGCCTCTGCCACCTTTACATAATCCACATCCTCATCCAGAACCGTCGCCGAATAATTCTCATCGTAGAACAGATCCTGCCACTGCCTTACCATTCCGAGAACATGATTATCCATTATTATCTCAACAATGGGCACACCCTCCCGCTTTGCTGTGGCAAGCTCATTCATGTTCATTCTGAAGCAGCCGTCTCCGGCTATATTAAAGACCTTTTTGTGACCCAGTCCGATGGACGCGCCTATGCTTGCTCCAAGTCCGTAACCCATGGTCCCGCAGCCTCCAGAGGTGATAAGCTGTCTGGGGCGGCTGAATTTATAATACTGCGCAGCCCACATCTGATGCTGGCCGACCTCAGTGGTAATGACCGCGTCACCCTTTGTCATCTCATACAGAGTCTTTATCATGTAAGGACCGTTAAGCCCTTCGGCAATATCATCCTTTTCCCTGGAGGAAGCGATCTCTTCTATCCGCTTCATCCACAGGCTGTGATCCATCTTTGGAAGCAGGGGATTAAGCTGCCTTAATATTCCCCTTATATCTCCCACAACCTGCGCGGTAGCCACTATGTTCTTGTTGATCTCAACCGGGTCTATGTCAAATTGCAGTATCTTTGCCTTTTTTGCAAACTCCTTTGGATTGCCCAGAATACGATCTGAAAACCTTGTGCCTATGGCTATCAGCAGGTCACACTCGCTGACACCGAGATTTGATGTCTTTGTGCCGTGCATGCCAAGCATTCCGGTGTATCGTCTGTTCCTGCCGTCAAAAGCTCCTTTACCCATAAGGGTATCACAGACAGGTGCGTCCACAAGCTCGGTAAACTCGGCAAGCTCCTCACTTGCTCCGGAAATAACGGCGCCTCCGCCGATCATGATATAGGGTCTTTCGGACTCCGAGATCATCCTCGCCGCACGCTTGAGATCCTCCTGTGTGATGGTCTTAACCACCGGCTCTACGGGCTCAGGCTCCTGGAGAGTAAACTCAGCCATGGTATCTGTGATATTCTTTGGAATATCAATAAGTACCGGTCCGGGGCGTCCCGAACGGGCAATGTTAAAGCCCCGTCTTATGGTATCCGCCAGCTTGTCAGCATCCTTTACTATGAAATTGTGCTTGGTGATCGGCATGGTGATACCGGCAATATCCACCTCCTGAAAGCTGTCCTTGCCTAAAAGCGCAAGTCCCACATTGCAGGTTATGGCTACTACTGGAACAGAATCCATGTACGCTGTAGCTATACCAGTGACCAGATTCGTTGCTCCGGGACCGCTGGTGGCAAAGCATACTCCTACCCTTCCGGTAGCCCTCGCGTATCCATCGGCAGCGTGAGCCGCCCCCTGCTCATGGCTTACCAGCACATGATGGATCTCATCCCTGTGCCTGTAAAGCTCATCGTAGAGGTTAAGGATCGCTCCTCCGGGATAGCCGAAAATGGTATCAACTCCCTGTTCCTTTAAACATTCAATTACGATCTGAGAACCGTTTAACTGCATCCCTTATTCTCCTGCCTTTGGTATCTCAAGAATAGCTCCTCTGTTGCCTGATGTTACCATGGCGGCATAGCGGGCCAGATAACCTTCCGTAACCTTGGGCACCTTGGGCTTAAGCGCGGCGCGTCGCTTATCAAGCTCTTCGTCGGATACCTTAAGATCAAGCTTCAAGCCCGGTATATCTATCGAAATAATATCTCCCTCTTCCACAAGGGCTATGGGACCTCCTACCGCTGCCTCAGGAGATACATGTCCTATGGACGCGCCTCTTGAAGCCCCTGAAAACCTTCCGTCTGTAATAAGGGCAACGCTTGAGCCTAAGCCCATGCCTGCTATTGCGGAGGTAGGATTTAGCATTTCGCGCATACCCGGGCCGCCCTTGGGTCCCTCGTAGCGGATAACTACCACGTCACCTTCATTTATCTTTCCGCCCTTGATAGCGTCAATCGCGTCCTCTTCGCTGTCAAATACCCTCGCCGGTCCTTCGTGTACCATCATCTCGTCCACTACGGCTGATCTTTTTACCACAGACCCGTCAGGAGCAAGGTTGCCCTTTAATACTGCAAGACCGCCTGTTTTAGAGTAAGGATTATCCACAGGCCTTATAACCTCGGGATTTAAGTTGACGGCATTTTGGATATTCTCTCCCACCGTCTTTCCGGTAACAGTCATGCAGTCGGTATGAAGGAGTCCTATATCTGCCAGCTCCTTCATTACGGCATATACGCCACCTGCCTCATTAAGGTCTTCCATGTAGGTCGGGCCTGCCGGAGCAAGATGGCAGAGATTCGGCGTCCTCTCACTTATGGGATTGGCATATGAAATATCAAAATCAAAGCCGATCTCATGGGCTATGGCAGGCAGGTGAAGCATGGAATTTGTAGAGCATCCCAAAGCCATATCAACTGTAAGGGCATTCTCAATAGCTTCCTTTGTCATTATGTCCCTGGGCCTGATATTCTTTTCAAGCATATCCATTACGGCATAACCTGCACGCTTTGCAAGACGAAGCCTCTCGGAATAAACCGCGGGGATGGTACCATTGCCCCTAAGTCCCATTCCAAGCACCTCTGTAAGGCAGTTCATGGAATTTGCGGTGTACATACCGGAGCATGAACCGCAGGTAGGGCATACCTTTTCCTCGTATACAGCCACATCCTCCTCTGTCATTGTACCGGCAGCGTGAGCTCCTACAGCCTCAAATATGGATGAAAGGGAACGCTTCTTACCGTCGATATGTCCGGCAAGCATGGGTCCTCCTGATACAAATACCGTAGGAACATTGATCCTTGCCGCTGCCATAAGAAGGCCGGGTACGTTCTTGTCACAGTTTGGCACCATGACAAGGGCGTCAAACTGATGGGCTATAGCCATACACTCCGTGGAATCCGCGATCAGGTCACGGGTAACAAGGGAATATTTCATTCCGATATGTCCCATTGCAATACCGTCACATACGGCAATGGCAGGGAATACAACGGGAGTTCCGCCTGCCTCAGCCACGCCCATGCGTACAGCGTCTACGATCTTGTCGATATTCATATGCCCGGGCACTATCTCATTATATGAGCTTACAATGCCCACCATTGGCTTTTTTACCTCTTCAGGAGTATAACCTAACGCATTTAACAGGCTTCTTGCCGGAGCCTGCTGCATACCGCATTTCATATTATCACTTTTCATTATGCCAACCTCTCTACTATGCAATCTCCCATTCCCTTTGTGTCTGTCTGTATGATGCCCGAAATATCCTCCGCAGGCATGATGTCGCCGGTCCTGTAGCCGTCCTTTAATGCCTTTTTGACAGCTCCTTCAACTGCCAGAGCCTCGTCGTCCATATCAAAGCTGTATCTTAGCATCATTGCCGCTGAAAGTATGGTGGCAATGGGATTGGCAATTCCCTTTCCTGCTATATCGGGAGCGCTTCCGCCGCTGGGCTCATAGAGTCCGAATTTTGTCTCGTTAAGACTGGCTGACGAAAGCATGCCAAGTGAGCCTGTGAGCATGCTTGCTTCATCTGATAATATATCCCCGAACATATTCTCCGTCAGGATGACATCAAACTGAGCCGGATCCTTGACAAGCTGCATTGCAGCGTTATCAACCAGCATATGGGAACATTCAACCTCAGGATAATCAGCGGAGACCTCATCCACTACCTTACGCCACAGCCTTGATGAATCAAGCACATTAGCCTTATCCACGGAGCAGACCTTCTTATGGCGCTTCATAGCTATATCAAAGGCGCGGATGGCTATGCGACGGATCTCATTCTCATTATAAACAAGGGTATCATATGCCGTCACAAGACCGTCCCTCTCCTCGGTTCCTCTTTCTCCGAAATAGAGACCGCCGGTGAGCTCCCTCATTATCATCATATCAAAGCCGTTTGCGACTATATCCTCTCTTAAAGGACAGGCCTCCTTAAGCTCATTATACAGATAAGCGGGCCTGAGATTTGCAAAAAGCCCCAAAGCCTTTCTGATGCCCAAAAGTCCCGCCTCCGGACGCTTCTCAGGGGGAAGCTTGTACCAGGGTGAGGTCTTTGCGTCGCCGCCTATGGAGCCCATAAGCACGGCATCGCTTGCCTTTGCCGCTGCTATTGCCTCATCAGTAAGAGGTACTCCGCAGGCATCTATGGACGCTCCGCCCATAAGTATCTCGGTGTATTCAAAGCTGTGGGAATATTTTGCCGCAACAGCGTCAAGCACCTTTATAGCCTCTGCCACTATCTCGGGTCCGATACCGTCCCCGCGTATAACTCCTATCTTGTGCTGCATAATTCTCCTCCAAAAAGCAAACCCGGAATGTCGGGCCTATTTTTTTGACTCCTAGCCAAAGCCAGGTGGGTGACCGCAAATGATCTTCTGCCTTCCACCGCGAGATGAAGCATCTCTGAATGAGGCCTGGCATAGGATCAAAGATATAGGTGTCCCGTTTAAAGTAGATGTAGGTTCAAAAACAATAGGTTGAATCGAGCATTCCAGGTACTTGTGCCTTATATCATTTCTTCTTTTTGTCTTCCTTTTCCTCAGGCTCCTTTACAGAGTCCTCAGGCTTTTCTACAGCCTGTATGGCTGACTTCTGCATTGGGATGCGGCAGTTACGGTTGCTGCCGAATTCCACTATGACCGTATCATCCTCTATATCTATGATCACTCCGTAGAAACCGCTTGTGGTAAGTACCGTATCTCCCAGAGCAAGCTCCGAGAGCATCGCGTTTTTCTGGTTCGCTTCCTTTTGCTGGGGACGTATCATCATGAAATAGAATATCGCGAATATGATCGCCATCCACGATACCATGCTAAGGATACTTCCTCCTGCGGCTGATGCTGTAATTATCATTATCTGTATTCTCCTTCCTTGCGCGAATTATAATCAGTGTAGTATTTTACATTACATCCCCCGATAGTGCAAGTATCTTGTTCTTTTTATAAGAAGCATACACTCCTGCGTCGATGGCATCCCTTATCTCCTTCATAAGATGGTTATAGAAATAGAGATTATGAAGCACTAATAGCCTCATCCCCAGCATTTCCTTTGCCTTCATAAGATGCCTGATGTATGACCTTGAATATTTCTGGCAGGCGGGACAGCCGCAGCCCTCTTCCAGAGGCTTCTCATCCGTTTCATAGCGCTTGTTTAAGATATTTATCCTGCCATGTGAGGTATAGGCGTGCCCGTGACGCCCGTTCCTGCTGGGATAGACACAGTCAAAGAAATCCACTCCCCGGTCTACCGCCTCCAGGATATTTTCCGGGGTTCCCACTCCCATAAGATAAGTGGGCCTGTCCTTGGGAAGAAAAGGCACCGTCTCATCAAGTACCTCATACATCTGCTCATGTGTCTCTCCCACGGCAAGTCCGCCTATGGCATAGCCCGCCAGGTCAAGCTCCGATATCCTCTTTGCGTGATCTATGCGTATATCCTTGTAAATTGCGCCCTGGTTTATTCCAAACAAAAGCTGTTTTTTATTTATGGTTTCTTCAAGGCTGTTTAAGCGGTTAAGCTCATCCCTGCAGCGGTAAAGCCATCTGGTGGTCCGCTTAACGGACCTTATCACATATTCCCTTTCGGCAAGTGCATTGGGACACTCATCAAAGGCCATTGCAATGGTGGAGGCAAGATGGGATTGTATCTGCATGCTCTCCTCCGGCCCCATGAACACCTTGTGCCCGTCAATATGAGAGGCAAAGGTTACACCTTCTTCCTTTATCATGCGAAGCTTTGCCAGGGAAAATACCTGAAATCCGCCGGAATCCGTAAGTATGGGCCTGTCCCAGTTCATAAATTTATGAAGGCCTCCCATTTTAAATACTATCTCATCCCCCGGTCGCAGATGCAGATGATATGTGTTGGAAAGCTCTATCTGTGTCCCAATCTCACGCAGATCCTCTGTGGAGACAGCGCCCTTGA
Source organism: uncultured Lachnospiraceae bacterium (assembly GCA_905233905.1). GTDB lineage: Bacteria > Bacillota > Clostridia > Lachnospirales > Lachnospiraceae > RGIG4930. The sequence continues at coordinate 18,508 of CAJOFN010000002.1, forward strand.
TCGCGGCGGCTGTTCCCACATTCATGAAAACGGGCGTCTCCACCACTCCGTGAACCGTGGTGAAACGCCCCCTTTTTGCCCTTCCATCGGTATTGATCAATTCATACATTTTAAATATTCCATTTGACATGAGGCATTGGAAAGAACCGCGTCTGCCACTACCAGAGCAGCCATAGTCTCTACCACGACTACTGCCCTTGGAACAATGACCGGATCATGCCTGCCTGCTATGACTATCTGTGTATCCTCTCCCCCTGTCGTTACCGTATCCTGCTGAATGGATATGGAAGGCGTCGGCTTAAATGCGGCTCGAAATACTATATCCGAGCCGTCACTCATACCGCCTAACACTCCTCCTGAATGATTAGTGCGTTTTTGGATGCCCTCCTCCCCCTTACAGAAAGCATCGTTATTCTCACTGCCCTTCATCAGGGCAGCCTTAAAGCCCTCACCGATCTCAAAGCCCTTTACCGCCCCTATGGAAAGCATTGCATAGGCAAGAGACGCGTCTAATTTGTCAAAGACGGGATCACCCAGGCCTGCCGGAGCGTTTTTTATAATACATTCAACGACTCCGCCAACGGAATCCCCTTCCTTCATTGCTTCTTCCAGATATATGGCTGCCTCTGCGGCGGTCTTTTCATCCGGCATATAGAGCTTATTATTCATCTCATCAAAATCCACATGGGTTATCTCATGCGGACCTATGGATCTTGTGTAGGCAGAGACGGTTATTCCAAGCTCATTTAACATCTTCGCCGCAATGGCACCTGCTGCCACGCGCCCTATGGTCTCCCTGCCGGAGCTCCTGCCGCCGCCGCGGTAATCCCTTATGCCGTATTTGGCAAGAAAGGTACGGTCCGCGTGACCCGGCCTTAGGACATCCTTGATATTGCTGTAGTCTCTGGATCTTTGATCCTTGTTTGCCACCATAAGGCTTATGGGAGTGCCGGTAGTAACTCCCTCAAACACCCCGGACAGTATCTGAACCGTATCTGACTCGCTGCGCGCCGTAGTAAACCTGGACTGCCCGGGCTTTCGCCGGTCAAGATATGCCTGGATATCAGCTTCACAGAGCTTAAGCCCCGCAGGGATACCGTCCACCACTGCGCCAACTGCCTTGCCGTGAGACTCACCCCAGGTGGACACCTTAAGATTTCTTCCGAATATGGAGCCGCCCATCAGTCAATACCAAGAATACGGATGCAGTTGGGCTGGTTTGCCTTGATCGGAGCGCTTCTCTGTACAAAATGAGGCCTGTCTCCGTGGAAAACCTGGAAGGTACGGACTTCATTGCTGTCATGGTTAAGAACCGCAACATACTCATCACCCGGCAGTACGGACAGCGACTTAGGGAAGTCTCCCGATATCTTTGTCATCTGTTCAAAGGAGAGCTTGCCGGTTTCATTGTCCCTGTGGAATACAGACACTCCGTTGTAGCCGTCTATTGAAACATAAATATAATCACCCTTAAATGACTGGCACATGCAGCTTGCTTCGGTGAGCATACTATAATCCTTATCAAGAACGGAAATCTTCTGGATCCTCTCGAATTCCGGCTCGCCGTCCTTATCCTCATAGGTGTAAACCTCTATGAGATTGGCTACTTCATCAAGGATATAGCAGAATCTTCCGTCATGTGAAAATCTGATGGTCCGGGGCGCCGCGTCCAGAACGCAGCGGATTATATGCGCTAATTTGAGCCTTCCTGCTTCATAGTCGATCCTGTACACCTTGACCTGTGACAGACCGTGATCCACCGCGAGAAGATATTTCTCATCTCTGGTAAGCTTTACACAGCTAACCATTGGATGATCGATCCTGCGCTCGTACTTTGTGTATGCCACTCCCCTGTGGAAGATGCCGTCAGCTATGCCGTCTATGGTACCGTCAGGATTAAGGCGCATCATCGTAACCCTGCCGTCGTGATAGCCTCCCACGAACAGGTATCTGTTAAGGGAATCAACCTCAACAAAGCATCCCCTCATTCCGCCAATCTGTTTCTGGCTGGTCTTGGTAAGATCGCCGTTTTCCCCTACTGTGAATGAAGCTACACCCTCATCAGCTATTGAATACAGGAATTTTCCATTCCTTGAAAGAGTAAGATAGGACGGATTGTTGATCTCCGCAACACTCTGCTCCGTAAGCCTGCCCTTTTCCATATCAACATCATAGACATGAATTCCAACCGATGTCTCATGAGTGTATGTTCCAACATATGCCTTAAACTTCTGCGCCATTTCTTCCCCCCTGTTATAGCTTTTTGTGTCTTAATACCGCAAAATCCTCTATGGGATTTCCAACGTCAATATAAAAAATCTGTTTGGCGTGAGGCACGCTATCAATTATATTACCTTCTTCATCGAACAAATGCAATACTTTGACCCTTTCGTTGTCTCCCGAAGGGTGCATTATCTCTATCTCATCCCCTGTACCAAATTTATTTCTCTGCATCATGCGATAGCAGATCCGGCCGTCTATCTCCTTACTGCCGTCTACATAGCCTAAAAATACATAATCCGTAACATAGGTGGATTCATCGTAGATCATGGAGTCCTCTGAAGGCTTCCCAAAGAAAAACCCCGTGGTAAAGGTACGGTTGGTACAAGCCGATACCTCATCCTCATACCACTTAAGACGCTTCCTGTATTTCTCTTCGGATGAAAAATAATCGTCTATCGCCTGCCTGTAAGCCCTCGCCGTGGTAGCGACATAAAGGATGGACTTCATCCTCCCCTCAACCTTTAAGCTGTCGGCGCCTGTCGCTATAAGCTCCGGCAGATGGGATATCATGCAAAGATCCTTGGAATTCATGATAAAGGTGCCCCTATCATTTTCAAATATGGGCAGCCTCTCACCCTCTCTTGTCTCCTCCTCCAGATAATATCTCCATCTGCAGGGATGGGTACAGGCGCCCCTGTTGGCGTCCCGGCCGGTAAAATAATTGCTCAGAAGACATCTTCCGGAATAGGAAATGCACATTGCCCCGTGAACAAAAACCTCAAGCTCCGCCTCATCCCCAAGCTCTTCCCTGATGCCGGCAATCTCCTTAAGGTTCAGCTCTCTGGCAAGCACCACTCTTTTTGCGCCCTGTTCTCTCCAGAACCTTACTGACATGGCATTTGTGGTATTGGCCTGAGTGCTGATATGTATGGGAATGTCACCTAAATATTCCTTTGCAAGGGCAAATACCCCCGGATCTGCCACTAAAACCCCGTCAGGCATTATGTCGGAAAGCTCTTTAAAATATTCCCTGATCGGCTCTATATCACCGTTATGCGCAAAGATATTTGCCGTAATATAGACCTTTTTCCCAAGAGAATGTGCAAATCCGATGCCTTCTCTCATATCCTCATAAGAAAAATTGTCTGCCTTTGCGCGAAGGCTGTATGCCTCTCCGCCAATATATACCGCATCCGCTCCGTACCGGAATGCTATCTTTAATGTTTCAAGATTGCCCGCAGGCATCAAAAGCTCAGGTTTTTTCATGTTTTGTGCTGACGGCGATCCCGTCGCCTATAGGCATTATATCCGTAACAAGCTCATCATCATGGGTGATGGCATAGAGATATTCTCTCATTCTTTTGTGTATCGTCCGGTCTCTCCTTCGCACGGCATACCGCGGCAGCAATATATCCCCGTCAAAAAGAATATTGTCACTGACCAGTATCCCGCCTTCATTAAGCAGACCCTTCAGCCGGCAGAGCATTGTTATATACTGTGCCTTGGAGGAATCTAAAAATATAAGATCATACCCTTCGTCAAGGTCTTCTATGACCCGGGCGGCATCACCTTCCAAAAGGCTTACCCGGCTCCCAAGAGACATATCTGAAAAATTCGCCCTTGCCTCCGGGATTATCCTTGCATCCTGCTCAATGGTTACAAGAGTCGCATCGGACTGTGCATGACGCAGCATGTACATGCCGGAATACCCTGCCGCCGTACCTATCTCAAGTATCCTCTTCGGCGCCTTTGACGCTAAGAGCCATTTCAGAAAATATTCCGTCTCTCTTCGGATGATCGGTATGTCCCGCTCTTCCATTGAAGCGCGCAGGCCTTCCATAGCCTTATCATCCTCCATCAGAAGGCTGTCGCAAAAGGATTGCCAGCAGTCTGTGTTCATATTTCCATTATGATGGGCATGATCATGGGTCTGCGCTGGGTTTCCTTCCATACAAAGTCTGAAAGGGCAGTCTTGACTTCATTCTTGATCCTTCCCCAGTCCTTGATCTTCTGCTGTGTGAGGGAGTCCAGCCGGTCCACTAAAACCTCATGAGCCGAATCCATAAGATCCTCTGCTCCCTTAACATATACAAAGCCCCTGGATACAATATCAGGTCCTGCCAGAACCTCTCCGCTGCCGGAATCAAGAGTCATTACAACGATGATGATGCCGTCTTCCGCAAGGCGCTGTCTGTCGCGGAGTACCACGTTACCGACATCTCCCACTCCGAGGCCGTCAACCATAATGGCGCCGGTGTGGACATTGCCCGTAACCTTTGCGCTGTTCTGATCCAGTGAAAGAATATCTCCGGAATTCAAGACAAAGATATGCTCATCGTCGTAGCCTAATTTCCTTGCTATCTCCGCCTGCGCCTTCAGATGCCTGTATTCGCCGTGAGCCGGGATACAGTATTTGGGACGGACCAGCGAATAGATGAGCTTGATCTCTTCCGCGCAGGCATGGCCTGATACATGGACATCCTGGAAGATAACATTTGCGCCCCTGTGATAAAGGTCGTTTATAACTCTTGAAACTGCCTTTTCATTGCCCGGTATGGGATGTGATGAAAATACTATCGTATCATTGGGCTTTATCTTAACCTTCCTGTGGGTGCCGTTTGCCATCCTTGAAAGAGCCGCCATGGACTCACCCTGACTGCCTGTGGTGATAAGCACAGTCTTTTCATCGGGGTAATTGGAAAGCTCATCCGTTGATATCATTGTCTTGTCGGGAATATTGAGATACCCGAGATCGGAAGCCGTGTTTATGATATTAACCATGCTTCGACCTTCGACTCCCACCTTTCGTCCGAATTTGTGAGCTGAATTGATGATCTGCTGCACCCTGTCAACATTGGACGCAAAGGTAGCTATTATTATGCGGGTATCGGTATGCTCGGAAAAGATCTGGTCGATCTTGCGGCCTACAGTCCTCTCCGACTCTGTAAAGCCGGGTCTCTCCGCATTGGTGGAATCACAGATAAGCGCCAGCACGCCCTTCTTTCCGATCTCTGCAAAATGCTGAAGATCTATGGCGTCACCGAACACCGGAGTATAATCCACCTTAAAATCTCCTGTATGCACTACTGTACCGGCAGGAGAATGTATTGCAAATGCCGCCGCGTCCTGTATCGAGTGATTGGTACGGATAAATTCCACCCTGAAGGGTCCTAAATTGATGGACTGACCATAGCTAACAACCTTGCGTCTTACCTTTGAGGTCAGGTTATGCTCCGCAAGCTTGTGCTCGATGACACCTATGGTAAGCTTGGTTGCGTAAACAGGCGCAAGTATCTCCCTTAAAACATAAGGGAGCGCCCCGATATGGTCCTCATGGCCGTGGGTAATGAAGATACCCTTGACCTTGTCCTCGTTCTCCAAAAGATAGGATATATCCGGGATCACAAGGTCGATCCCTAACATATCATCCTCAGGAAAAGCCAGTCCGCAATCAACCACTATGATCGTGTCCTGATATTCAAAAGCCGTAATGTTCATTCCTATCTGTTCCAGACCTCCTAAGGGAATGATCTTAAGCTTTTCTCTGTTCTGTTTTCCCACTATATATTTATCCTCCGTAAAAAGTCGAAATTATCTTGCTATTATAGCACAATCTGTCTAATTTTACTACTGTAAAACTCTCTGTCTTATCCATTCAAAAAATTCCTCCATCCCCTCTCCTGTCTTTGCGGAAACGGGGATGATCCTTGCATTTTCATTCCTCATCTGGATATTTTCCCTTGCCTTTTCCATGTCAAAATCAAATACCCCTGCGGTGTCGATCTTATTGATAAGCACAAGGTTGCAGACCTCAAACATAAGGGGATATTTAAGGGGCTTGTCATCCCCCTCCGGCACGGAAAGGATCATGGCATTTGCCGAAGCTCCCGTATCAAACTCTGCCGGACATACCAGATTTCCTACATTTTCAAGCACTACAAGGTCATGCTTTTCCTTAAGATGTGATAGTCCCTGGGCAGTCATTCCGGCGTCAAGATGGCACATGCCTCCGGTATGAAGCTGTATCACCTCCACTCCGCAGTCTGCAAGCTTTATCGCGTCCACATCCGAGTCGATATCCGCCTCCATTATCCCTATGGACAGCTCATCCTTCATTGCGGTAACAAGCCGCTTTAAAACGCTGGTCTTTCCTGCTCCCGGGGATGACATAAGGTTTAATAGAAAGGTCTTCTCCCCAAGAAGCCTCTTTCTTAAAGCCTCGGCCTCAGCATCATTATCCTCGTAAATGCTTCTTTTAATATCTATGATCTCCATGTTTTTACCGCCTTTCTAACATATCCTTGGCAGCCCCTCGTCCGCCAGGGGGTAGAGCCTGCGCCTTCCCCCTATGGAGGTTATCACAAAAAGCTCTCCCTCGTCCGCCTCCTCAACTACGCCAATATCTCTGGCCGCTTCTCCGTATTTTGACTCTCTTATGGCACAAAGCGCCTCTTCGCTGTCAGCCTCATCCACGATACATACAAGCTTGCCCTCATTTCCCATGTAAAGAGGATCAAGCCCCATGATGCCGCAAAAGCCTCTTACCTCTTCACTTACCGGGAGGTCTGCCTCATTGATAATAAACCGCTTTCCGGAGGAAGCCGCCAGCTCATAAAGCACTGTTGCAAGGCCGCCTCTGGTAATATCCCTTATGCTGTGAACCTTAAGCTTTTTAAGCTTTGCTGCCATTTCGGTAAGGGGCGCATTATCTGATGTGATGGAATTAGACACCTCAAGCCTCTGTGAGAGTATGCAGGCGTGGTGATCCCCAAGGCTTCCGCTTACTATGATATGATCCTTGGGCCTTGCGCCTCTTGCCGATATATCAGTATCCTTTTCCACAAAGCCTATGCCTGTGGTATTTATCATAAAGCCGCCGCTGCCTTCTATAACCTTTGTATCGCCGCAGGCTATTTTTACTCCTGCTTCCCTAACAGTAAGCGCTATGGAGGAAGCAGCCTTCTTTAATTCGCTTATACGCGCTCCTTCCTCTATCACAAAAGCCACGGTCAGATATTTCGGAACGGCTCCCCTTGATAAAAGGTCATTTACACTGCCGCATACGCAAAGCCTCCCTATATCGCCTCCGGGGTAAAATACCGGCGTTACCACAAAGCTGTCCGTTGTAACGGCTATTCTCTCATTGCCGCGCAGCACCGCGGCATCATCCATGTCATTGACGTATGTATCTCCGAAGGCCTCCGCAAAAACAGTCTCTATGAGCTTTGATGTCGCGCTCCCCCCGCTTCCGTGAAGCATGGAAATCTGCTCTTCCATTTATTTCCCCCTGATATCATTTACAAAATGTGTAAAACAGCTTCCTTCCCTTGACACCATGCATGCCCCCTGTGGAGAAGACGGAGTACATCCCCTGCCAAACAGCGGACATTCCGCCGGATTTTTGCTGCCGGTAAGCACCCGGTCACAAATACACGCCTTATTCAGCTTGATGTCTTCGTCAAGAAATACGCTGCCCTCATCAAGATGGCTGTATTCTTCCCGTAATATCAGCCCGGAACCCTTTATTTTCCCAAGCCCTCTCCATACAGCGCCGCAGGGCTTAAAATACTTATCTGTAAGCTCCTTTGCCTTAAGGTTGCCCTCTCTTGTGACCACAGATGGATAATCATTCTTTACCAGGCCCCTGCCGCGGTTTTTTACAAGATCGAATAACGCCACAAGCAGCCTTTCTCCCGTAAATCCGGCGACGACAAAGGGTATGGCATACACGCGGGCAATATCGGAAAAGGCATCATAGCCTGTGATAACGGACACATGCCCCGGTGCCAGAAAGCCGTCAATAGGCGCACCGTTCTCCATGATCCTTCCGATAACAGCAGGCATGGTTTTTATGGCTGTAAGTATATGGATATTTTCTATCCCGGCTTTTATCACCCGGTCAATAAGCTGTGCATAGACAGGGGCGGTAGTTTCAAACCCTACTGCCGCAAACACAAATATCTTTTCCGGAGACTTTTCCGCTATATCAATGCAGTCAAGAGGAGAGTATACCATGACAACCTCTGCTCCCCTTGATCTTGCATCAAGAAGGCTTTCTCTGCTTCCCGGAACCCTCATAATATCCCCAAAGGTAACTACGCAGTAACCCGGCTTTAAGGACAGCTCTATCAGCTTGTCAATGTAAGAGGAAGGCGTAACACAGACAGGGCATCCCGGACCGGATATAAGATGAATACGGTCTGAAAGCATATCCCTTATGCCGCAGGAGGCTATTGCCGCGGTATGGCTGCCGCAAACCTCCATTATCCTCATATCCTCCCCGTCATATTCCTTCAGAAAGGCTTTTACGGAATCAATGGTCATATTAGTTCCTCAATCTCACTTAAAAGCCCCTGAAGCTCATCTGCCTCTGATTCTGATATAATCTGCATTATATATCCGGCATGAACCAGGACTCTTTCGCCGATCTTCGGCTCCACAAATCCTAATGCCGCCCTGACCTTGTTCCCGCTGAAATTAACAACGGCGTCATTTCCTTCTATGCTTTCCACGATACCCGGAAGCGCTACACACATATCAATCCTTCTCCTTTTCCATCAGATAGTACATCTGCCCCAAAGCAATCCCGCCGTCAGTACAGGGCACAGCTTTATTAATATAAACTTTAAATTCTTCCTTTTCAAGCCTGTCAAACAGCATGTTCAGCAAAAGAGAGTTGCTCATCGTACCACCGGACAGGGCTATGTCAGGTTTTTTCGTCGTACATTCCGCAAAGATCCTCTTACACATCCCAGCTGTCATATCCGCTATAGCCCTGTGGAATAAATATGCAAGCCCGGAAGCAGCCCTGCCCTCCCGTTTTTTATTAAATATCCATTCAAGAAGTTCTCCCGGATCAGCAATCAGACCATCATGGTCATCAATAATATCAATAGCCGGAGCATCCCCGAAAGCGTCAGCCCTTCCGTTATAATCTTCGGCGGCAGCCTGCAGCATCATTGGTGCCCTGCCCTCGTATTCATTGTCATGGCAGATATCCAGTATTGATGCAGCGGTGTCAAAGAGCCGCCCCATGGACGAGGAATAGACTGTATTTATCTTTTTATCAATGGCACGGCATCTCAGTTCAAAAGCTTCTTTATCCTTTTTATCAAGCTTGCTTTTAATAATTTGTCCGAAAAACTCATCCTTAACCTTCGTCTGCGAAAGCCATCCGTATGCCGAAATGTCACAGTCCTTTGCGGATATATCCGAAGCCATAATAGCCGCGTATCTGATATGTCCGGCACGTACAAAATCACGCCCGTTACATAGCAGAAACTCTCCGCCCCAGATATTGCCGTCCCTGCCGTAACCGGTACCGTCGTATGCCACCCCAAGCACATTTTCCGTAAGGCCATGCTCCGCCATCACTGATAATATGTGCGCATGGTGGTGCATAAGCGCCTTTGAGCCATCAGGCATATTCCTTGATGAAACATATGAGGGGTGTGCGTCCTTTGCAAACAGCTTCGGTTCTATATCAAGGAGCTTTTCCATATGGCCCAGAGCCCTGCCCCTTGCCTCAAACGCCCTTTCATCGGCCAGATCCCCGAAATGCCCGCTTAAGTATACAGCTTCGCCCCGGCCTATGGCAAATGAGGCTTTTAAATCTCCTCCGGCAGCAAACGCCTCCTGCGGCAGCCTTTTGCCCGGTACCAGTACAGGCTTTGGAACATATCCCCTTGCCCGCCGTATTATCTGTACTCCGCGGGGGGTAACCTGACAGATACTATCGTCGAGAGCGCTTACTATCCGTCTGTTGTTTGACAGGACAATATCAATGACGCCGGAAGCCTTTGCAATACCCTCCATTGCCTCATCATCCGCTATGATAGGTTCTCCCCCCAGGTTAGCGCTTGTCATAACAAGGGCTCCTGTCCGCTCAAGAATCATGACAAGGGCAGAACTGCAGGGCAGCATTGCACCGATCCTGTTGCTGTCAGGGGCAATGTTTTCTGCGATCCCAAAAGCATCATGCTTTGCCCTTAATAAAACAATGGGTCTTTCCGGTGATGTCAGAAGCTCTCTTTCCTCTTTTGAAACCTCCGCTGCCTTCTCCACGGCGTCCACATCCAAAAACATTACCGCAAAGGCCTTATGCGCCCTTGCTTTAAACCTCCTCAGCCTTGCTGCGGCATCAAAAGAGGAGGCAAGATGCGCAAGGTGATAGCCTCCCACATCCTTTATAGCTGCGATGCCTCCGGCTAAAAGCACCTCTATGGTTTTATCCAATGCCTCTTCGTTTCCGCTGTATCTCTTCCCCGATGCCGTGTCACAGGCATAAAGCTTTGGTCCGCAGTCATTACAGCATATGGTCTGGGCGTACCTTCTGACATCTCCCTCTCTTATATAATCCTCTTTACATTTCTCACAGAGTTCAAACTCTGTCATGGAGGTATTTTCCCGGTCGTAGGGAACCTTCTCCATTATCGTATATCTTGGCCCGCAGGAAACACAGGAGATAAAGGGATGCCTGAATCTTCTGTTTCCCTTATCAGACAGCTCCCTGCGGCATCCTTCACATAATCCGATATCCGCCGGCAGTATCCTTACATTCTCTGAATTCTCGCCGCTTTCCCTTATCTCAAATGAGATCGGCCTGTCATTTGAAATCCTGTCCTCCCCTGTAAGGCTTATGCTTCTGACCCATGATCCGGGCAGGATCGTATTTCCCTGCTTTAGTGCAAAAAGACGGCGGACCAACTCATCCACCGCCTCTTCTTTTCCAAAAACCTTAAGCTTAACGCTTCCGCCGCTGTTTAAAACCCATCCTCCAAGGGACAGTACGCTGCAGGTCTCTGCCACAAAGGGCCGGAACCCCACGCCTTGAACAAGACCGCGTATATTGTAGAATCTTTCGATCATATACAGCCCTTAGTTCTTTAGTTCTCTGCGGCTTTCTCCGCAGCCTTCGCGACAGCGGCAGCTTTGGCGGCAGCAGCCTTTGCGGCCGCTTCCTCCCTCTTCTTTCTCTCTGCCTCAAGTACCTCGGGAGATTTGGTATAGGTCACCTCACCCTTTGCTGCGTCAGGCGTCTGATAACCTTCGATCATATGAAGGCATTTCTTGGGGCATTTTTCAACACAATATCCACAGGCAATGCAGTCAAACCTGTTGATAGACCATGTACCGGCATTCCTGTCTACGGAAAGAGTACCGCAGGGACAGCAGCGGACACACATACCGCAGCCTATACATTCGTCTATTGTGATCTCAATATGTCCCCTTGCCCCGTCGGGATATTCTATGGGCGCCGCCGGATAAGAGGTTGTCACAGGCGGACGAAACAGATTTAAAATTGCCTCTGAAGCGTATTTTAATACAGCCACCGCGCACCTACCTTTCCGTACAGCTTACGCATGGATCAATAGTCAGAACAAGCAGTCCCACATCCGCAAGCTGGGTATTCTTAAGCATCTCACACAGTCCCGGCAGATTGGCAAAGGTAGGAGTCCTTACTCTCATGCGCACCAGATTGGGCTTGCCGTTTGCCTTGACATAGTATACAGCCTCTCCTCTGGGCTGCTCCACACGCATAAAACATTCACCGTCGGGATTACCCTTTACTGCCACTGCCAACTCATTATCCTGGGGCATCTTTGAGATTGCCTGGCGGAGCAGGTCTATGGACTGGAAAACCTCCTGCATACGGCAGTAGCATCTCGCAAATGAGTCCCCGTCATTACTTGTTATTGGCTCAAAATCAAGATCACCATAGGCAGCGTAGCCAAGCTTTCTCATATCTGTGGATATGCCGCTTGCTCTTGCAAAAGGACCGGCGCATCCAAGGTCATGAGCCTGTTCCTTTGTAATAATGCCTACGCCCTTAAGCCTTGAAAGCACCGAATAATCCTCAAAAAATGTATCCCTGATGGCATAAAGCTCCTGCTCCACCTCATCCAGCGTGGAAAGGATGGTACGCTGCTGGTCTGCCGGTATATCTCTTATAACTCCACCAACCTTATTTACGGAGAAGATAAGCCTTCCGCCGCTGGTCAGCTCCTGGAGATCAAGAACCTTTTCCCTTACTCTCCAGCACTGGTAGAAGAGATTCTCATAGCCGAAGCCGTCTGCAAGGAGTCCCAGCCACAGAAGATGTGAATGCATCCTCCCAAGCTCTGCCCATATGGTACGAAGATATTTGGCACGGTCGGGAACCTCAACCCCGAATATATGCTCTACTGCCTCACAGTAGCCCATTCCATGCTGAAAGGAGCATATACCGCAGATCCTCTCTGCCACATATGCCATCTGGTTGAAATCACGCTTTTCTACAAGCTTTTCCAGTCCCCTGTGAATGAAGCCCACGGAGGGTATTGCCTCCACAACCGTCTCATCCTCGATCACAAGATCAATATGTATGGGCTCGGGAAGCACCGGATGCTGCGGTCCAAAGGGTATAATACTGCGTTTCTTCATTACCCCTCCTCCTTAAAAGGTGTTTCTTTTTCTATTCTGTAAAGCTTGTTCTGATAATCAAGCCGTATCATCTCGATCTTTACGCCGAAAAGCTCCTTCATCTCATTTTCATAAAATACCGCTTGAGGCACAATATCCGTGATGGAAGGAATTACCGTCTCGGGATCAATAACTATGCGAAGGGTGACATACTCATAGGTAGTATCATCCGCAAATGAGTATGACAGCTCATACTTGCCCTCGTTATACACGGCACAGGCCTGGGACAGCCTCATGCCGGCGTTTTTCTTCTCCATTACCTTTCCAAGCAGTCCTTCTGCCGGAATCTCTTCTATAACCTCCAAAGGGTGGATCACCTCTGCCATTTACTACCTCACATTCCCTTTCCGCTCTGTACCAGAGCATCATGCTCGTCTGAACGCTTCTGGAACAACTCAACAGCCTGTACTATACCGTCAATGATGGACTGTGGCCTTGCAGCGCAGCCCGGAACATATATATCCACCGGAACCACCTTGTCCGCACCGCCTAAAATATTATAGCAGTCCTTAAATATTCCTCCGGTACAGGCACACACACCTACCGCAACCACTACCTTGGGTCTTGGCATCTGATCATAAAGCTGTCTTACTACGCTTGCGTTCTGTGAATTTATTCCTCCCGTTACAAGCAGAATATCTGCCTGCATTGGGTCTCCCGTGTTCATTACCCCAAAGCGCTCCGCATCGTATACCGGCGTAAGGCACGCCAATACCTCAATATCACAGCCATTACAGCTTGACCCGTCATAATGCAGCAACCAGGGTGATCTTTTTACATTCGCCATTTTATTACCTCTTAAATATGAATCAGCATCAAAGCCAGCAGATTCACGCCTGCCGACAGCAGCGTAACGATCCAGGTGATCTTTAACATACTCTCCCACTTCATTCTGGCGCTGGTATTATCTATAAGGATCTCAAGAAAATACACAGCCGCTATAAGGATCAGCGCCGCGATAACGGACAGGGGGCTGGAATTGACCACGTATAACCCCACAACACCCATGAGAAATACGTTCTCATACCATTCTGATATCTGGAACAGAGCCAGATTCTGGGCGCCCATCTCTGTGGTTATTCCCTTTACGATCTCTTGATGCATATGATGGGAAGTGGACAGGTCAAAGGGGGATTTTCTCATCTTTATTGTGAGGATGAATACAAATGCTATAAAAAATCCCGGCATAAGGGCAAGGTCAAGCTTGTCTGAAATAGCGATCTCTTCAACATTAAAGGTACCCTCAACCAGATAAAACCCAACGCACGCCAGCAGCACTGCAGGCTCATAGGTCATCATCTGGATAAGCTCCCTGTTGGAGCCTATGGTGGCATAGGGAGATGATGTAACAACGGATGCAAAATACAAAAATGTAGCCGCTGTTGACATTACAAAAAAGCACATGAGAATATCAGTACCCCCGTAAAACATCGCTCCCGTAAGGACCATCATTATAAGATAGGTCAGCAGGAAGAAGGTCTGGGAGGTGGACACTGTAATAGCCTGCTTTTTTAAAAGCTTTATCACATCATAAAACGGCTGAAGCAGAGGCGGTCCCACTCGCCTTTGCATCCTGGCGGAGATCTTGCGGTCTATGCCCTGAAGCAGCCCTCCCACAATGGGAGCCAAAACAATATATGCCGCTACTCGCATCATCATATTCATGCCACAACACCTCCTATTATCATGATCATCATGACGATAAGGATCGTCATTGCGAACAACTGGCCGGGCACCATGAGCTTACGCTGTCCGATGCGTCCCGGGAAATAGTAATTTGAAAGCCATAATCTCTTAGGATCTCCAAAGGAGTCGATAAAGAAGCGGTTATCACCCTCGTTGATACCGTTCATGTAAGAGAGCTTGCGGTTGGTGCGGTAATTTTTCACGTAATTATAGGATATAACCGGCACCGCAAGCACTATAATGATGATAAGCACCAGTACATAAAGCACAGACTGAGGCAATACATCGTGAGCAGCCCCGAACATCTCTGTCAGCAGAGGATTAACATAAACCCTTGATAAAAGAGGGAAAAGCAGACATAAGAGTATCATCAATGCCGCATGAATACTGAGGGAGATCATCTCATTGCGCTTGGTAATATCCTCGAATTTCTTTTCCCTTATGTGGCTCTGGCTTATGAGCTTGCCCATCCATTTGGTCCAGTAAAGGGATGTTGTAGCGGAACCAAAGGCGATGAAGAACACCATCATAACATTTCCGCTGTCCACTGACGCCTTGAACGCAGACCATTTTGCTATCAACATTCCAAAGGGTGCCAGAAACATTCCGGCTATTCCTATGAACATAAATATGGCAAGCTTGGGAAGTATGTACAAAAGACCGTGCATATCCTCTATATCCCTGGAATGAAGGGAATTCTCCGTAGCACCCACATCCTGGAAAAGCAGAGACTTTGAGATCGCATGGAAGATCATAAGGAATACTCCTGCCCATATGGTCTCCATCCGTCCCATTCCGGCGCACGCCACCATAAGACCAAGGTTGGATATGGTAGAAAATGCCAGCACCTTCTTGCCGTCGGACTGCGCAATAGCCATTATGGAAGTTATAATAAATGTAAAGCCGCCTATCAGGGATATCATCATACCTGTAAGGGTGCCCTGCATTGCGGGGGCGAGCCTGAACAGGATATAGATACCAGCCTTTACCATTGTTGCTGAATGTAAAAGCGCGGAAGAAGGCGTAGGCGCAACCATTGCGCCGATAAGCCATGTTGAGAAAGGAAGCTGGGCGGACTTGGTAAGAGCCGCAACAGCTATAAGCACAACAGGAATGACCGCAACAGCCCTTCCCGCCACACCGACTGCTATCAGCTCATGCAGCGATACCGAACCTGTATGGGTCACAAACTGCCAGATCCCTATGGCAAGACATAGCCCGCCAAAGAGGTTCATCCACAGAGCCCTGAAGGAATTGTTTATAGCCTCCGGCTCCCTTGTATAGCCTATGAGCAGGAAAGAGCATATACTGGTACACTCCCAGAAGAAATCGATCCAAAGCAGGCTTTCGGAAAGCACAAAGCCAAACATGGCACCCAGGAAGAAAAACAGCAGCATGAAGAAATATCTCCTCCGGTCAGGTACATCCGACCTGTGCTGATGATAGCCGTCCATATAGCCTGCGCCGTATACAATTATAAGTCCGCCGATAATGCCCACAATAAGGCACATAAGGATTGACAGATGATCCAGATATATCTTTCCGCCACCCTCAGCCTTTGGAACATAAAGCTCTATCCAGAGTATCATGCAGGTGGGGATGATCGAAAGCAGGCTGATCCAGTATTTGCGGTATTTAAAGCACAAAAATACCACTAACACCATAAGCCCCAGCTCCGCTGCAAGCATCACACGATCCACAAAAGCCGTCTCAAAATACATGGTCACCGGCCTTGCGCCCATGGCAAGCCACGCGAAAAGCAAAATGAAATCAGCCAGGATTATCAGGGACGAGCTTACATAAGCAATGACCTTTCTGACTTCCATATTCTGTATGCAAAACAGCGTAGCGCCCACACAAAATGGAAACAGTATTAAAAACGGTATCAAAGGCAAACCAGTCATTCAGTTCCTCCTTACTTGAAAAACATCCAAAGTCCATTATCTGCCTGTTTACGAAAAAAAGCAATAGTAATATGTAGAAATATTTTATATAATCAATAAGAAGGAGACATTACCCATGCACGAACTAAGCTATATGATCAAGCTTGCGGATATTGCAATGACTTCTCTTCCGGATGATGAGAATATCCGCCCCGTAAAGCTCGTGGTTGAAGTCGGAGAGCTTACAGGAGTGCTTCCCGAATATCTGCGCAAATACTACCCTGCTGTCATAAGGGATACCCCCTTAAAGGGCAGTACCCTCGAAGTGATATCAATACCCTCCGAGGCGGAATGTCAAAGCTGCGGCACGGTATACCACCCCGACAAGGCCTTTGATTACCTGTGCCCTAACTGCAAAAAAAGCTCCTGCCGCTTCATTCACGGCAGGGAGCTTAATGTCAGAGAGCTTGTCATTGATCGTGATTCTTAAGATAGGCATCCACTACATTTATAAGCTTATCATAGCTCATGGCTGCGGTATCCAGACACAGATCATAGTTGTGGGCATCAAACCAGTCATGCCCTGTAAAGAATTTATAATAATTGGCGCGGTACTTGTCGATCTTAGCAATGCGTTCCTTTGCTTCCTTTTCTCCCACACCCTGCTGGTTTACAACCCTCTTTATGCAGTTTTCCTCGGAGGCGTAGAAGAAAAGCCTTACCGCGTTACCGGAATCCTTTAGGATGTAATCAGCGCATCTTCCTATTATGATACAGGATTCCGTTTCAGCAAGCTGCCTTATCACCTTTGCCTGATAACGGAAAAGATTTTCCCCTGATGTAAAATTATCACTGTCCGGTGGGAACACCTCTCCCTTGTAGGCATCCCTGGCTATCCTAAACAGCGGCATGCGCTTCATGCTCTCATCCATCTCTCCGAAGAGAGCCTCGTTGATACCGCTCTCGTCGGATGCCATCCGAAGCAGCTCCCTGTCATAACAGTGTATGCCGTAAACCTCGGCAAGCTTCTTTCCTAAGGTTCTTCCCCCGCTGCCATAGCTTCTTGCTATGGTGATCACAATATTTTTCCTGTCCATGCTTATTCCCCCAAATATGCGGCTTTTATTGAACTGTCGTTTAATAACTCCTGTGCATTACCCTCTAAAACAATATTTCCGGTCTCAAGCACATACGCCCTGTCAGCTATGGATAATGCCTTCTTGGCGTTCTGCTCTACCAGAAGCACGGTAGTGCCCATCGAAGAGATCTCTTCTATGATCCTGAATATTTCCTGTACCAATATGGGTGAAAGCCCCATAGACGGTTCATCCATAAGCACGATCTTGGGCTTGCTCATAAGCGCCCTTCCCATTGCGAGCATCTGCTGCTCTCCGCCTGAAAGGGTTCCCGCAAGCTGGTTCTTTCTTTCCATAAGCCTTGGAAAGCTCTTGTAGATAGTTTCAAGGGTCTTATCTACCTCGTCCTTGTCCTTTCTGGTATAGGCTCCCAGCTTAAGATTTTCAAAAACAGTAAGTCTTGAAAACACTCTCCTGCCCTCGGGAACGTGAGCCATTCCCATGGAAACTATCTCATGTCCGGGAACCTTTGTAATATCCTTTCCCTCAAACATGATAGCCCCCTCCTTCGGAGAGAGCATCCCCGTTATCGTCTGTAAGGTTGTGGTCTTTCCGGCGCCGTTTGAGCCGATAAGGGCTATGACCTCTCCCTCCTCAACATGGAAGGAAATCCCCTTTATCGCCTGGATCATGCCATAATTAACCTTCAGATCCTTTATCTCCAACATACTCATAGGTTTGCGCCTTTCTTACTCGCCCAGATACGCCTTGACAACTTCAGGATCATTAAGCACATCCTTTGTGCTGCCTTGTGCCAGCTCCTGGCCGAAGTTTAATACGGTAAGTCTCTCACAGATACCGGATACCAGCCTCATATCATGCTCGATCAGCAGTATTGTAAGCGAAAACTTCTCTCTTATGAAATGTATGGTATCCATCAGCTCCTGAGTCTCATTAGGATTCATTCCCGCGGCAGGCTCATCCAAAAGCAGAAGCTTCGGACCTGTGGCTATTGCCCTGGCGATCTCAAGCTTTCTCTGGGCCCCGTAGGGGAGATTGCTGGATAAGGTATCGCTTTCCGTGTCCAGTCCGAACACAGACAATAGCTCCATAGCCCGTTCATTCATTTCCTTTTCAGCGCGGAAATAAGAGGGCAGACGCAGCACTCCCGCAAGTGTGGAGTAGGAGAAGCCATTATGCAGGCCTACCTTAACATTATCCAACACCGACAGCTCCGCAAACAGGCGGATATTCTGGAAGGTCCTGGCTATTCCCACCTTATTTATCATGGTCGTGGACAGTCCCGTTATATCCTTGCCATCCAAAAAGACAGTGCCCTCCGTGGGCTTATATACCCCGGTCAGAAGGTTGAAAACAGTTGTCTTTCCGGCTCCGTTAGGTCCAATAAGCCCGTAAAGCTCACCATCGGCGATATCCATGGACAGGCCGTCAACAGCCTTTAGTCCGCCAAACTGAATACTCAGATCCTTAACTTGAAGCATTATCTTTTCCTTTCCACGGAAGCTTGATCCTGTGCATCTGTCTCCATTCTATCGCCTTGGGCGCCCAGTTAAACAGCATCAGTCCGATGAGCAGAATGGAATAGATCAACATTCTGTAGTTGGACAGACCCCTGAGCAGCTCCGGCAGCAGGGTAAGTATGACAGCCGAAACAATGGAGCCCCTGAAATTGCCAAGTCCGCCCAAAACCACAAATACCAGCACAAGTATTGACATGTTAAAGTCAAACTTTGAAGCAGTAACGGTAGAAAGATAATGGGAATACAGCACTCCCGCTATACCTGCTATCCCGGCAGAGATCATAAAAGCTATTAGCTTGAATTTCGTAATGGGGATACCCACGGATTCCGCGGCTATACGGTTATCCCTGATAGCCTGTATCGCACGTCCCGTCCTGGAGTCCACCAAAAATGTCACAACAACAAGAACCGCTATGAGCAGCACCATGCCGATGGTAAAATTCGTCACATGAGGCGTTCCCATAATGCCCTTTGCACCGTTTATGATCATCTTGCGCCCCTCTCCCAGTGAGGCGGAATTATCCGTTACAAAGGAAAAATGAAGTCCCGAATTATCCTTCCCAACATAGAATACATTCAACAGTCCCTTAATGATCTCTCCAAAGGCAAGGGTAACTATCGCAAGGTAATCCCCGTTTAACCTCAAAACCGGGATGCCTATCAAAAATCCCGCCAATGCCGCGCAGAGGGTTCCAAGTATCAGTGCTATAAAAAATCTTACATAAAGTGAAGGGATCGCGTCTGCCATGGCGTGGGTAAAGGTCGCGCTCACAAAGGCTCCCACCGACATAAATCCGGCGTGGCCAAGTGAAAGCTCGCCTAAAAAGCCTACGCAAAGGTTGAGTCCCACGGCTATAATGGCGTAAATACATAGCTCCGCCAGTATATTGTTCATCGAATGTGAAAGATTTCCGGTCATTGATACGACAGTAATGACAATATATACCGCCACAAGTCCCAGAACGGTCTTTAACAGCTCCGTCGTTGATGGAGAAAGCTTTTTCATCTTATCATTCATGACCTTCACCTACACTTTCTCATGGATCGCTTTGCCGAACAATCCTGTAGGCTTAACAAGAAGCACCACAATAAGCACTCCGAAAACTATGGCGTTGGCAAGCTGTGAGGAAATATACGCGCTTGACAGATCCTCGATTATTCCCAGCAGCAGGCCTCCCACAAAGGCGCCGGGGATAGAGCCTATGCCGCCGAAAACCGCAGCGGTAAATGCCTTGATACCGGGAAGCGCCCCGGTATAAGGGTTTAACACATGGTACTGGCTGCACAGCAGAACACCCGCTATTGCCGCAAGTCCCGAGCCTATGGCAAAGGTAAGGGAAATGGTGGAATTTACATTAACGCCCATCAATGCTGCCGCGTCCTTATCCTCTGATACGGCAAGCATTGCCTGACCTGCTTTGGTGTATTTGATAAAGCTCATCAGCGCAGCCATGATGATTATACAGCATACAATGGTAAATATGGTTATGCCGGGAATCTTTAACCTGCCGCCTGCAAGGGATAATGCCGGAAGTCCCAGCACATCCGGGAATGCCTTGGAATCCGAGCCAAAGAACAACAGGGCAAGGTTTTCTAAAAGATAACTTACACCGATCGCCGTTATCAGCACTGCCAGGCTTGCAGCCTTACGAAGAGGCTTATAGGCTATCTTTTCTATCACGATACCCAGCAATGTACAAACTGCCACTGATACCGCAATGGAAACAAACGGATTCAATCCAAAGCTGTTTACCGCGTAAAACACCACATAGCTTCCGATCATTATTACATCGCCATGAGCGAAATTAAGCATTTTGGCTATACCGTAAACCATGGTATAGCCCAGCGCCATAATGGCGTATATGCTGCCCAGACTGATGCCTGCCACCAGATATGAAATAAAGCTCATATACCAAACCCTCAAAAAAAGGGGATACAAAACGTATCCCCATCAACAAATCCTTTAATATTAATCCATTGGTTTATAGGAACCGTTCTCGATGATTACAGCCTTCGGAGCCTTATTTACAGCACCGTTCTCATCCCACTGCATTGAGTCACCGGTGATACCGCCTTCAAAGGTAAGTGAACCCATAGCCTCTGTCAATGCCGCACCAAGCTCATCTGTACTCATATCAGGTGTAGCGCCTGCTGCCTCAATGGCTTCCTTGATGATATAGATTGCATCATAGGCATCAGCGCCGAACTGGTTGGGAACATCTCCGTAAGCTTCTTTGTACTGTGCTACAAAGTTCTGTGTTGTCTCGTCCTCGGCATCTGCTGAAAAAGGTGTAAGGAGCATTACTCCCTCTGCCAGTGAAGTATCAAAGCCTTCAAGGGTAAGGATACCGTCCATGCCGTCTACGCCGAAGAAAATAGGCGCATAATTCATTGACTTAGCCTGCTGAAGGATGATGGATGCTTCCTGGTAGTAAATGGGAAGGAATACAAGCTCTGCGCCGGATTCCTGAGCCTTCTGAAGCTGTGTTGAGAAGTCCGTATTGGTATCAGCGGTAAACGCTGTATCGGAAACAACCTCAAGCCCTACATTTGCGGCCTCGCTTACGAAGGTATCATGGATACCGGAGGAATAAACGCTTGAGCTGTCATAAATAACAGCTACCTTGCTGACATTGTTCGACTCGTCATTTGCGATGTAATCAGCGGAAGCCGACCCCTGGTTGGGATCTGTAAAGCAGACCTGGTAAACATTGTCATTTCCGTCGATTACATCTGTGGAGGATGCGGACGGAGTGATCTCAAACATGCCGTCAGCCGAAGTCTCAGTAGCAACCGCTATACAGGGAGTCGTGGTAACTGTACCCATAAGTATCTGCATACCCCAGTCCTTGAGAGAGTTGTAAGCATTTACTGACTTCTCTGCATCGTTTACATCATCTTCAAAACGGTATTCAACATTATATCCGTTGATACCGCCGTTGGCGTTGATCTCGTCTACTGCAATCTGTGCAGCGTTGGCAACACATGAGCCGTATATTGCCGCAGCGCCGGTTGTGGGTCCGATACCACCAATGTAGAAGCTTCCCTCACTGCTGCCTGCAGAGTCCCCGCTGCCTGATGAAGATGAACCGCCGGAACCCTGACATCCGGTGACAGCAACGGCAGTCAGCATAAGAGCCATTCCCAAACTCAACAGTCTCTTTTTCATACTTATCCTCCTTGTAATCTGACGTAAAAGTTCAAATAAACGCAAAAGACGCCCTTAAAACCCCAAGAACGTCTTTGTCCGCCAGCTATAATACTATTATTGCCTAATTTTGTCAAGACTTTATGGGTTTTAAATAACAGCCCAAGCCTACCTAAATTGATTCACTCTCATATTCCCGTCCTTCCACCTTATGCTTATTTCTCCACATTCGATGGTGCAAAGATGCGGTAAATCCAATTCATCCATCCGCGCAACAGCCTCCTTCCCGGGGTGACCGTACCGGTTGTTCTTCCCGGCGGATATTATGCAAAGCCGTGGCGATAAGCTCTCGAGCCATCTGCTGCAATTAGAATTATTGCTGCCGTGGTGCGCTGCCTTTAACAGCTCTATACCATCTTCTGATATCCACTTAAGCCTGCCCTTATCTACAATCGCTTCCTCCTGTTGGGTTCCTATATCCCCTGTAAATACAGCGGTAAAAGCCTTAGTCCCCGGACCTTGTATGTATTTAAGCCCCAGGACAAAGGAATTTTCATTCGCTCCTGTAAACTCTGAGGGATGATCAGGCGCCAGGCATTTTAAAACAAGCTTTCTTTTCTCAAAAAGCCCGGCCTGTATCACAAGCGCGTCCCCGGGCTTTACATAGCTTATCTCAACATCCTTTCCCCTGCACAGCCTTACGATATCCTCATAAGCCTTTCCCTTCTCAATTCCCTCCGCCAGAAGCAGCTTATCCACCCTGTATCCGTCTTCAAGCAGCTCCATAAAGCCGGATATGTGGTCAATATCCGTATGGCTTATCATCCACACATCAACAGACCTTATGCCTCTGCTCTTTAAAAACGGCAGCAGCGTGTATTTCGCAAGCTTGGCCTCTGAGGTGGAACCTCCGTCAATGAAATACCTTTCACCCATACCGCTGTCAATGAATATGCCATCCCCCTGCCCCACCGAAAGCATTGCTATCTCAAAGGGCGCTAAGAATCTGGCTGTAAGCACTATTAAACCAAGAACCCAGCAGCCGGCAATAAAAACTCCCTTTGGGCCTGCCCTTAAAGGAGCTTTCAGGTTCCTGAGCCTGCCTGATACAGTCCCTGCTCTGCTTAAATGCTCTTCCTCCACATCATCAAGCCAAAATTCCATGTGTTGTAGACTTAATAAAATTATAATATAATATATTACAATTCGCAGACCATCGGGTTTTCCTGTAATAAACTGCGCTCCCGGAAGGCGTAACGTCAATGAAGCAAGCCATTCGTAGTAGTATAGAATAAAATGACAGGGCGTAAGGATAAATGCTCCGGCAGCCGGCAATACCACTCCCAACAGTCCGCCGCAAAGCCCCAGTCCCAGGAGTATCCCGGCAAGAGGAAGCAGCAGGATATTTAAGAACAGGACATACACCGGTATCTCAAAGTAATACCATGCCACTATCGGCACCGTCGCTATCTGAAGCGCCAGGGTCCATATTACAAGGGAACAAAGTCTCTCACCGGGACTTATCCGCCATCTTTTCCTTTTATCCTTCATATGGCGCTGCTCCCAGCCTATCCGTCTGACACTCTCATATATTTCCTTTAACCTGCCGGAATAGAAGCATATTGCCGAAACTGCGCCAAAGGAAAAGATAAATGAAGCCTGTAATACTGCCAGAGGCTCGAAAAAGAGTATTATAAGCGCAGCCAGCCCCAATGCGCTTGGGGTATCATAAGCCTCTCCCAGGATCTCTGCCACAGTCAGTACGCAAAACATTATGCAGGCGCGTATGGCAGATACCGAAGCTCCGCTCATCATGGTGTACAGAAGCACTACGCCTGTTGATGCCGGCCCTACCAGCCGCCGTGAAGCCCCCATCGTTTTAAGCAGCCCTGCCGCAAACATGCCGACTGCCATAATATGAAGCCCTGATATAGCAAATATATGGGCCAGCCCGGTCTTCTGAAACAATTCCTTTGCCTCAGGATCGGTCAGACTCTTATCCCCTACAGTCATCATGGCGATCAGGCCGCTTTCTTCACCGGGGAGATTTCCTTCAAACACAGCACACATGGCGCGTCTTAGCCTGTAAAGCTTCTCTGCGGCCGATATTCCTGTTTTCTTAACTACAGTTATATTCTCTGCTGACAGCTTTACCGAAACGGATTTCGCCAGGTAATAACTCTTCTCATCAAAGCCTCCCTCATTTTCCGCCTCATTCATTGGGATCACTTTGCCCAGGCCCTCTATCTCATCACCTATGGCAGCCATGTCATCTGGAACATATAACATTACATTATGTAGATTTTTATTATCTTTTGCTTTAACTTTCTTGAAATAATATATTATCTTATCGTTTTTTACTTCCTTTGACCTGATAACTCCTCTAAAGGCGATCTCTTCCTTCTCCTGCGCATACTCCATAGCGCTGAATATGGACCCATAGACTGATTTTGTGCGCAAAAATCCCGTCAAAGCGCACAATACAAGCATAACATATGCAAAATATAATTTATATTTACTTAATTTGATTTTGTGGATATTTATAAGATCTGCCACAAGAAACAGGACAAGGGCAGCAAAGCCTGCCCCGCCTGTAAGGAAACTTAGATCACCCAGGAGAAGAGCCAAAGCAATATGCAACATTGGTCTCTTTGCCAAAAGCTCCTCCTTATATAATTAAAGAAATATTTTATTTTATCACAAGACTATCATTCTTTTCATAAAGGCCGCTGACTTTATCTGTATCCGGAACCACCCCTTCAGCAGGCGTGCCCTCTATGGATAGCTCAACCTTTCCAATATCATCAAGTGATGTAAGTGAATCAACAATGCCATATACTGCCGTTTCAGTAGCAACACCTGTCTGCTGGCTTAAAAAGTTGGCATCTAACTTAACATAACAGATTCCGTCCTTGGATGTAACGGACAGTACCTTAACATTAGGAGAAAGCACCGCTTTGGCTCCATCATCAGATCCCGGATCTCTTGCCAGATAAGTAAGTACCACGGACTCCTTGGACATGGTGTTATTAAAATGCAGCAGTCTTTTCTTTTTTATAAGCCCCTGACCGTCCTCACTGCTGTAATACATGGTAAAGGTACCGCTTTCAAGAGCCTCTTCATTCTCCCCGAAGGTATCTAAAAAGGAGTCTGATGTCATTGCTCCCACAACATTTCCATCCTTGCCCTTTAAGGGCTCATCTCCAATATAAAATACAACCGAGCTTATATAATCAAGCTGCAGGAAGGTCTTTGCCACGGCACTTCTGGTAAGTATCTCCCTCGTCCCGGTAAGCTGGGTATATTCCGGTTCAAACCTGAGTATGAGATTGTTGTCTGCCAGGTCAAAATCGACCGTGCCAAGCTCCGCGGGGATGGGATTGATATACTCATCATCTAATACCTCCGTAGAAAGTATGGCTAAAAGCTCCTTTATCACATCGCTTGTAACATCGGAAACCACGGTATATTCTATCTTCTCAAGCCCGGTCTGGCTTCCGTTGATGTAATAGATGCCAAAGCTGCTGTTGTCCGCAACAAGCGCCTGACTGCAGCCGGCAGTGGCACATATTAAGATCACAAGACCCAGAATAATGGTCATACATCTTTTCAAAACTATCTGCCTTCCCTTTCTTCGATATAAGAAAGCGGTATGCGGACATCAAATACCGTTCCCTCGCCCTGTACGCTGCTCACCCTGATCTCGCCGTGGTGGAGTAATATTGCCTCCCTTGTGATGGCAAGGCCAAGCCCTGTACCGCTGATCTCCCTGGAATGGGATTTATCCCCTCTGTAAAACCTCTCAAATACGTGGCCGATCGCTTCTTCGGAAATTCCCATGCCGTTATCTTCAACCCTTATGAAGCAATACTGATGATCCGAATTGATGGATACATGCACCCATCCTCCGGCATTATTGTATTTGATGGCATTTTCTATAAGGTTCATTATGGCAAGGGAGAACTTGACCTCGTCAACCTCAGCCGTAACCGGCCTGAAGGATTCCATCACAAGCTCAACCTCCTGCTTTGCCGCAAGGGGCTCCAGACGCTTTAATATAAGCTCCAAAAGCTCATTGATATTAGTAATGGTGATATTCAGATCAGCCTTTGACTTATCCATACGGACCAGAGACAGCAGATCGTTTATGGTCTTTGTTTCTCTGTCCACCTCAGTGGTGATATCCCCCATAAATTCCCTGTACATTTCAATGGGAGCATCATCCCCCATCATATTGATGGAATCCGCCAGAACCTTTATGGATGCAAGGGGCGTCTTAAGCTCGTGTGATACATTTGATACAAACTCCTGCCTGGAATCATCCAGAACACGCATCATCTGCTGATAGTGGTTAAAGCTTTCCGCTATCTCCCTTGTCTCGCTGTACGCATTGGAGGTGATGCTGCTCTCATTTGTCTTACCCAGATCATTTATGGAGGATGACAGCTCATGCAGAGGTCTTACAAGCCATCCCGAAACAAGCCCTGACAGCGCAGCCATAAGCAGTACAACAACGATCAGGCATATAAGCCCTATATTGCTGACATACTCCACTCCGGATTCCAGGGACTCCGTAGACTCCGTCATCATCATGATCCCGTGAATGGGGGTATTCTCCTCGCTCTGGGACAAAATGGGCGCAGTAATTATAAGGAAGCTGTTGTCCCTGTCGTAATATGAGGTATTTTCACCCTGCATGGCGATAACGGCGTTTTCCCACAAGAATATCCTGCCGTCATACATTCCGTAGGTATCCTTTACAACACGAAGCTCCTCATCAGTTACCATTATCCTGCCCGCGTAGGAATCAGCAACAGAGGTAAGTTCAGCATTGATCCCCTCAGCCTCACCGTTCTCAAGGTAGCCGCTGGTGATGATCTCTCCGGACAATAATCCGACCTGAACATTCAATCTTCTGATCTCTGATGAGATCATCTGGGATTCATAGCTTGTGATAAGCACAAAGGTGATGATAAGTGCCGGCAGAACACCGGCACCCAAAAGGAACAGCATAAATCTAAGCTGCAGACTCTTAGAAAACTTCATGGTCTGTTATCCTACTGCTGGTAGTAGTACCCAACTCCCCACTTGGTCATAACATACTTGGGCTCACTGGGCTTGGCTTCGATCTTCTCACGAAGTCTTCGGATATGTACATCAACAGTCCTCGCATCTCCGGGGTATTCCTTGCCCCATACTGCTTCCAGGAGATTTTCGCGGCTGTATACCTTTCCGGGATTGGTAACAAGCAGAAGCATCATGTCGTACTCTTTGGTGGTGAGGTTGATCTCCTTGCCTGCCACAGACAGCCTTCTGCCGTCGGTATCTATACGGACATCTCCGCTTTCGATTATAGGAGATTTCTCTACCATATCTGCTGGAGGCGCACTCCTGCGCAGTATGGCCTTTATCCTCGCCTTTACCTCAAGTATATTAAAGGGCTTTGTGATATAGTCATCCGCTCCATACTCCAGCCCCAATATCTTGTCCATATCCTCACCCTTTGCGGTGAGCATCACTATGGGAACATTGGAAAAGTCCCTTATCTGCTGGCAGACCTCAAAGCCGTCAAGCTTGGGAAGCATAACATCCAGCAGAATAATGTCGTATTGATTTTCCCTGGCAAGCGAAAGTGCCTCCTCGCCATCATATGCGCAGGTAACCTCCATGTCATCCTGTTCCAATGAGAACCGTATTCCCTTAACGATAAGCTTCTCATCATCTACTACAAGTACCTTTCTTGCCATTTTCTCCCCTTATTCTAAATCGTTATCTGATCCCGCAGCCGGTTTAGGGTAGCCTCTCCTATGCCGTCAACCTTAGTCAGTTCTTCTATACTGCCAAAACCGCCGTTTGCTTCGCGGTATGATATAATAGCTGAAGCCTTTGCGTCTCCTATACCTGAAAGATTCTTAAGCCCCGCCGCGTCCGCGGTATTGATGTTGATCAAAGCACTATCCGAAGCTGTAGCCCCCGATGTCCCGCCCTCGGCAGGATTGCTTGCGGCAGCAGCACTATCGGCAGCTTCTCCCTTGCGGTAAACATACACCTTCTGACCATCGGACAGCACACCTGCCTGATTCAGCTCCTGATCATCAGCATCAGGCTTCAGTCCACCTGCCATC
Organism: uncultured Lachnospiraceae bacterium; assembly: GCA_905233905.1. Classification (GTDB taxonomy): domain Bacteria; phylum Bacillota; class Clostridia; order Lachnospirales; family Lachnospiraceae; genus RGIG4930. The sequence continues at coordinate 46,651 of CAJOFN010000002.1, forward strand.
TCGATGACCTCAAAGACCCTTGAACCGGTCTTAAGCTCATACACTCCCGGAGCCTTCACCGCTCCGGCAGCCTGTACAAAGATAGTACCGGGAGCCTCCTGATCTGTCTCATCCTCTGCCTGTATATCCTCCTCAATGATCTCTTCCTCAGGCACCTGGGTGGATTCCAGATAAGAATTATTAGAACAGCCTGATAGAAGGAACATAAGCATAGAGCAGATCAGGGCAGTTACATAACTTATTTTCATAGACATACTCCTTAAATAAAAGCATGTCCGTCTAAAGCAATTTTTATTTTATCGAAAAAGGCGCCGCATTACAAGAAAATAATTGACAATGTCACAAAAAAATGATATAAATGTCAAGGTGTCTATCGTAGGGGCATAGTTCAGTTGGTAGAACGTCGGTCTCCAAAACCGAATGTCGTGGGTTCGAGTCCTGCTGCCCCTGGTCAATGAAAAGTCCGCAGACTCAATTCGTCGAGCTTGCGGACTTTTATCTTTTGAATTACAACTGCTGTATCCCCACAGACAGCGAAGGTACCATCTGCTTCTTTCTGGATACAACCCCCTCTAAGGTCGCGGTATTGTCACCGGTAAGGACATTCTCTCCAAAGCCGCCTGAAAGCACCTGTGCCGCATTCTTACCTGCGCAGAGTATGTCAGACTTCTGCTCTATCACATTTGTAAGCATGACAAACACCATATCAATGCCCTTTTCATTCATGGCAGCCTCCAGACATTCTGAAATGCCCGGAGAAAGAGTGTCTATCTGGTTCTGGGATACCACACTCACCTGTGATACTCCAAAATTCACCTCTGACTGTGAGAAGATCTTAAAGTCGGTAAACAAAATCTCCTTTGACGTCTTATCCCCGAAATCACTGCCTGCCTCAAACATGGCCATTGCATGCTTTTCGTAGTCCACACCGCAATACTTTGCTAACTCCTTGCCTGCCTCAATATCCACAGGCGTGCAGGTAGGCGACTTGAACATCAGAGTATCCGAAAGGATGGCGGAAAGCATGAGCCCTGCTATATGCGGCTCTATCTCAACGCCACATTCCTTGTACATATGGTAGATAATGGTATTGGAGCAACCCAAAGGCTGGTTCCTGAAAAATACAGGAAGATTTGTCTGATGACCGCCTATCCTGTGATGGTCGATTATCTCCAGCACCTCCGCATTCTCTATCCCGTCAACAGCCTGTGAGAACTCATTATGATCCACCAAAATGATCTGCTTCTGATGCATCTCCAGCAAATGCCGTCTGGAAAACATTCCCACATACTGATGCTGGTCATTTATTACCGGGAAGGATCTGTGTCTTACCTTTGCAAGAGTCTCCGTAATATCATCAATATAATCATCCTCAAAAAAGGTAATTAGCGGTCCCTTGGTCATAAAGTATTCAATGGGAATGCTCTGATTGATAAGCCTTGCCACCGTAAAAGAATCAAAGGCCGTGGTAATGACCACACAGTCAATGGCCATCGCCTCCTCGATCACCTCGGGCGGCAGGAAGCTTTCGGCAGTTACGATCATACAGGAGGGCTTGCAGCTTAACGCCACCATCTGCCTTTCTTCAACATTACCGAGGATAACAAGGTCGCCTTCATTTATGTATTCACGCATGGTGCTGTGATTACCGGCTGCAACCACAACCTTGCCCTTATCAAAGCAGGCGTTCCTGTCACCTGTGATCAGAACGCCCTCAATAGTATCAATAATATTACTGTAGGGAGTCCTGGCCCTCGAAAGCTCACGGTTGTCGATAACGTCCATGTAAGTCCTTGCAAGGTCTCCGTGAACGATCATACCCTCTAAAAGACCATCATCGTCCAATACCGGAAGTGCAACGACCTTTATCTTCTTCATAAGCTCCCAAGCGCTTTTTAAGGACATACTGCCATCAACTCCGGCTGTATGCCTGAAATCGCTGTCTTTGACCTGGGCACCTACATTGCCTACATATTCGGGAACCTCTACCCCAAAACGCTCCAGCACATAGGAAGTCTCTCCATTCAGATCGCCGCAGCGCTTGGGAACATATTTAATACTTCCGTTCCCTGTCTTGTTCTTGAGATTGGCATAGGTAATCGCCGCGCAGATAGCATCCGTATCAGGATTCTTGTGCCCTATCACCCACACCTGTCTTGTCTGTTCGCTTTCCCCCATAAGCAAACCTCCTACTGTAGTCCAAACATACTACATTATCACGCCAAGGAAAATAAATCCAAGTATAATATCTACTACTGTAAGGATGATTATCGCCACATCTCTCCACTTGGACCACTTATACTTAACCTTGACATCCTTTTCTGCCTCTTCAAAATGATCCTGCTCCGTAATGAAATCCTGGATATTGCGGTAAACCTTGACATCCTCAGAATGTATCTTTTCAGATAATTCATCCTTCATGCCCTCAACCTGACGGCTGACACCGTTAAGCGACTCGGAAATCTTCTTTTCGTTGGACAGCATGGCATTGGACAAAAAGCTCTTCTGATCCGCAAACACCTCGTCAAAGGACTGGGTTCCGGCATTCTTTTGAAGATCAATGATCTCCTCAAGCTTCTCAGAGATTGACGAGAACACATCCTCCATACGCTTGGACTGTTCATCAAATCCCCTGCTTATAAACTCTGTATCTATTGAAACCTCCTGCATCTCTCCGGGAAGGTTTGCCGGTATCTCGGTAATGTGCTCAGCCAGACGCTGCTCCATTCCCTCAATATCCTTGCCAAGGATCTCGGAAAGCCTGTTGACCTGCTCCTCTATGTCAGCAGCGGCATCTCCTGTCTCCTGACGGCTGCGTACCAGCTCTTCTTCAAGTATCCGGTTGCGCTCATTGACATCAGCAAGGGATCTCTCCAGATAATCCACCCTGTCCTGCTTGTCGTCGATTATCTCCTGAAGCTGTTTTGCCTTGTCGCGGAAAGAATCAAGCTGTGACTGGAAGGAATCTCCGTAAGAGTCTCTGCCTCGTTCTGCTCTGGATACTCCCATATTATCACGGGGAGCGCTATAGCGTTCATCGCGCCCACGGTAATAAGGCTCTTGATTTCTCATGTCGTCCCGACGATCATTGCCGCGCCTGTCTTCGTTATCATAAGACGCGCCCTGGGTCTGCTCGGAGGGTTCAAATGAGTCATCCTTTGCAGCGCCTCGATTGTCGTACCCGTCATCAAAAGAACTCTTGCCACGGTTGTCGTACTCATCGCCGTAAGCTCTCCGGCCACGGCCATCATACTCATCACCGTAGGGTCTCTGGCCGCGGTTATCGTACTCATCCCCATAAGCTCTCTGACCACGATCATAGCCCTGCCTGCCATATCCGGCACCGTCACGATCGTAATCTCCTCTTCCCCTGGGATCATCATAGTCGTAAAAATCACGCCTTACGTCACGATAGGCATCATCCCTTGACATTCCCCTGTGATCGTTAGAATATCCGTCTCTGTACTGATCGTCATAGCTTCGACGTCTTCCTTCCCGATAATCATCAAATCTGGGGGTCTGCCGATATCTCTCTTGCATTGACTCATTCTCCTCTTGTATTTTGTGTTATCAAAAACCACAACATATAGAGTTATAATATCATTTCAGCACTATTTTGTAAACTCCTGTGACAAATAATAAAACAATTTATCGTGGTCTATTGGCTTTGACACCAGATAATTCATGCCGGCTGTCCTGACCCTCTCTCTTGCCTCGTCTGTAGCGTCGGCAGTCAGCGCTATGATCGGAACGTCCTCCGCATCCTTCATGGGAAGCATTCGGTAACAGGCATGGCGGAATACTTGGTCAGTATATCTGCCAAAAGGCTTTTGTGATTTGGTGCAAGATGCTGAATAATGACATATGCCATCCCTGTATTTGATGGCAGAAAGGTTAAAAACTGCTGGAGCGCTTCGAGCCCCCTGCTGATGCTCCGATACCAACTATGCCTGCGGGCTGCTTATTCATTGGAACGTTGTTATTGCTATACATCCCCTTATATCTCCATGATAAATCTATAAATACATCACTAATAAAGCCGCCCATGCATCAAACGCACGGGCGGCATAAAATCAAGCCTCGATCAGTCGGCTGAATACAGGGTTACCAGCTTTTCAAGATGCTTGCGGTAAGCCTTGTGATCTTCTTCGTTCTTCTCGAAGAGCTTCGCCGCCTTATCCTTATCAACCTTCATCAGTGATGCATAACGAGCCTCACCCTTGATGAATTCCTGGAAGTCTCCTGTAGGCTCCTTGGAATCTAATGAGAATGCATCCTTGCCCTCTGCAGCGAGTGCAGGATTATAACGGAAGTTGAACCAGTAACCTGACTCAACAGCCAGCTTCTCTTCTGTCTGAGCCTTGGACATACCCTTGCGGATACCGTGGTTGATACAAGGAGCATAAGCAATGATAAGGCTGGGTCCGGGATAAGCTTCTGCCTCTGCCAGAGCCTTAACGCACTGATTCATATCAGCGCCCATTGCGATATGAGCTACATATACATAGCCGTATGTCATAGCGATACCGGCAAGATCCTTCTTCCTTGTCTCCTTGCCGCCTGCCGCGAACTGTGCAACGGCCGCTGCGGGTGTAGCCTTGGAGGACTGTCCGCCTGTGTTGGAGTAAACCTCTGTATCGTAAACCATAACATTGATATCCCTGCCTGATGCAAGAATGTGGTCTACGCCGCCGAAGCCAATATCATAAGCCCAGCCGTCACCGCCGAATACCCACTGTGACTTCTTGGACAGGAAATCCTTCTCCTTTAAGATTTCCTTGGCCGCAGCGCTTCCGTCTGCCTCAAGTGCAGCAATAAGCCTGTCTGTAGCAGGTCCGTTGGCGATACCGCTGCCATAGGTGTCCTTCCACTCTGCAACAGCAGACTTAACATCATCACCGGCTGTCTCGCAAAGGGTCTCAAGCTGCTCGCAAAGCTTTTCCCTGATAGCCTTTGAACCTAAAAGCATACCATAACCGAACTCTGCGGCATCCTCAAAGAGTGAGTTGGACCAAGCGGGACCATGACCCTTCTTGTTGATGGTGTAAGGTGTTGAAGGTGATGAGTTACCCCAGATGGATGAGCAGCCTGTAGCATTGGCAATGTACATCCTGTCACCGAACAACTGTGTAAGAAGTTTAGCATAAGGAGTCTCACCGCAGCCGCCGCATGCGCCTGAGAACTCAAGCAGGGGCTGTCTGAACTGTGAACCCTTAACTGTGGCAAGCTTGAACTTCTCGATAACGTCTTCCTTGTCGGGAAGGGTAACTGCATAGTCGAAGTATTTCTGCTGCTCTTCATTCTGCTCGAAGGAAGCCATTGAAAGAGCCTGTACCTTGTCAGGACATACATTAACGCATGAGCCGCAGCCTGTACAGTCAAACGAAGATACAACGATGGCAAATTTCTTGCCGGGCATTCCGGTCATATCCTTCATAGGCATACCCTCGGGAGCTGCTGCAGCTTCTTCCTCTGTCATTGCAACAGGTCTGATTGCAGCATGAGGACATACATATGAACACTGGTTACACTGGATGCACTTTGTAACGTCCCATACAGGAACATCAGTAGCTACGCCGCGCTTCTCGTGTGCAGCAGTACCGCTGGGTGTAACACCGTCAGCATACTTCTTGACAACGGATACGGGGATCGTGTTACCCTGCTGTCCGTTGACCTTGGTCTGGATATCCTTAACGAAATCAATAACCTCAGGACGATCCTTGCGGAGCTCAACTGAAAGGTCGGTATCGGGAGCGTTCTTCCATGACTCGGGAACATCAACCTTGATAACAGCGTTAGCGCCGGCATCAATAGCGTCATGATTCATCTTTACGATGTCATCACCCTTCTTGGAGTAAGAAGCTGTAGCGGCATCCTTCATGAGCTGGATAACCTTCTCTGCGGGGATGAGCTCTGTGAGCTTGAAGAATGCAGACTGAAGCACCGTATTGATACGGTTGCCAAGTCCGATCTCCTTACCGATCTTAACACCGTCGATGATGTAGAAGTTGATGTCATTCTCTGCGATATAACGCTTAACCTGTCCGGGAAGCTTCTCATCGAGCTCATCAACAGTCCACTGTGTATTGAACAGGAATGTACCGCCGGGTACAAGATCCTGAACCATGTTGTACTTGTTGATGTATGCCGTACAATGGCAGGCAACGAAGTTAGCCTGTGAGATCAGGTAGGTTGACTTGATCGGAGTATGTCCGAAACGAAGGTGTGAAATAGTAACACCGCCGGACTTCTTGGAATCATAGTCAAAGTATGCCTGAGCATACATATCGGTATTGTCGCCGATGATCTTGATGGAGTTCTTGTTGGCACCAACAGTACCGTCTGCGCCAAGTCCCCAGAACTTACAAGCCGTTGTACCCTCCGGAGCGGTAACAGGTGTTTCTGTACGAGGAAGTGAAAGGTTGGTCACATCATCTATAATTGACAGTGTGAATTTAGGCTTGTCTGTGTTGTGGAAGGTAGCGATGATATCTGCGCTGGTGGTATCCTTTGAACCAAGACCGTAACGTCCGCCAAATACCTCAACAGACTCAAACTTTGTACCCTTAAGGGCAGCAACTACATCGAGATAGAGAGGCTCTCCAAGTGAACCGGGCTCCTTGGTACGGTCAAGAACAGAGATATTCTTTACAGTATCAGGAATAGCGTCAACTAAAGCGCTTGCAACGAAAGGACGGTACAGGCGAACCTTAACAACGCCGACTTTCTCGCCCTTGCCCATAAGGTAATCAATGGTCTCGTCTATAGTCTCGCATACAGAACCCATTGCAACGATGATACGCTCAGCGTCAGGAGCTCCATAGTAGTTGAAGAGCTTGTAGTCTGTGCCGATCTTCTCATTTATCTTGTTCATGTACTCGGTTACGATAGCGGGAAGCTTGTCGTAGAACTCGTTGCAGGCCTCACGGGTCTGGAAGAAGATATCAGGGTTCTGAGCGGAACCCATCTCTACGGGATGGTTGGGATTAAGGGCATTGGCGCGGAACTCGTCAATAGCGTCCATATCTACCATTTCCTTAAGATCTTCATAATCCCAGGTCTCGATCTTCTGGATCTCGTGGGATGTACGGAAACCGTCAAAGAAGTTAATGAAGGGAACCCTGCCCTTGATCGCTGACATATGAGCAACCGGTGTCAGATCCATAACTTCCTGTACGGAAGACTCGCAGAGCATAGCCACGCCCGTCTGACGGCAGGCATAAATGTCTGAATGATCGCCGAAAATGTTCAGAGCGTGCGAAGAAACGCAGCGTGCTGATACATTGAATACTCCCGGGAGATTCTCGCCCGCAACCTTATAAAGGTTCGGGATCATAAGTAAAAGTCCCTGAGAAGCGGTGTATGTGGTGGTGAGTGCGCCTGCTGCAAGTGATCCGTGAACTGTACCGGCTGCACCTGCCTCTGACTGCATCTCTGTCACCTGAACAGTCCGTCCGAAGATATTCTTGCGACCGGCTGTAGCCCATTCGTCAGTAGCCTCTGCCATTACAGAAGACGGCGTAATGGGATAGATGGCTGCTACATCGGTAAACGCGTATGAAGCGTGTGCCGCTGCATGGTTACCATCCATGGTTTTCATAGCTCTTTTCATACTTTCTCCTCCTAACTGGGTTAATAAATTCCTATACTGGTCCCCCATAACTCTGACAGACCCATTAGATACAATAGTATAAGAAATCTTATGAAAAATCAATAGTAAATCTTTTAAAATATCCGTAAATTTTGGAAGTTATTTACAATGTAATCATTCCACCCCCTGCAACATAGTCTCCATCATACAGCACAACCGCCTGTCCGGGTGTTACGGCACGCACCGGCCTTTCAAAATTAACCCTTATCCTGCCGGCATCCTCATCAACATATTCCACATGACACCTGCTGCCCGGATCTGAGTAGCGGATCTTAGCGATATAGGTCTTTTCCTCGTTAAAGCGTTCCTGTGACACATGATTGACCTTTACCGCCTCAAGCCAATCGCGGTAGCACTCCTCATTCCTTCCAAGCACCACCCTGTTATTTGTCGTATCCATTCCCACAACGAACAGGGGCTCGCCGTATGCGACCCCCAGCCCCTTTCTCTGGCCGTAGGTATAGTTGTATATCCCCTTATGCCTGCCTATGACAGTTCCGTCTGTAAGGACAAACTCGCCCTCACAGGCTGCCTTACTCCCCATTCTGTCCCTTATAAATGCTCCGTGGTCTCCGTCTGGAATAAAGCACACATCCTGGCTGTCCCTCTTTGCTGCCACTGGAATACCTGCCTCTTTGGCAATGCTTCTTATCTGTGCTTTGTCATATTCGCCCAGAGGAAACAGGGTCTTTGAAAGCTGCTCCTGGGTGAGCCTGTAGAGTACATAGGTCTGGTCTTTTTTGATGCTGCCCCGTTTTAATGCATATCTCCCGTCTTCTCTTCTGATAACGGATGCATAATGTCCCGTTGCAACATACCCTGCCTTCTGTCTTGCGGCAGTATCCATCATTCCTTTCCACTTGATGAAGCGGTTACATTCTATACACGGGTTCGGCGTAGAGCCTTTGAGGTAGGAATCACAGAAGCTGTCCACTACCCTGCCCAAAAACTCTTCCTTCATTGACACCACATGAAGCGGTATTGACAAAACAGAGCATACTGCCCTGGCATCCTCTACAGCGTCAGCCCCGCAGCATCCTACATGTCCTGCCCGTCGGCATTTTTCATCATCATCCCATAAATGAAGAAAGACTCCCTCGACCTCGTACCCCTGCTGCTGCAAAAGATACACGCACACCGAAGAGTCTACTCCTCCCGACATTCCGACTAAAACCTTTTCCTTCAAAAGCTTCTCCTTTAGCCTGACATTCTCTGCCTTACTATCTCATAAAGAAAAACCCCTGCTGCCACGGAAGCATTCAGCGAGGATATTTCACCCTTCATGGGAATGGCTCCGCAATAGTCGCAGGATTCCCTGACAAGCTTTGATACGCCCTTTCCCTCATCTCCAATGATAAGGCACATTGACCCGGTGAGGGAAAGTTCATACATATTCTCCCCTGACGCATCAGCACATACGAACCATAACCCCCGCTTCTTCAGGTCTTCCATAGTGCGCACCAGATTAGTAACCCTTGCAACCGGGGTATGCATGATCGCACCTGCGGAAGCCTTTGCCACGGTTGCGGTAAGTCCCACTGACTGATGCTTTTTTATGATAACGCCGTGGGCGCCGCATACATTTGCCGTGCGGATTATAGCCCCAAGGTTATGGGGATCGGTTATTCCGTCAAGCATCACAATAAGCGGCGGCTCGCTCTTATCCCCGGCTGCTTTGAGAATATCCTCAACCGAAGCAAAATCCATGCTTGCGGTATACGCGATAACTCCCTGATGCTTTCCGGTCTCGGAAATCTGATCCAGCCTGCTCCTTGGGACGAATTCTATCCTTATACCTCTCTTTTTGGCTTCCCTTATTACGGTGGAAAGACTTGCGTCAGGCCTTCCTTCGAGAATAATGAGCCTGTCAATGGAAGTCCCTCTCCTTAAAGCCTCAAGGCAGACATTTCTGCCCTCAAGCATTGAACTGCTGTCCCGCATTATTTTTCAACCTCTTCCTCAAGACCGATTCGGACCAGTTCGATCAGTCTGTCTGTTTTGCCCGAAACATATAAATATCCCATCAGAGCCTCAAAGCCCGTAGCGATCCTGTAGTCATGGACAGTGGCGTTCTTGGCTATGGAGTGGCTTTTGGCGTTGCGCCCCCGCCTAAATATGTCTTTCTCCTCATTTGTCAGGTGGGGCTTTAATTTATCAGCTAACTTTGCCTGAAACCCTGCATTTACTATCCTGCTTGCCTTTTTATGGAGCCTGTTTGTGGAAGTATCATGCCTGCTTATCATCACAGTCCTGATTACCAGCTCAAATATTCCGTCACCAATATAGGCAAGGGTAAGCGGTGAATAGGAATTTGCATCCTTTGCCTCAAGCCCAAACTCCCGGCAGATGGCGTCCATCAGATTCTCGTCCATTGCACTCCTTCTCTGGTATCCTTAAGGGCTATCCCCTTTGCCAGAAGCTCATCTCTTATCTCATCAGCTCTCTTGAAATCTTTGCTCTGCCTTGCCTGCTGCCTGAGATTTATCAGCTCTTCTATTTCTTTGTCTAATATCTCTGTTTTTTCGCTGATATCTATCCCCATTACCTTGCAAAGCTTTTCAAGAATATCAAGATAACCCTTAACACATTCAGATGAGGCCTCTGATATATTCTGGTTAATAAATCTTACCAGCTCAAAAATGGCGGCTATGGCGTCCGCGGTATTAAAGTCGTCCTCCATTGCAAGCTCAAACTTTTTAACAAAGGACTCTGCCTCCCCAAGCAGCTTTTTCTCTTCATCGGCCAAAGGCTTTTCGGAAGAATTATTTAATACAAAACGGCATTTATCAGCACAGGTCTGAATCCTTTCGAGGCCGTTTTTTGCTGATTCCATCAGCTCGTCAGAGAAATTAAGCGGACTTCTGTAATGAGCGCTCAGCATAAAAAATCTCAAAACCGAAAGATCAAACCTTTCGGAAATATCCCTTACCGTAAAGAAATTCCCAAGGGATTTTGACATTTTTTTGTGGTCTATATTTAAAAAGGCGTTATGCATCCAGTAATTTGCAAACGGAACCCCGTTTGCGGCTTCACTTTGGGCGATCTCATTCTCATGGTGTGGGAAAATAAGATCCTCTCCTCCGGCGTGAATATCAATGCTGTCACCAAGATATGCCTTTGACATAACCGAACACTCAATATGCCATCCCGGTCTGCCGTCACACCAGGGAGATTCCCAGTAAGGCTCTCCTTCTTTTTTAGGCTTCCAAAGCACAAAATCCAGAGGGTCCTCCTTTTGTTCTCCGGTAACATTTATATCCCTGTGACCGCCTTCCAGATCCTCAATATTCTTATGTGAAAGCTTTCCATAATCATCAAAGCTTCTGGTCTTAAAATACACTGTACCGTCCTGGGCCTTATAAGCATGTCCCTTTTCGATAAGGGTGCTTATCATATCTATCATGCCGCCTATTTCCTCTGTGGCCTTTGGGTGTACGGTGGCAGGCGAAACCCCCAGTCCTTCCATATCCTTTTTACATTCATCTATATAGCGGCTGGCTACCTCACCTGCGGTAATGCCCTCTTCCTTTGCCTTTGCGATTATCTTATCATCCACATCGGTGAAGTTGGAAACATATCTGACCTCATAGCCCTTGTATTCAAAATACCTGCGCACCACGTCAAATACTATCATTGGGCGGGCATTTCCTATATGAATAAGGTTGTAAACGGTAGGTCCGCAGACATACATGCTGACCTTGCCGTCCTCAATGGGGACAAATTCTTCTTTTTTCCTGGACAGAGTATTATATATTTTCACGAGGGCACCTCCCACAATTCATACCACAACTGCTCCCCGAAGACATATCCGCAAAGCCTATATCCCTTATGGCTTCAAGCAGACACACAGCCTGGGCGCTTATGCCTTCCAGCCGTCCGGTAAACCCAAGCCGCTCTTCGGTTGTAGCCTTTATATTAACACATTCCCTTTCAACCTCCAAAGCTTTTGCGATATTATTTCTCATTTCCTCAATATATCCTGCCAGCTTCGGCTCCTGCGCTATAACAGTGGCATCAATATTTCCCACTATATAGCCCTCCTTCAAAAGAAGGTCTTTGACCTCGTCAAGCAGCTTCATGGATGATATTCCCTTGTATCTGTCATCCGTATCGGGAAAATGCCTTCCGATGTCGCCAAGGGCAGCCGCTCCTAAGAGGGCGTCCATTATGGCATGTACCAGAACATCCGCGTCAGAATGTCCGTCCAGCCCCTTTGAATGTTCTATCTCAACTCCGCCCAGTATCAGCTTCCTGCCCTCAACCAGCCGATGCACGTCGTATCCGGTTCCTATTCTCATTTGTTATTGTCCTTTACATTTTACCATTGGCAGCTAATTTGTATTTGTTCTGCCTGTTTTCTGATCAATTATATCTTGAACGCATATAAAATACAATAGAAATACCTATGCCGCAGCTCTCATCATCGGTAAAAAGAAAATTATTGCAAAATGAACCGTTATTGTATATAATATCATTCTGTCAGAGAGACTATGCTTCGCTAGCTCAGTTGGTAGAGCACTTCACTCGTAATGAAGGGGTCGTCCGTTCGAGTCGGATGCGAAGCTTAAAATATCCGGAACGCCTTCAGGTGTGCCGGATATTTTATGCTTATCTATTTGGTTTTTTTCTTTGTTTTAGCACCTTCTTTAGCGCCATGAGGTCTTCGTAGTTCACAGCAGTCCGGAAGGTATTGTTGTAATACTGCTTGCTCTTGAGCAGCACCGGCCGGATGTTGAAGTCCTCGTACATATTGGTGAGATAGATGTGGCTGTTTGCATTGCAGATCCAGATGTTATCCTGCCTGCCCATCAGGTCAAGCACTTCGCAGTAATGCGTGGTAAAGATCAGGGTCGCGTTGTTCCTGTTCACGCTCTTGTCCTTATAGAGGCTGATCATGTTCTCCACAAGCGTTTTATGGAAATGATTCTCCACCTCATCAATCAGCAGGTCAAAGCCCTCTTTCAGGGATGCCACCATCAGCGTGTAGAGAAGGATGCCCTTTGTCGTTCCGCTGGAAAGGAAATAGATTAGCTGCGTATCTGACATTATCCGCTCCTCATCTCCGGCAACAACCCTGTAGTTGTGGTCATCCACCCTGGTCAGTTCCTGGATGTTCTCATCAAAGATGCGGATGATCTTCGCAAGCACATCCATCCCGATATCGTAGTTTTTCAAAGCCCTAAACAGCGTCTGGTATGTATCGGAACCACCGCTGAAGCTGTCGAAGAAAACCGCCCTTGTCTGTTTCTTTTTCAGGATGAAGAACACATTGGACGTGTCCTCCGGAAGGTCTCCGAGATCCTTCATCTCCTCATATCCTTCCCGGT
>CAJOFN010000003.1 GCA_905233905.1 uncultured Lachnospiraceae bacterium
GACATAATGGTCAAGCCTCTGTATCAGGCCGTTCTCTTCAAACAATGGAATGAACTGACCGGGTGAAACCCTTCCGAATTCGGGATGCATCCAGCTTATGAGAGCCTCCGCGCTGGACAGGAACGGCTTGTCACCCCTGACATTGTATTTTGGCTGATATAAGACCTTAAACTGCTTTTCCTCAAGAGCATTATCAAAATCCTCTAACAGCCTGGCGTCATGCAGTTCCTTTTCGTACATCCCATGGTCATAGACCGCATAAGCCATATCCCGCTTGCTGCGTATGGAATTACACGCCTGAAGAGCTCTGTCGAATCTCTGTTCAAAGGTCTGATTTCTGTATATATCCGTATACACTCCCATGCGAAGCCGCACTTCAGGAGTCTTGAGCAGATCAGCCATGCCGGAGTATATGCGATCCATCAGGGCATCGTAATCTGAACAGTGCTCTATGTAGAGATAAAATGTATCCGCATCGTACCTGCAGCCTATACCATCAACATCCATCAAAACATCACGTATCCCATCCGCTATCCTGAAAAGGATCTGGTCTCCGAAATGCCGTCCGTAAAGCTCATTGATAAGATGAAAACGGTTGAAATCCAGCACAATGGCGTCAGTTTCAGTCGCCGGATGCCTGTAGTCAAACTGATGCCCGTATTCAAAGAAGAATTCCCTCGTATAAAGGCCTGTCAGAGAATCATTCTCCGTCGCCTTAATGATGTTCGCATCCTCTGCAAGTTCAATGGACCTTCTTACACGGGCAAGTATGACCTCCGGCCTGTTGTAGGGCTTGGGAAGAAAGTCCGCTGCCCCCATTGAAAGGCTTTTGACCTCTGCCTCTTCATCGTAAGTAAGGACTATGACAGGTATCCTGCGGAGATCATCGTCGTTGTGCAGCGCATTAAGCACTCCGTAACCGTCCAGCTCAGGCATCATAAGATCAAGCAGGATCAGGGAAAGCCTCTCTCTGTTGAGCCCTATCTGATATAGGGCATCCCTTCCATTCTCCGCGTATATTACCTCATATTCGGATTTAAGGATAGCCCCAAGCATCTCGCGATTGACTTCTTCATCATCAACTACCATAACGGTCCTGCGATACCCAGGATCGTAGTTGTACAGATCATCAACCATCCCGTCGATAACGCTGTCCAACACGCCATCCACGAGGCCATCGATCATGCCGTCAGCACCTTCGATCTCCGAAAAGAGTTCATCCATAAAATCGTCCATATCCACCACCCAGACCTTTGTGCTGATTGTAGTGTTACGCTAAAGAGCGGCAGTTCACACCAGAAAAAGCCTCTGTGACCGCACCCATACAGTTGATTATAATCAATCTTGCAAAAAAAATCACCTATAACATAAAAAAATATGGAATTATTCCTCATATTACATTTGTAAATCACAATAATATGTGCTACGATGCTATAAGTACCTTTGTGTGATTAACATTACAATACAGAAAGGGATCGATCTGCTATGAAAAAGATCATGATCGTCGATGATGAACAGATTTCGTTGATGATGACAGAGAATATACTTTCCTCACAGTATAGGATCGTCTGCGCCACTTCCGCCAAAGAGGCTATCAACCTCTACCACAAGGAAAAGCCGGACATGGTCCTGTCTGATCTGCGTATGCCGCCTGGCATGTCGGGATACGAGCTCCAACAGACCCTGGAATCCCAGGTCGGTGAACAGATTCCCTTTATGTTCATGACCGCGGATCACGATGACGAGACCGAAAGCAAGGGCTTTGAGAATGGAGCATTAGACTTTATACGCAAGCCCTTCAGGGCTGATGTTCTGCTGCGGCGTATCGGCAATATCCTTCAGACCGTGGAGCAGATCCAGGGGCTCCGCAAGGCTGCCGTTACCGATCCCATGACCGGTCTTTTGAATAAGGCATCCTCTGAAGAAGAGATCGGCATGGTCTGCAATACTACTCCCGGTATCCTTATGATGATCGATCTTGACAGCTTCAAACCCATCAATGACATTTACGGTCATGATATGGGAGATAAGATCCTCATTCGTTTTTCCGAGATAATCAAATCCGCTGTCCGCTCAACGGATATTGTCGGCAGGATAGGCGGCGACGAATTTATAGCCTACTGCCAGAATGTACGCGATGAGAACGTTATCGCCAACAAGGCCAGGTATATCAATGAAGAGCTCGTAGCTTCCGCCAGAGAATACATGGGAGAAGACATGAGCATCCCTATCGGTGTCTCCATCGGATGTGTTATTGCTCCCGACGAGGGCGTAAATTTCAACGAATTGTTCAAAAAGGCCGACAAGGCTTTGTATACAGTCAAAGAAAACGGCAAGCACGGTTACAGCTTCTTCCATGGAGAGAATTCAAACACTCCCACCATAGAGCGTAAATCCACCGATCTTTCAAACATCATCAAGCTGTTAGAGGAAAGGAGCCCTGCTTCCGGCGCGTTTACCATGCCTTTTGCGCAGTTTCGTGTTATATATCAGTTCCTTACCCGTGTACGCAATATCAGCCAGAAAAACGTCTGGGTACTGCTCTTTACAATATCCGAGCATATGCCTGTGGATGACGATGCCCGTGAAAAGGCAACCGATACCTTCTTCTCGGCATTGCACACCTCTCTGCGGGCGAGTGACATTGTGACACAGAACAGCAAGAATCAGTTTTTGATACTGCTGTTTGATACGGAGCTTTATAACCTGGAGATCATACTTGACCGTATCATGAAGAAATGGCATTCCTCTGAGGACAACGATCTCTTTGAGGTAACCTATGAGCTGGACAATGTGACCTGATCAGCGTTCCGGCGTTTTGATAAGTTTAAATATAGTTTATATTTTAACCCGTAGATTTAATATCTGCGGGTTTTTTCTTAATAATTCTTAATCCGGATTTTATTGCTTTCCTGCCCTTGTGACCATATAATTCATTCACCGAACAAATCTAAATCACAAGGAGGAACCACAATATGTTATCATACGAAAGCTTCAAAAATGAAATCCTGCTTCAGGTTAATGACCGGCTGGAGGGCACTGCAAACGCCACACTTACCCCCATCCGTAAGAACAATGACACCCTGTGGGACGGGCTTATAATATCGACGGACGATTCAAACATCTCACCGGCAATCTATTTAAACTCCTACTATGACCCTGCCTATCTTGACGGTGAATCCATCAGCTCCATCGCAGATGATCTGGTACGGCAGTACAGGCGCTCTTTGCCCTGCGAGCCTGTAAATATCTCATTCTTTACTGATTTTGATAAGGTGAAGGACATGATAGTTTTCAGGATAGTAAACAGGGCTAAAAACGAAACGCTGCTTGAGGATGTGCCGCATATAGACTATCTGGATCTGTCTGTTACATTTTTGTGCCTGCTGTCGGTGCATGATTCCTGTGATGCCACCATATTGATACACAACAGCCATCTTGAATTATGGAATACCGATGCGGATGAATTGTACGAAATAGCGATCAGGAACACCCCGAAGCTCCTTAACTGGAAGCTTCGTGATATGAAAGATATAATAGAAGGGCTTACCCTCCCTGAAGATGACCTTATACCTGATAAAGATGAGCTTGCCTTTCCGATATATGTACTCAGCAATACCTCAAGCATCAACGGCGCAGCTTGTATACTGTACGAAGGAGTGCTTGCCGCTATAGCTGACCGGCTTTACGCTGAGAATCTCTATATAATACCATCAAGCATACATGAAGTCCTTGTCCTTCCCCAAACTCCTTCTGTAACCGGGGAAGATCTGGATACTATGATATGTCAGGTAAACGCTTCGGCTGTTTCAGATGAAGAAATACTTTCAGACCATGTCTACTATTATTGCAGGGAGGATGATCTGCTGTCTGCCGCCTGCCCGGCATAAAAAAGCTCCGGCCTGAAAACGTCGCGGTACGAGCGTTTGCTTCTGGCAAGCCTTGCTTCCGTAAGCTCAATATTGCATATTATAAACTGCTGGGAATCATCTGCCTTTACTACTATATTGCCATTGGGGTCCACCACCATGGACTGTCCGCAGAACACAAGAGCCCCTTCTATTCCCACTCGATTTGCCATGGCAATAAAGACTCCGTTCTGGAAAGCCTCTACGCGAAGCTCCCATTCATACATATCCATTAATTCGGTCTCGACATTGGCTGCCGGTATGATCACAAGATCTGCTCCCTTTGCAGCACATGCAGCTATGGTCTCCGGAATATGTCTGTCATACCCTGATACTATGCCCACCTTTCCGAAGGGTGTTTCGTACACAAAGAATCCATTGTCTGAAGGCAGATAATAATCCCTTTCATGGAAATTTGTCGCATTTACAACATGTGTCATCCGGGAATCTGCTTCCACGCTCCCGTCAGGACCAAGCCAGAGGGACGCGTTATAATATCCCCCATTATCCCGGATATACAGATTACAGGAAGCATACAGCCTGTAATCCCTGCATCTTTCTACCATGGCGTATATCCTGGAATCTTCTATGTCAAGAGCAAACTCGTCCGGAATATGATTCAGGGCGCCGCCGACTTCACGCTTCGGGTATTGCGGGAAAAACAGGGTCATTGCCAGCTCCGGGAAAAAAATCAGGTCAGCCTTATGCTCATCAGCCAGATCAAGGAACTGAAGATTTTTGTTAAGATTGCGCTCAATGTCATTAGTCATGGACATCTGCGCTAATGCAAGCCTCATTCAAACTACCTCTAAATCGGCATGAGGTGGCACCCGCTTGCGGGTGACGGAGTCCTGATGCCCTACTTGCTGCTTTTCATGATCTTTGTTAATGAGTATTTACTCCGGCGAATGATCTGAGTACATCCTCCAGGATTTCCCTCATTGCGTCTATGTCCCTCTTTTCAGCGATCAGAGGCGGCAGAAGCCTGAGTACATTGCCGCCGGCAGAAAGCACTATCAGTCCGTAATCCAATGCCCTTGAAACAACATCTCCCACAGGAATCTTTTCGGAAAGGATAAGTCCCTGCATAAAGCCCATGCCGCGACGGCCTTCAACAAACTCAAAATCCCTTACAAAGCCGTCAAGAGTCTGCTCCAGATATGGCGCAAGCTCCCTTACATGCTCCGGTATATGCCTCTTTTCCATGATATCTATGGATGCCTTTACTCCTGCTAATACAAAGGGATTGCCACCGTAGGTGGTTCCGTGATCGCCCGGTACCATTGATGCCCTTGCAACCTTGTCAGTAATGGCGAAAGCGCCTACGGGCACTCCTCCGCCCAGAGCCTTGGCAGTGGTAAGTATGTCCGGACGTATGTTGTATTCCTGCCATACGAACATATTTCCGGTCCTGCCCATTCCGCATTGAATCTCATCAAATATCAGAAGCAGCCCGTTCTCCTCGCATAGGATCTCTATACCGCTCAGGAATTCTTCTGTTGCGGGAGTAATGCCGCCTTCTCCCTGTACAGGCTCTAATATTATGGCAATAGTTTTATCGTTGATCTGGCTTTCAACTGACGAAAGATCATTAAAATCCGCAAATCTGACACCGCCCATCAGCGGAGCAAAGGGCTCTCTGTAATGCTCGTTGCCCGTAACTGAAAGAGCGCCTACTGTTCTTCCATGAAAGGAATGATTCATGGCTATGATCTCATGCCCTGCGTGTCCGTCACGCACGTAGCCGTATTTCTTCGCAGTCTTTAAGGCGCCTTCTATAGCCTCGGCTCCACTGTTTGTAAAGAAAACCTTGTCCATGCCGCTGACACGGCAGACTGCCTCGGCAGCCTCCGAAAGTCCGGTATGGTAATAGAGATTGGAGACGTGCATAAGCTTTTTGACCTGCGTACACAGTGCTTCCTCATATTCACTGTCTCCATAACCAAAGGCGGATACCCCTATCCCTGCCGCAAAATCGAGATAGGCTTTGCCGCATACGTCATAGAGATACATTCCCTCTCCATGATCAAATACCACCGGAAAACGGTTGTAAACATGAAGCAGGTGCTTTTCGGACTCTTCTATAAATTTCCTGTCATCCATATCATGCCTCGTCTTTAAAAAATTTCTCCTGTGAATCATCAAGAATAGCGGTTCCGATTCCACGGTTGGTGAATATCTCCAGTAACAGGCAGTGAGCTATCCTGCCGTCAAGAATATGAACCCTGGAAACCCCCTGCTCCACCGCATCTATGCAGTTTGAGAGCTTGGGCAGCATGCCGCCGCCTATGAAACCACTGTCTATAAGCTTCTTTGCCTCTGAAAGTGTAAGCTCGGAAATAAGGGTGGAGGGATCCTTGGGATCGGTATAAACTCCCTCAATATCAGTAAGGAAAGCAAGCTTTTCCGCCCCTACCGCCTTGGCAATGGCGCAGGCAGCGTCATCTGCATTGATATTATAGGTCATATAGTCATCGTCCAGACCTATGGGACAAACAATGGGAAGGAAGTCTCTTTCTAAAAGATCAAACAATATCTTTGGATTGACATCCGTAACATTTCCCACAAAACCTATATCCTGACCGTCCGCGAATCTCTTTTCAACATGTAAAAGACCGCCGTCCTTGCCACTGATGCCTGCCGCGGCTACGCCGAGCTTCTCTACCATTGCCACAAGGGATTTGTTGACCCTGTTAAGGACCATCTCGGCTATCTCCATCGTATCAGCATCAGTCCTTCGCAGGCCGTTTACAAATTCCGGCTCCATGCCGACCTTTTCTATCCATCTGCTGATATCCTTGCCGCCGCCATGAACTATTATTGGCTTAAACCCTACAAGCTTAAGCAGAGTAACATCCTCAATAACCCTGTTCTTGAGCTCCTCATCAAGCATTGCGGACCCGCCGTACTTGACCACTATTATCTTGCGGTTAAAACGCTGGATATACGGCAGAGCTTCTATAAGCACCTGGGCCTTTTCTGTTATTTTTTCCATTGACTCCATGTATAATTCTCCCAAAAAGTGTATTGTCAGGATCTGTAATCAGCATTGATCTTTACATAGTCATAAGTAAGATCACAACCCCATGCCACTGCAGATGCGCTTCCCTGGTGCATGTTGCAGGTAATATTTACCTCGTCTGAGGAAAGGATCTTTGTGGCGTATTCTTCTGAATAATCCGCATACCTGCCGTCCTTCATGATCATAGCGCTGCCGTTGGCGCTTGAAATTGTGACGTCAACTGCTTCGGGATCGAAATCTGCTCCGCTGTATCCCAGGGCGCAGAGTATCCTGCCGCTGTTTGCGTCATGCCCGAATATCATAGCCTTGACAAGCGATGAGCCCACCACAGATCTGGCTAAAATACGGGCGTTATGATCGTTATCGGCGCCTTCTATTGACACCTCTATAAGAGCGGTTGCGCCTTCTCCGTCCTTTGCCATCATCCTGGCAAGCTTGAGATTTACTTCCTTAAGCGCCTCCTCAAAAATATCAAATGAACCGTCTTCATGAGAAACCGGAGCGTTATCCGCCATGCCGTTAGCCAGCATTAGGCAGGTATCGTTGGTGGAGGTATCCCCGTCAACGGATATCATGTTGTAGGTATCCTTCACAGATTCAGACAACGCTTCCTGCAATATATCAGCAGCTATTACAGCATCAGTCGTGATAAAGCAGAGCATGGTACACATATTGGGATGTATCATGCCGCTGCCCTTGGTCATTGCTCCAATGGTAACAGTTTTACCCCCAAGCTCTATGGTCACAGAGGCTTCCTTGGGAACGGTATCTGTGGTCATTATTGCCCTTGCCGCGGAATTCGCCGCATCCTGGTCAGAAGCGAGGCTGCCTGACATAGCCTCAATGCCGTTTCGTATCCGGTCTATGGGGAGCTGCATGCCTATCACTCCTGTGGATGCCACAAGAACGCTTTCGGGCTCTATATTAAGAGCCTTTCCACAGGCATCCGCAGTCTGCCGGCAGTAATCCATCCCCTCTTCACCCGTGCAGGCATTGGCTATGCCGGCATTTACCACAACGACACTCGCTTTGCGGCGCTGTTCAACCATAGCCTTGTCCCATAATACCGGAGCAGCCTTGACCTTGTTGCTTGTAAAGGTACCTGCGATATTGCATGGTGCTTCGCTGTATATCATTGCCATGTCGTCCCTGTCCGGGTACTTGATACCGGCAGCGGTATGTGAAGCAAAAAAACCCTTGGGAGCTGTTATCCCGTAATCTTTAATTTCCATTTGTGCTTAACTCCCTTAACTGTTGAAGCTTGTGATATTATCGGTATTTAACATCCATTCGTAATTGTACATATCTTCTCTCTTTTCAAATCCCAGATGCTTCCAGAAATCATTGCCAAGAGAATTATCTGTATATGCGAAAAGTGATATTTTTGAAATCTTTTCGAAAGTGAGGGCTTTTACCGCAAAGGTAACCATTTTGCTGCCTATGCCCCTTCTTCGCATATCCTCCCTGACACAGACATGGTAAAAGCACCCCGTCCTGCCATCGTGACCGCAGAGGATGGACCCTATTATCTCGTCATCAGAAAGAGCCACCACAGAAGTCCCCGGATTACGCTCCAGAAAACGGCAGATATTCTCCCTTGAGTCATCAACACTTCGTATGCCCAGCCCATGGATTGAAAGCCACAAGGTTCTTACCCTGTCATAGTCCTGCGGCTCCATTGTCCTGATATTTACCGAACCCAAGCTACTGCTCCCGCTCATCATGGAAATACCGGAACACAGTCAAGTCCGCAGGTCTCATCCATATCAAAGAGAATGTTCATATTCTGTACCGCCTGACCCGCGGCTCCCTTGACCAGATTATCCAGCGATCCCATGACGATGACTCTTTTGGTACGCTCATCCAAAACAAAGCCTATGTCTACATAATTGGAGCCTTCCGTCCACTTCGTCTGGGGACACGTGCCGTATGGCAGCAGCCTTACAAACCTTTCTCCTTTGTAGCATGCCTCGTATGCACTGCTGATAGCATCCACGGTAACACCATCATTTACGGTGGCATAAGCCGTAACAAGGATTCCTCTGTTCATTGGGATAAGGTGAGGGGTGAAATTCAAGGTAACAGGATAGCCTGCGGCAATAGAGAGCTGCTCCTCGATCTCAGGAGTATGGCGGTGTGTGGAAACACCGTAGGCTTTACAGTTCTCATTCACCTCGCAGAACAGGTTATCAACCTTTGATGACCTGCCGGCACCTGATGTACCGGATTTGGCGTCTATGATGATCGTTGACGCATCGA
Organism: uncultured Lachnospiraceae bacterium; assembly: GCA_905233905.1. Lineage (GTDB taxonomy): Bacteria > Bacillota > Clostridia > Lachnospirales > Lachnospiraceae > RGIG4930. The sequence continues at coordinate 9,190 of CAJOFN010000003.1, forward strand.
TCAGTCCCTCTTTTACAAGGGGGTAAAGAGACATTATGGAACAGGTCGTATAGCATCCGGGATTCGCGACAAGGCGGGTTTGCCTAATGGCATCCCGGTGAAGCTCACACAAGCCGTATACCGCATCCCTGATAAGCTCGGGTGAGCCGTGCGCAATTCCGTACCATTTTTCGTATACAGATACATCTGAAAGGCGATAATCCGCCGAAAGATCTATCACCTTTGCCTTGGATAATATATCACGGGTCAAGCTTTGGGAAAGATATCCCTGAGGGGTGGCTGTGAATATGACATCTACCGACTCCGCCAACGCAGACAGGTCGTCACCAATGCAGTCCTCATCTATGATATTTAGCATATTCCCATAGATGGAGGAAAAGGCCTGGCCAACATAGCTCTTTGAAACGAGCCATTCTATACGGGCATTGGGATGTCTGACAAGCAGCCTTACCAGCTCTGCTCCTGCGTATCCTGTAGCTCCTACTATTCCTGCTTTGATCATGACGGTACTCCCCTTGAATCATAATATTATAATCTGAACTATTATACTCTTATGCCGCAGAAAAAAATAGATAAAATTAGGGGATTGAAGCATAAATGAGAAGTCATATTGCACTATAACCATCCATTGCCGTCTTAATATCAGAGGAAGAAAAGCCCTTTGAAGCAAGATGACGGTACAGCTTCAAGCGGTGCTTTGGATCTGTGTCTGAGGGGTCGTAGCGCTTCTTTGCAAGGAGAGAGCGGATCATTTCGATCTCGTCAGAGTCATATTCCTCTTCCAATATCGAAGCTGCAAGCTCTTTGTCTATACCCTTCTTTTGTAGGTCATTAAGCAGCCTGCGCCTTGACCTGCCTTCCTTGTGGAAAAATATATAATTCCTGGCGTACCTTTCGTCATCAATGTATCCGTACTCACTTGCATATTCAACAGCCGCGCTGATCGCGGTATCGGGATAACCGCCTTCTCTCAGCTTGGAGGAAAGCTCTGACGCGGTGCGGTCATATTTCTCCAAAAGATGAAGCGCCCGGCTTTTGGCTCTGGGGATCAATACTTCTTCTATGAAGGAATCGTACTCTTCCTCCGTGATACTGTCTCCCTCGCTCCAGCCCAGACGCTTAAGCTCTCTTGCGTATACACAAAGATCAGAGGCTCCCTCTATATGGATACGGAGCCTCTTACTCTTTGGCGATGCATGTTCTATTCCTGTGATGACAAATTCGCTCAAAGCTCTTCGCTCTCGGCGTCGCCTACTGTATCAGTTGAAGCATCCTCAGCCTCTGCGGAGGGCGAAAGCTCATAGTGCTCACGTATCATCTGCTCAACCGTGTCACGGACATCCGGATGCTCTGCAAGATATATCTTGGCATTCTCTCTGCCCTGTCCGATCTTGTCACCGTTGTATGCGTACCATGCTCCGGATTTGTTGATTATGTCAAGCTTTGCCGCCATATCAAGGATATCTCCCTCACGGGATATGCCCTTGCCAAACATTATATCAAACTCTGCCTCACGGAAGGGAGGGGCGATCTTGTTCTTGACTATCTTGACCCTGGTGCGGTTGCCGATGACCTCTCCCTGCTGCTTTAACGATTCTATCCTGCGGACCTCCAGCCGGACGGATGAATAGAACTTAAGCGCACGACCGCCGGTTGTAGTCTCAGGATTGCCGAACATAACTCCAACCTTCTCACGAAGCTGATTGATGAATATAACTATACAATTACTCTTGGAGATGGCGGCTGTGAGCTTGCGGAGAGCCTGTGACATGAGCCTCGCCTGCAGGCCTACATGGGCATCTCCCATATCTCCGTCGATCTCAGCCTTGGGAACCAGGGCAGCGACAGAATCCACTATAATAATATCAACAGCGCCGGATCTGACCATTGTCTCGGTGATCTCAAGGGCCTGTTCGCCGTTGTCTGGCTGTGAAATATAAAGATTGTCTATATCAACACCGATATTGCTCGCATAAACAGGATCAAGGGCATGCTCCGCATCAATAAAGCCGGCGATACCCCCCATCTTCTGAACGGACGCTACTGCGTGAAGCGCCACCGTGGTCTTGCCTGAGGATTCTGGACCGTATATCTCTATGACCCTGCCCTTTGGCAAGCCGCCCTGTCCTAAAGCTATATCAAGGCTGATAGAGCCTGTGGGTACAGTCTCAACCCCCATGGTGTGGGTATTGTCCCCCAGCTTCATCACCGAGCCCCTGCCGAACTGCTTCTCAATCTGCGCAATAGCTGCGTCTAATGCCTTTAACTTGTCTTCCTTTACCATGCTGTACTCCATTCTCGAACAGTTGTTCGCTACGTGTGGATTATCTTACTACATCAAAAATACTTTGTCAATACAAAATCAAACAAATGTTCTGTCGGGATAATAATAAATTGAATGAATGATGTGAAAATAGACGGCAGATGAACTGCCGCCTATGATGATACTGTATTTACCGCTCTTTGTCAATCATACGTTTCTGCCGAATTCACTAAGCACAAGACCCTCGTTTCGTTCCTGGGTCATGCCGACGCTCCACTCATTCACAAACAAAAGCAGGGGTCTGCCCCTCATGTCCTTGACCTTTTTCATGTCGGAGGTACCGGATATAGAGGCAACGTCTATATTTTCCCCTTCAATCCAGCGTACATGCTCATAAGGCAGGTTCTCCAGAATAATATCTACCTTGTATTCATTCTCAAGCCGGTACTTTAATACATCAAACTGAAGCACTCCTACCACACCGACTATGATCTCCTCCATTCCGGTATTGAACTCCTGGAATATCTGGATGGCGCCCTCCTGGGCGATCTGGGTAATGCCTTTGGTGAACTGCTTGCGCTTCATGGTATCCACCTGGCGCACCCTTGCAAAATGCTCCGGCGCAAAGGTGGGTATACCCTCAAATTCAAACCGCTCTTTGGAGGCTGTTAGGGTGTCGCCTATGGCAAAAATGCCCGGGTCAAATATACCTATAATGTCTCCGGCGTATGCCTCATCCACTATCTTGCGTTCGCTTGCCATCATCTGCTGGGGCTGGGAAAGCCTGACGTCCTTGCCGCCCTGCATATGCCAGACGCTCATGCCGGCTTCAAATTTGCCGGAGGCTATTCTCATAAAGGCTATACGATCCCGGTGAGCCTTGTTCATATTTGCCTGGATCTTAAATACAAAGGCGGAAAAATCCTTGTCAAAGGGATCGATCTCACCCTTGTCAGACATCCTTGCAAGAGGAGAAGAGGTCATTGCAAGAAAATGCTCTAAAAAGGTCTCAACACCGAAATTGGTGAGCGCCGAGCCGAAAAATACAGGTGAAAGCTCACCCTTTTTGACCAGCTCCTCATCAAATTCAGCCCCGGCTCCGTTTTGGAGATCAAGCTCCTCCAAAAGCAGGTCTCTTGCGTCGCTTCCAATCTCTTTTTTCAGTTCTTCGTCATCAATGCCAAGCCTTTTCTCGAAGCCTTCTTTGGTTCCTTTAAAGGTATCGTAGAACAGCATGACCTCATCAGTCTTCCTGTCGAATACTCCTTTGAATTCCTTGCCTGAGCCTATGGGCCAGTTCATGGGGTAGGTGGCTATCCCAAGCTCGCTTTCTATATCGTCCAACAGGGAAAAGGTATCCATCGCATCCCTGTCCATTTTGTTAATAAAGGTAAATATCGGTATATGGCGCATGACGCAGACCTTAAAAAGCTTCCTGGTCTGTGCCTCAACGCCCTTTGACGCATCGATAACCATGACCGCCGAATCCGCTGCCATAAGTGTACGGTAGGTATCCTCGGAGAAATCCTCGTGTCCCGGAGTATCCAGTATATTGATGCAGAATCCGTCGTATTCAAACTGCAATACAGATGATGTTACGGAAATACCTCTTTCTTTTTCGATCTCCATCCAGTCTGAAACCGCGTGGCGCGCAGTTGCCTTGCCCTTTACCGAGCCCGCGAGATTGATCTGTCCGCCGTAAAGCAAAAGCTTCTCCGTCAGTGTAGTCTTTCCCGCATCAGGGTGTGATATTATGGCAAAGGTTCTGCGTCTTTTTATTTCGTCCTGAAGCTGCATAGATATCCTTTCCAAACATAGCAACATCCCCGCCGAAGCGAGGATGTGTTGATCAGTTGTACTTGCGCTTACGAGCTGCCTCAGACTTTTTCTTGCGCTTAACACTGGGCTTTTCGTAATGCTCTCTCTTGCGGATCTCCTGCTGGATACCGGCTTTTGCGCAATTTCTCTTAAAACGGCGCAACGCACTGTCCAAAGATTCGTTCTCTTTTACGATCACGCTTGCCATCTGCTCCCCTCCTTCCGGTATCGTGCAGCTATATACTCGCGAACGCAAACAACTGCCGATGTAATAGTTATCACTTACCCATAACGCGTTCGCGTGTCTGGTATACCGACAGCTGTAGTTGTTAATGAGTATGAAAACTCACAAATTAGTCATCCGATAAACGAATGCAAAGGGCATTGTACCACATAGAGGTCTGATAAGTCAAGCTTTGTTAAAATGTATGTATGGGATCAAAATCAAAAAACACCAAAGTCCCGGGAAAGCTGTTCCTGAAGCTGTCTGTTGACATGTCCTTTTCGATCTCATCCTTGGCGGATACCAATTCTCCGTAGCGGGGAGATTTGATATAAACCGCGAACCTAAAGTTATCCTTAAGCCTTGTTATGACACCCTCTGTAGGGCCGGCTATACTGCCTTTTACCGGAGATTTGGAAGAAAAAAGCACATCCCTTATATGTCCTGCTGCCATCTGTGCCCGCTGTCTGTCCTCTGACTGTATGGCTATGCGCAGCATATGACCCACCGGCGGATAACCCAGCATACGGCGGTAGGCTATCTCATGCTCATAAAATCCATCAACATCAAGCCTTGCTGCTGATGTTACGGCATAGTGAGAAGGCTGATAGGTCTGTATAACAACCTCTCCGGGCACTTCTCCCCTGCCGGCTCTTCCCGCTGCCTGGACAAGAAGATCAAAGGTCCTCTCTCCTCCCGTATAATCGCTGGAGTTTAAGGATATGTCCGCTGCCAATACTCCAACCAGGGTCACTCCCGGAAAATCATGCCCCTTTACTATCATCTGGGTCCCTAAGAGTATATCAGCTTTACCGGAGCCAAAGGCAGATAGTATTCTGTCGTGGTCGCCCTTTTTGCTTGTGGTATCGGCATCCATTCTCAAAATGCGCGCATCGGGGAAGCTTTTCCCAAGAAGCTTTTCCACGCTCTGGGTCCCTGCCTTAAACGCGCCGATATATTTTGAACCGCACTTGGGACATTTATCCGGCGACGGCTGTGTATAGCCGCAGTAATGACAGCGCAGAAGCCCGTCTTTGTGAACATGCAGGCTCACATCACAGTGCGGGCATTTCATAACATGGCCGCACATCCTGCACGAAAGAAAACCCGCAATTCCCCGCCTGTTCAGAAAGAGTATCACCTGTTCCTTACGGTTCAATCTCTGTGATATTTTTTCGGAGAGAAGGCCTGATATAACGGTCCTGTTGCCTGACGCAAGCTCACTTCGCATATCTACGATGAAGGTCTTTGGCATAGGCCTGTCGGCTGCGCGTTTGGGGAGGGTCAAAAGCCTGTAGCTGCCCTGCTTTACCTTTAACAGGCTGTCTATTGAAGGCGTGGCGGAGCCAAGCACCACAGAGGCGTCTGACATTGCCGCCCTTTTGATGGCTACTTCCCTTGCGTGATATCTGGGCATCTGTTCGCTCTTGTAGGAGGTCTCATGCTCCTCGTCCACAATTATAAGTCCAATGTCATTTAAGGGCGCAAAAAGAGCAGATCTCGGACCAAGAATAACCTTTACTGCTCCCGAGCCTGCACGGTCATAAACCTCATATCTCTCTCCCGCGGAAAGCCTGGAATGAAGAACCGCCACCTCATCCTTAAACCTGCCGGAAAACCTCATTATATTCTGTCTTGTAAGGGCAATCTCGGGAATAAGGACAATGACGCTTTTGCCATGCTCCAGGACCTTTGAGATCATTTCCATATATACCCTTGTCTTGCCGCTTCCGGTCACGCCGAACAGGAGATAGGTCTGCCTGATCCCATTTTCATAATCACTTATAAATTCATTCAGCACCTTTTTCTGAGCGTCATTTAAAGGTGCTGCCTTTGGGGCTTCGGAGGAAGCAGTCTCCTTTACGTCAGATGAAGCGCGTTTTTTTACCCTTTTCTTTACGGGCAATACCGTGGTAAGGCTTTGGAGCAGGGTTCCGCCGTACCTGTTCCTCATCCACTCAGCAAGCTCTATTAGCTTTGCTTCTACCGGTATCTGTTTGTCGTCGATATGGTGGATATCCTTAATGCGATCCTCTGCAACAAGCGGTGTGTCGGAAATTCCTGTCACAAAACCCTTTTTCAAGGTATTTCCGTTGCCAAAAGGCACCGCGACTACTGCCCCCGGCTTGATTTCTCCTATAAGCTCATCCGGTATCCTGTATTGAAATGCCCGGTCCAGGCTTTGATGATTGATATCTATTATGACATCCGCGTACATATCCCCACTCAAGGCTTTTTGATCCGCCCGGTAAATTCTATCCCTTCGTCTAACAGGTCGCTGATGATAACGCGTTCATCCATCGGATATTTTTTGCCGCATATCTCCTGATAATCCTCGTGGCCTTTGCCTGCAAGGACTATAATATCACCCTTTTTCGCATTTTCGATGCAATATTTTATTGCTTCTTTTCTGTCTTCTATTGTGATGTAGGCGCCGTCAGTCTTGCTGATGCCGGATTTGATGTCTTCTATTATTGCCGCTGGCTCCTCATATCTGGGATTGTCGGAGGTGATAACGGTAAAATCTGCATATTCCCCGGAAACCTCTCCCATTTCAAACCGGCGCAGTCTTGACCTGTTGCCGCCGCAGCCGAACATACAGACAAGTCTTTTTGGTTCGTATTCCTTTAATGTGATAAGCAGGCTCTTTAAGCTCATGGCGTTATGGGCATAATCGATCAGCAGGGTGAAATCCTCTGAGATCCTGACCGGTTCGATCCGCCCCTTGACATGCACCGAAGACAGCGCTTTTTTCATAACCTCCGGCTTCACGGAAAAATGGTCACAGATCGCTATGGCCGTAAGGGAATTGTACACTGAAAATCTTCCGGGAAGAGGAATCGAAAATCTGTCGTTCACACTCCCTGAAGCGGTATAAGAAACTCCCAGGCTGCCGCCGAGATTTACAAGCTCCATTTTGCCGGCGCGAAGATCGGCATCCTTTGAAAATCCATAGGTCTTTACCTTGCAGGTATGCCCCTTTAGTATATCATTTACATGAGGATCGTCTGCGTTTACTATCCCCAGCCGGCACTTTCTAAACAACAGACTCTTGCAATGGAGATAATCTTCAAAATCCTTGTGCTCGTTCGGTCCGATGTGATCCGGCTCTATATTTGTAAATATACCGATCTCGAAGGTCATGCCATCAACCCTGTGCATCATAAGCCCCTGGGATGACACCTCCATAACGCAAACATTACAGCCAGCTTCTGCCATTTTGGCAAGATCCTCCTGGATGGTATAGGATTCGGGGGTGGTGTTAAGCGCCGGAGTATGTACATCACCTATTATCGTCTCGATGGTGCCTATCAATCCTACGCTGTAGCCTGCGTTCTCCAATATAGACTTTACCATGTAGGTGGTAGTGGTCTTGCCCTTGGTCCCTGTGATCCCTATGCAGTGCAGCCGCTGTGCCGGATGATCAAAATATGCCGCTGATAATTTGGCCAGGGCTTCCCTGGTATCGGCAACCTGTATTACAACAACGTCACTTCTTACATCCACGGGCTCCTCCACAACTATGGCCCTTGCCCCGTTATCGCATACAGCGGAAGCAAAGCTGTGTCCGTCAACATTTGCTCCCCTTATACAAACAAACAGACAGCCCTCCCGCGCTTTTCTGGAATCATATATCAATTCCGTTATGTCTCCGGTAACGCTGCCCTGAAGTATTCTGTAATCCAGCTCCTTTAACAGTCCGTGCAGATCTCTCATGCCGCCTCCTATCTCCTTGACGCCGCTCTTCTCCTGTGATGGCCTCTGTATCTCTCCTCACAGTATTTGCAGCGATAAATTTCTCTTTCTTCGTCTGTCAGAATAAATATCTGGTCAAGCTCCTGTTCGATACTGGTAATGCATCGGGGGTTCTTGCACCTGATAACATTTTTGATCTCCTTGGGAAGAGCCAATGCCCGCTTTTCCACGATACGGTCATCCTTTATTATATTGACCGTGATATTATGATCGAGGTATCCCAAAATATCAAGATCTATGGCATCTATGGGACATTCCACCTTGATTATGTCCTTGCGGCCCATCTTGTTGCTTTTGGCATTGGTGATCATCGCCACCATGCAGTCCTCAAGCGTATCCAGCTTCAGATCGTGATATATCTGCAGGCTCATCCCCGCCTGAATATGATCCAATACATATCCCTCATTGATACCGCTTATGTTCAGCATGTAAAACACTCCCTCCGGTTAAAGCCCCAACAGTTTCAGAATAAGAGCCTGTCTTATAAATACACCCTTTTTGGCCTGAAGGAAGTATACGGCTCTCGGATCATCATCCACCTCCACAGAGATCTCATTGACCCTTGGAAGAGGGTGAAGGATCAGCATGTCTTCTCCGGCAAGTGTCATTTTCTCCTTGTCTAAAATATAAAAGCCTTTCATCCTAAGATAATCCTCTTCGTTGAAGAAGCGTTCCTTCTGAACCCTTGTCATATAGAGGATATCAAGCCTCGGCAGGGCATCTTCAAGTTTCTCCACTTCAGAGAAGGGGATGGATGAAGCAATGAGCATATCCCGGATATAGCTTGGAACCCTAAGCTCCTCCGGTGAGATCAGAACAAAGGACATGCCCGGATACCTGACCAATGCATTTATCAGCGAGTGAACTGTACGGCCAAACTTTAAGTCTCCGCACAGTCCTATTGTCATATTGCCGATACCGCCCTTTAAGCTGTGAATGGTATACAGGTCTGTGAGGGTCTGTGTGGGGTGCTGATGCCCGCCGTCTCCGGCATTGATAACCGGAATAAGCGATCTGGAGGATGCCACTAAAGGCGCGCCCTCTTTGGGATGGCGCATGGCGCATATATCAGCGTAGGATGAAATTATCCTGATGGTGTCGGAAACGCTCTCCCCCTTTGCCGCGGAGGAAGAATCAGCATCCGCAAACCCGATAACCTGTCCTCCCAGCCTGAGCATTGCTGATTCAAAGGAAAGTCTCGTCCGGGTGGATGGTTCGTAAAAGCAGGTGGCAAGAATCTTGCCGTCACAAGCATGGGAGTAGGCCGAGGGGTCTGCCTCTATATCCGCTGCCCGCTCCATCAACTCCTCTAATTCCTCTACCGACAGATCCATTGGGCTCATAAGATGCTGCATAAGATCACCTCTCTGTCATATTTCCGTCTGCTGCAAGCTCTACATTAGGGGACAGCCCGCGCAAGGTCTCCAAAATCTCCTCTGTCTTATCGTAACCGGTTGTGCCGGTTTCATTGGACAGGTATGTTGTAGCACCACCGGCGTAGCATGGAATGACCGTATATGAAACTCCTGCCTCCTCATCAACAGTAACGCGTACCACGGCTGTCTGGCTGATGTCGCGGTTGAAAATAAAGTTACCCAGACTGTAGAATATGGGCTTGCCGCCATAGTATTCTATGCCCTGTAAAATGTGGGGGTGTGTTCCTATTACCGCGTCCGCCCCTGCATCAATAACAGCATGTCCTATCTGTGACTGATATGCTTCGAGCTTGGTGGTATGCTCTATCCCCCAGTGGATCATCACAAAAAGATAATCACACCGGCTCTTTGCCGCCTGGGTTCTTGCTACAAGCTCCGTGGGATCATAGCAGGTAAACAGCCCCGGCTGCGCATTGCGCACATCCCAGCTTGCATAGGGGATGACCCTTGAGCATGCAAGGAAGCCAAACTTTTTCCCTTCGACTTCCTTGATGATGAGTCTCGATGCCTCATCCAGGCTTGACCCGGCGCCTGTATTTTCTATTCCGGCGCCGTTTAGTGTATCTATGGTATCTGATAAGGCTTCCTGCCCGTAATCCAGGGAGTGGTTGTTGGCCAGACCGGCAACATCAATACCAAGCTCTGTTAAAACGGATACAAAGGAGGGTGCTACCCTGAAGGTGTACTGCTTGTCAGCAGGAGTTCCTCTTTCGGAAAAGGCAAACTCATTGTTGACTGCCGTAATATCGGCCTTCTTAAGAACCTTTTGCATTCCGTTACTGCACACTCCGCTGATCCCGGTGGAATTGTAGTTGGACTGGACATATTCGGAAAGCTCCACGTCGCCTGTAAAAACTATTTCTACGGGTTTGGTCGGCTCTTCTTCGACTACTTCCTCTTCCTCGGGGATCTCTTCTTCTGCGGCTGCCTCTGGAGCATCCGTTATACTGTTTGTAGAATAGGCTTCGTAGAGCCTTACGGCTGCAGCGGCTATCATTTGAGGCAGCTCGATATATGCGCATGTTGCTATGAAGGCTGCTATTATGATCAGCGCAAATATACCCCGTACTCTGCGCCTGTTTCTCCTCTCTTCCTGATAATTGCGGTGATTCTTCCTGATCCTGACGTATTTCTTGCCTTTTTCCGGATAAAACATGGGGTTTCTCCATACAAAAAATTATCTTGACGCTGCATCAAAACACACTTTAAGACGATGATAACATAATTTTGACAGTTTTACTTATATTTCTTTTAATTTTTTCAAAAAAATTGTAAAATGAAGCTTACAGCTGATGGTGGGGGGTATGTTTATGCGAATTGCTGTAGTTGACGACGAGACAGAGGCTATACAGGTACTTGAAGATAAAATTCACGAATGGTCCGCCCTTTCCAATACACCTGTGGAGATACTGGGATTTTTGGACAGCCGTTCTTTTTTGGAGTCTTTTTCTCCCGGCGAATTCCAGATAGTATTTCTGGATATATACATTGACAGCTTAGACGGACTTGATATTGCAAGGGATATCCGCAAGGCCTCTGAAGATACCATGATCATATTCTGCACCACAAGCAGGGAGAACATGCCGGAGGCCTTCCGTTTTCACGCCTTTGACTACATAGTCAAGCCTGTGACCGCAGAACGGATACAGACTCTGCTTGATGATGCCCTAAAGGTTCTCCCCTCAATGAACCGCTATATTTCCTTCACAGCCAACAGGCAGGAAATAAACCTTCCCCTGTCAGAATGTCTGTGGACCCAGAGCCAGGGGCATTATCTTCACATAAAAAGCCGTCTGGGTGAGGAATATGTCACGCGCATGACGACCAGGGATTTTTTAAACCAGGTAGAGGGCGAGAAAAGGTTTTTGCTCATCAACAAGGGTATAGTGGTCAATATGGATCATATCCGACGTATCGAAGGCACCAACTGTGAAATGACCGATGATACCGGCTTTCCCATCAAGGTCAGACAGTCTGCAGCCATATTCAAGGCATGGCAGGATTATATATTCTCCAAGCTCCGGGAGGGACAGAAATGAGCTACTCCTCAAATTTGAACAGCTTTTCCGCTCTCATCGTGATGTTAGGGGTATTCTTCTGCGCATATGCCTTTACAAGGTATTCACTGCGGGTGACCCCGCGTATCCTCATTCCCGGATACGTGATCTTTTCCTTTGCAAGCGTTCTGGCTGTACCCTTTATCCATTCCAATACAGCTCTTTCCGACAACCGCGCTCTTTTGGTGTTTTTTATCCTGTATTATCCTATTTTTATGTTTTCCGTTGAGCTTTCCTGGGCCAGAAGCCTTACGGTATATCTTTGGGCTGTAGTTTTGCTCTTATTCCCCTCCAACATCTCCTGTCTGATAGAGGCAGACCGCCACCGGGATCATATATCCATGTCCTTTGGTCCTGATGCACTTTTGATGCAGCTTGTACTCAGTGTCGGTATTTGCGGCGCTGTGTGGTATTTTTCCCTGCATGTGGACAAACGTGTGCTTTCCCATGTCTTCACACCGGAAAGCTTGTGGGTTGCGTGGCTTTCTGTTCCTATACTGTTTTTAGGGCTTAATATAGCTCTCCTGCCTCGCGATTACAGGATACTGCATCCATACTCCCTTTTTGGAACATATCTGTTCTTTTCCGCGTCACTGTTCGTACTCTACGCCTACCTGACATCCATATTTTATTCCCAGATGTTAGAGTATATCAGGATCACCGAATACAAGGAGGCACAGAAACTCTCAGCCATACAGAGCATCCAGTACAAAAATCTCCTTTCAAAGATAGCCTCGGAGCGCCACGCCAGACATGATTTCAAGCATACCCTTCACCTTATGGGACAGCTTGCGTCTTCGGGGGATATGAAGGGGATAAAGGACTATATCAGGCAATATACCCGGGAAAGCTTCGGCACCATTATAAAGAACTACTGCTCCAACCCCGCAATTAACGCCGTGTTAAACTACTATGAGGGCAGGGCTGCGAACGAAGGGGTGGTTGCTAACCTGCAGGTGGATCTGCCTGTGGCTCTTCCCATGTCAGATCCCGAGTTTTGTTCCTTATTGGGAAATATTATGGAAAATGCCATTGACGCGGCAAAGGATTCCAGCTCAGATATCCGCAAATTTTCAATCTCGATACGTGTACAGAACGAATCCATGCTGTATATTGTATCCTCCAACTCCTACGATGGCGAGTTGATTCAGGAGGCAACAGGCGAAAAATACTTATTTTCCGTAAAAAATGAAAAAAATCATGGCATAGGTCTTCAGTCTATCAGAGAAACTGTCGATAAATATAACGGTACTCTACGAATTTCCGGAGATGGAAAGGAATTTTTCCTGGATATCGCCATCAGCTTATAAGTTGACTTGATTATCAACATATTATAAAATGTACTTCGCTTCCTATGTGTGGACGGAGGCGATACAAAAATCAAAGGTGTGTGACTTATGAAAAAATTTGATCAGATGAAGACCACCGAGCTTATTATCTTTATGGGCTTTGCGGGGCTGTGTTTTTATAAGATCGTTCTTGCAAGCGATATTTACCAGCAGATAACCACAGACAAGAATGTTATGCATTTATGTATATATCTGTGGATTTCTCTTTTTTTGAGTTTTGCTTGCATCTTTGTCGATTTCTCCTTATACTCAAAACAAAACGAAAATCTTGCAAGCTTGGCTTATGCGGCTAATACGGATTCGGTAGCACGTATTGCCAACCGTTATTCCATTGACTCCATAATTGATGAGTATGCGGAGCGGGACATTCCTTCAGAGATGGGCGCAGCCATGATCGAGCTTACCTCCTTAAAGGATGTAAACGCCAATTTCGGGCGTGTAGAGGGCAATAATCTCATTCGCGCCTTTTCCATCATCCTGTCAATGGCTTCTTTGGATGAGTGTATAGTCGGCCGCAATGGCGGTAACCGTTTCATTATTATATATGAGAAGAGCTCAGACCTTCATCTGGAGGTATTTTTGGACAGGCTTGCTGACAAGGTTCGGGACTACAATGCCAACACCAAGAACCACCTCATAAAATACGAATACGGAACAGCATATGCCGACGCGGATGAACTGACCTCCATTACAAGGCTCATTGCCCTCTCTTCCGCCAGACTTACGGACAGGCTCCGCGGCGAGACCTCAGAAGAGGAAACTCCTGCTTCTGACGAGGAGGATCATTTGGCACAGATAATCCAGTTTGAAGAGGTAACCTCAGAAGAACAGCTTGAACCACTGCCTCTGGCAGTTCCATTTACTCAGGAGGATATCGCGCTCATCGGCGCCCAGAAGCTGCAGCTCATAGATCAAAAGCGTACAAGGGCACAGCTATTCAAACGACGCATGGCCAAGTAAAGCAGCATGGGAGGTGAGATCCCTTGGCCAGTATTGATTATAAATATATTGCATCCCTCGTGGACGATGCCAGGCTCCAAGACAGCAATGCCTTTGCGAGTCTGTTTGCCATTACATACGAACAGCAATACAGCCTTGCCTACACTTATCTCTGGGACAAGGGACTGGTTCAGGAGACGCTGCTGGATATTTACCTTAACGCCCTCCATTCCATTAACAGATTAGAGCGCTCAAAGAACTTTATCAAATGGCTTACCAATATGAATCTTGAAGCATGTGAGATTCTTGCTGAAGCAAAGGATATTGTGCCTCCCAAGGGCAGGCCGAATATTCCAAAATACCCCTTAGAGGATGCGGAAAGACTGCTTGAATTCATTTTTTATGAAGAAGGGCGTCAGCCTAATACAATTCCTCTTGTTACTCTTATTGACTACAACGAATACAGGATGCAGCGCCACACCTTAAAGCGCTACCTGATAGTTACCATAATACTTTGTTTTGCCATAGCTCCGATGTTCCTTATCACGCCTTCCTTTACTCTGGAGCTGGACGCGGCAGCCACAAAAAGAGGCCAGCTTCGGTATACCTTTACGGTGGATTCCTTCATCCCCATAGAAACTGCCAAAGCCCGGATCGGAGACAAGGATATCCCGGTGCTCCAGGACGGCAAACGCAGCTACTACATCCTGCCAACCACCAACGGTGAGATGGAGGTTACCGTAAGCTATGTAACCCACAGGCAGAAATCCTCCAAGGTCACAGTTACAGATGTTGACAGGGAAGTACCCCAGCTTGTTTCCAGCAAGACCAAAGGCACCAAGGTATGCCTCTATGTTTCGGATTCCGGCAGCGGTATCAACTGGAAAAGGATCTACGCATTGGATTCGGAGGGCAATACGGTAGAGCCCACCTCTTACAACGCTATAATCGGGGAGCTGATATTTGATTATCCCGACTCTTACCTGAACGTATATATACCTGATCGCACCGGTAATGTACTGCATGCCGTGATCAACCACAATTAGCATTTAAGGAGCTTATATGAAAACCACCTTTATCAAACGGACCTTTGCTGTATCAATGGTTTTATGCCTGATATTGACAGGCTGCGGAAAGGACGGCAAAAAGTCCTCCAAAAAAGCTTCCAAGGGCTCAAGGGAGACTACGACTTCCGTACTCATGCCGGAAGCCTCCGGCGAAGTAACCTACGGAGGTGATTCTATTTCCATTGATGCGTCACATACAGACGATGGTTATATTATGGTCCGCTATACGGGAGGCGCCGACAAGGTACAGGTTCAGATCCACAATCCTGAGGGCGGAGAACCCTATCAGTATCCGCTTCCAATAGGCGACTATCAGACCCTTCCCCTTACCGGCGGCGATGGCTCCTATCAGGTGGATGTATTGGAGCATGTTTCGGACGATCTGTATTCCATGGGGCTTTCACAGAACATAGACGTGTCACTGTCTGATGAATTCAGGCCTTACCTGTTTCCGAATCAGTATGTGAACTACACTCCCGATTCAGCCGCGGTGTCCCTGGGCATTGACCTGTCCAACGATTCCTCTGATGATCTGGACTTTGTTACCAACGTATACGAATATGTAACAGACAATATCAGCTATGACAATGAAAAGGCGCAGGACATTTCCGTAAATTATATCCCCGATGTGGACGCGACCTTAGAATCCAAATCCGGCATATGCTTTGATTATGCCTCGGTCATGAGCTCTATGCTCCGCTCCCAGAGCGTTCCCACCAAGCTTGAAGTGGGATACTCAGGAACCGCTTACCACGCATGGATCTCGGTATATCTGGCGGAGACCGGCTGGGTTGACGACATAATAGAATTTAATGGTCAGAACTGGTCCCTTATGGACCCTACTCTCGCTGCCAACAACGATGATGAAGCCGTAAAGGAATATGTCGGCGATGGCAGTAACTATACCACCAAATACACATATTAAGTTATGAAAAAAGAACGCGAAAAGAAGAAAAAAAGGAAGAAAAGAAAGATCCGTCCCCTTTCATATCTGGAGCTGTCCTATTTTTGCGGTCAGATGGCGCTGATCTTAAAATCCGGCATTTCCTCAATAGAGGGCGTTGAGATGATGGAGGATGATTTCTCAACCGGCGCTGACCGTGCCATTGTGGAAACGATCCTTGAAACTGTCCGCATCACAGGGCAGTTTTCCGTAGGACTTGCTGCCACGGAAGCTTTTCCTGACTATATGATACATATGGTAGCCATTGGCGAAGAAACAGGTAATCTTGACGAGGTAATGGAAGCCTTGGAGGAGCATTACAGCCGCGAGGAGCAGCTTCGCCAGTCGATACAGAGCGCTGTTACCTATCCTCTTATCATGTCCGCCATGATAATTGCAGTTATAGTCATATTGCTTGTAAGGGTCATGCCCATATTCAATCAGGTATTCCTGCAGCTTGGTACTGAAATGACCGGGCTTGCGGCAGGACTTATGGCTGCTTCAAGATTTATAAGCAGCTATGCCCTTATTTTTGTGATCGCCATTGCCGTTGTCATACTTTTTGCCATATTCTGTGTCAAAACAGACGCGGGAAAGGCTCTGGCAAGGCGTTTTACCAACAGCTTCAAGGGCACAAGGATATTAAACGAAAAGATCGCCTCTTTAAGATTTGCGGATGGAATGTCCCTTATCCTGCGAAGCGGACTCTCTCCCGACAGGGGCTTTGATCTGGTTGCGGAGCTGAACGAGGATACCGTATTCTCACGCAAGCTGGAAAAATGCCGTGACAAGATGGTCAACGGCATCTCCCTTTCAGATGCCCTGCACGAATCAGGCATTTTCACGGGAGTATATTCCAGGCTTACATCCATCGGCAACAAGACCGGTTCCTTAGATCAGGTCATGGCTCAGATAGCCACTCTTTACCAGGACGAGGTTGATACCAGCATTTCCAACAGGCTCGCTGTATTAGAGCCTGCGCTCATTGTTGTGCTGTCAGTCATAGTAGGCGTTATATTATTGTCCGTCATGTTCCCGCTCTTAGGCATCATGGCAACGCTTTAGGATGAAGATATGGCAAGGTTTTCGTATGTTACAACCAAACGACATAAGGGAACGCTGGCAAGCTTACTTCCTACAATACTGCTTTTTTCCATGGTTATAGCCCTTTTTGTAGTGGGTACAGGGTCACTCAGCAAGGGCTCGACAAAGCGCCAGAAGGAAAGCCTTACCGATGCTCTTTCAAGGGATATCATTTACTGTTACGCAACCACTGGGCATTATCCCGAGTCACTTGATTATATTAAGAACAACTATGGTCTGTTCTATAACGAAGAGCTTTTTTACGTGGATTATCAGGTAAGAGCCCAGAACATAATACCTGATGTAACGATAATCGAGCTTCACCCCGAGGATACACGCACTCCGGTTCAAAAGCTTACCGGGTATGTTTACCAAAGGGTCAACAATGTCCTTGAAACCAAGGCAAGGATGAAGAACAACATCCTTGAAAGGGCAGAGAACCGTTCTATTTTAAGGTAGCTTTATGAGAAAACCCGTTGCCAAAAACCGGCAGATAGATTTTATATTTCCGGTGATGATCTTCTTCGCATTCACAATGTCGGCGCTCATCGTAATACTGTTTGCGGCTCAGGTCTATCAGCATACCGTAGAAGACGCGGCAATGAATTACAACGCCAATACTTCTCTTGCCTACATTCGTGAAAAGGTACACCAGCACGATAACGGCCGCATCGGTATCACGGATTTCAACGGCTGTCAGGCAATAGTCATGAAGGAAGAGCTGGCGGATGAGACCTATGCAACCTATATTTATGCATCTGACGGGACACTGCGGGAGCTGTTCATAAAGGACGGTACCAAGGACAACTTCTCTCCTTCATCCGGACAGGCAATACTTGATGTACAGGAGTTTTCGGTAGTCAACGAAAGAGACAGGGTTTTATTCTTTACCTGTACAGACGATGACGGTCTTACAGCAAGCGCCAGGGTCGGGGTCTATGCAGGAAAGATCATAACGGAGGATTGATATTTGAAAGCCGTTTTAAGACGAAAACGCGCCTCACAGGCATCTCTGTTTCTTATGGAGCTTGTGGTTGCAATAATGTTCTTTACGCTTTCAGCCTCTGTCTGCATCACGATCTTTGTGAGGGCGCATCTGCAAAGCGAAAAGGCCAAAATGCTAAACCGTGCCATCAATCTCTGCTCCGACGCGGCAGAGCTTATACGCACCTCCAATTCCATAGATGACTGCGCTGGAAATTTCGGCGTCGCATACGAATACGCCACAGCAGAGAAAACGGCAGGCGGATACGATGTTTATGTATATTTCAACGACGATTTTCTGCCTACGCCCTCCAGTGAGCTTGCCAAGGTTGAGACCGTTTCCCTTTCCGGTACGGACGCGCTTATCAACGCCGATATAACTTTTACAGACACAAACGGCAATGATGTATACAGCCTTCATGTAACCCACGCAAAGGAGCCGGATGATGAATGATCAGCGCAACAATGCTTCCCCACCGGCAAATATAGGCATTTCATTGCTTTTGGTGGTATTTCTTATACTCTGCCTTTTTACTTTTTCGGCAATAGCGCTGGTTCAGGCAGAAAACGAAATGACACAGGCCACTCTTACCCAGGAGAGCCGCAATGCCTATTACGCGGCGTCCAATCAGGCTGAGGAAGAGCTTGCAAGGTTAAACAGCAATGCTCCCATAGACGTAAAGACAGTCACCGCCAAAAAAATCGAAAAGCAATACGAAATATCAGACAGCCGGGCTCTTTATGTAGTCTTTAAATATGACAAGCTCAGACAGCGCTACAGGTTTTCAGAGTTTAAGACGATCTCTACCACCAAGTGGGAGGGGGATGACACAGTAAACGTAATACGTTAATCTTATCCGAGGTGATTTTCCATGGAAGAAAAAACACGAATTCAGGAAATACTTGAACGGGCAGTACGGGAGCATGCTTCAGACGTGTTCATAGTCGCCGGTATACCGGTTTCTTTCCGCAAAAACGGCGTTATACATATGGAAGGAAGCGAAAAGATCTTCCCTGCACAGACAGAGGAGCTTTTACGTGAGATCTATCGTCTGGCAGACCGCGATATAAGGATACTCATAGATCGGGGAGACGACGACTTTTCACTTGCGATACCCGGGTTTTCGCGTTTCAGGGTCTGCGCCTACAAACAAAGAGGCGCCCTGTCTGCGGTAATGCGTATCATAAGCTTTGAATTGCCCGATCCGTCCAAGCTGCACATTCCACAGGAGATCATCGACCTTGGCAATTTCTCCAACGGCATGGTGCTGGTAACAGGGCAGGCAGGCTCCGGTAAATCCACGACCCTGTCCTGTATCATTGAGGATATAAATGAGAACCGGGAGGCGCATATCATCACCCTGGAGGACCCCATTGAGTACCTCCACAGGCACAAAAAGAGCATTGTCAGCCAGCGAGAGGTAGTAGTTGATACGGAAAGCTACGTTGCTGCGCTTCGGGCGGCTCTCCGTCAGAGTCCTGATGTTATCCTTCTTGGTGAGATGCGTGACTTTGAGACTATTTCAGTGGCAATGACAGCCGCCGAAACCGGTCATCTTCTGCTGTCTACCCTGCATACCATTGGAGCGGCAAATACCATCAACCGAATAATTGACGTATTCCCCGCCAACCAGCAGCACCAGATCGCCGTACAGCTATCCACCGTGCTTCACGCGGTTGTATCACAGCAGCTTGTTCCCACGACGGACAACAGCATTGTCCCCGTATTTGAGATAATGACAGTCACTCCGGCAATCCGCAATATGATACGTGACAACAAGATCTACCAGATCGACGGCATGATCTATTCCGGCACAGGAGGGGGCGGTGGCATGCGTTCCATGGACGACAGCCTTAAGGAGCTGTACCATGAGGGACGCATCACCTACGAAACGGCAGTCACCTACGCCATAAATCCTGACCGCATACGCCGGCAGATAAACCGGTAAAAAGACAGTAAACCCCTTCCCGGAATATTATTTGGGAAGGGGCTTTTTTGTCTGTATTATATCACTCTTTTGAGCCGTACATCAGGTACCAGTATCCATAAGGTGAATGCCATGTACCCTTAAGATTGCTCTTCTGTAACCAGAACTCATTGTAGTAAGCTACAGGGGCGCAGGCGTCATCTTTAAGCATAACCTGCTCTGCCTGATGCAGCAGGTCATAATGCTCATCCACATCTATGCTCTTCCTTGCCTCATCTACAAGCGAATCAAATTCCGCGCTGGAATATTTTCCGTCGTTATTGCCGTTGTCAGTTTCTAAAAGGTTGATCATATTTGAAGGATCATCCCAGTCATAAACCCATCCGTTGCGGGCTACATCAAAGTTGCCGGCACGTCTGTTGGCTGTAACTGTCTGCCATTCCTGTATATCAACTGTCATGGTAAGCCCAAGCTCTCCCCAGGCTGACTGAAGATATTCAGCAACCGGCTTATGGTAGCTTGCGTCATTGGTAAGATATGAAAATTCAGGGAAACCTGTGCCGTCAGGATATCCTGCCTCTGCAAGAAGCTCCTTGGCCTCATTCAGATTGGCATCATAGTCTGAATTATCAAAGTAGTCGCCGTATTTTTCCTTTGTAACCTCTTCAAAGGATGAACCCTCCGCAGCGTCTGATACACCCGGGCCGACGAAATTGGTAGCCGGTGAGAAGGTTCCCTGCATTATGGTATTGGCAACATAATCACGGTCAATAGCAAGAGACAGAGCCTTACGAACCTTGGGATCGTTGAAGGGCTCCTTTTGGGTATTGAAGGTTACATAATAGGTTCCCATGATGGGCGCAACTATAAATTCATCATTACCCTCTAAGGAAGGAATCTCCTCTGTGGGAACGTCCTTTATAAGATCAAGCGTGCCATCCTGGTATGCGGAATATGAAGCGTTAGCATCCTCGATCAGATGCCATACGATCTGGTCGAAGGTGATGTTTGCGGCATCCCAGTAATTTTCATTCTTGACCATCACGATCCTGTCACCGGGTGTGTATTCACTGACCATGTAGGGGCCATCGGTAACATAGGTATCGGGATTGGTGGTCCAGTCATCACCTGTCTCAACCGCTGCCTGCTGTACGGGAACCATTACGGCAAAGGCCGCGATCTTGTCGAAATAGATACAGGGATCAGACAGCTTAACCTCAAAGGTGGAATCATCAACTGCCTTTACTCCAAGAGCATCTAAATCTCCCTCGGAGGCTGCGTCAAAGCCCTCAACCATGTTGAGTAGATCATAGCCGTAAGGCGCGGCTGTATTGGGGTCCGCAACACGCTTCCAGGAATACTCAAAGTCCGCTGCCGTCAGGTCTGAACCGTCGGACCACTTAAGACCGTCTCTCAAATGGAAGGTATAGGTAAGTCCATCATCGGAAACATCATAGCTTTCAGCCAGTCCGGGAACAATGTCATTGTTCTCATCGAACTTAAGCAGACCCTCAAATGCGTGCAGTATCATATTTGCTCCGTCTACTGCAGAATTCAAGGCCGGGTCAATGGTCTCCGGAGTGGGACCAACCTGAACGTCAACAGAATTAGCCGAAGCCTCTCCCGATGAAGCTCCACCGGCGCCGCCTCCTGTGCTGCCGGAGCCGCCGCATGCCGCAAGTGACACAGTCATTGCCGCTGCAAGCATAATCGCGCATAGTTTTCTTTTCATTTTAAAAAACCTCCTTATCAAAATTGTTTTATACTGTAAAAGTGTAGTCTTTAACCTGATCGTAGAAGTGACATGCTGCAAAATGACCTGTTGAAACTTCTTTCAACTTTGGCATCTCCTGTGAACAGAGCTCCTTCTCGTATGGACATCTTGTCCTGAAGGGGCATCCGTCTGGAGGATTTACAGGACTTGGCACATCCCCCTCAAGAATTATCCTCTTTGAGGCTCTTGCCACCTTGGGATCTGCAATGGGAACAGCAGATATCAGCGACTTGGTGTAAGGATGAACCGAATGGAAGATCAGCTCGTCAGAGGTCGCAACCTCAACTAAATGTCCCAGATACATTACGCCTATACGATCAGAAATATGATTGACGATGGAAAGATCATGGGCTATGAAAAGATAGGTAAGCCCCATCTCCTCCTGAAGATCCTCAAACATATTTACTACCTGGGCCTGAATGGAAACATCCAGAGCCGAAACCGGCTCGTCACATACGATGAACTCAGGATCAACCGCAAGCGCTCTCGCGATTCCCACCCTCTGCCGCTGTCCTCCGGAAAACTCATGTGGATAACGGTTGGCGTGTTCGGAATTAAGGCCTACATGCTCTAATAGCTTTATTATCTTTTCCCGCCGTTCTTCCTTGCTGCTGTAGAGCTTGTGGATATCCATCGGCTCCCCGACAATATCTCCCACTGTCATCCGCGGGTCAAGGGAAGCATAAGGATCCTGAAACACTATCTGCATCCTTCGCCGATATGGCAGCATATTTGCCTTTTCTCCCGTAGAGGAATCAAAAAGCACCGTACCATCATATACTATCCGTCCTGAGGTGGGCTCAACCAGACGGAGTATGGAACGCCCGGTAGTAGTCTTACCACAGCCGGATTCTCCCACAAGGCCAAAGGTTTCGCCTTTTTTTATGTTTAATGTAACACCGTCTACGGCATGAACCACATCCCTGGAACCGGCAACGGGAAAATACTGTTTTAGATCATTTACTTCAAGCAGGTACCGCTCTTCAGACATTGTCAGCACCTCCTTTTTGAGCTGCCATAAAGCTTTCCTTATCATTCAGCCAGCATCTGGCATAATGTACACCTTCAAATTCGCAAGGCTCAGGCTTTTCCCTGAGGCATATCTTCATGCAGGAATCGCATCTTGGTGCAAAGGGACAGCCGGCAGGAGGATTTAACAGATCTATGGGCTGACCCTCAATAGGGATCAGCTTGGAATATTCCGCCTCATGGAACTTGGGGATAGACCTGATAAGACCCTTGGTATATTCGTGCCTTGGATTGTAAAAAATATCGTCGGCAGTCCCATATTCTACAATCTCTCCGGCATACATTACCGCGATATGATCGCACATTGAAGCCACCACCCCAAGATCGTGGGTGATCATGATTATACCCATGCCCAGGGTCTTCTGGAGATCCTTCATAAGCTCTAATATCTGCGCCTGTATGGTAACATCAAGGGCTGTGGTGGGCTCGTCAGCTATCAGAAGCTTGGGCTCGCATGCCAGTGCCATGGCTATAACTATTCTCTGCCGCATACCGCCTGAAAGCTCGTGAGGAAACTGCTTCAGACGCTTCTCTGGCTCATTGATGCCTACAAGTGTAAGAAGCTCCCTGGCTCTTTGGGTAACCTCGGCACCCTTTTTGTCGGTGTGAAGGCGTATTGCCTCACTGATCTGATTGCCAACGGTGTATACGGGATTTAAGGATGTCATGGGGTCCTGAAAGATAATGCTTACTTCCTTGCCCCTGATGGCACGCATTTCCTTTTCTGAAAGCTTGTCTATCCTGTGACCGTTAAAGGTAACGGTTCCGCCAACGATCCTGCCGTTATCCGCGGTAAGTCCCATTATGGAATATGCTGTTACGGATTTGCCGGAACCGGACTCTCCAACTATTCCAAGGACTTCTCCCTCCTTCATGCGGATGGTAACGTCATTCAACGCTTTAACCTCTCCCACCGGAGTAAAGAAGGACAGCCTTTCGTGCTGTATGTCTACCAAATACTCTTCATTCATTTTAAATCTCCACTTTAAAGGATCAGCTCTTCATCTTGGGATCGAAGGCATCACGGAGTCCGTCGCCTAAAAGATTAAAGCTTAAGATTATGACAAATATCATGAATGCCGGAGCAAAAAGCTTTTCCGGATATGTCTGCAAACCGTTAAGAGCCGCCGATGCAAGAGAACCAAGTGACGGCATAGGTGCCTGTACACCAAGTCCTAAAAAGCTCAAAAACGATTCCGTAAAGATCGATGAAGGTATCTGTAGGGTTGTGGTAACTATGAGGGTGCCTATGCAGTTGGTAAGAAGATGTTTTTTGATTATCCTGCCATTTGTGGCTCCCATTGCAAGGGCTGCCGTAACGTATTCATTCTGCTTTAACAGCATTATCTGTCCGCGGATTATCCTTGCCATGCCTACCCAGTACAGCAAGCCAAAAACTATGAACATGGAGACCATGTTCGGCCCCATTGCCACTATCCAGCCAAACCCCGGAACCTTGGCAAGATCCTGCAGCGGATATTCCAGTACCTGTGCCAGCAGGATGATGATGAGTACGTCAGGAACCGTATAGAGTATATCTACTATACGCATCATGATCATATCTGTCATTCCGCCGAAGTATCCGGCTATGGCGCCGTAGGTAGCTCCGATAAGGAGAATAATAAAGGATGCCACGATTCCAACCGTCATGGATACTCTCGCGCCAACCATCACCCTGATAGCATAGTCGCGTCCATTCTGATCGGTTCCAAGGATATGCGGGAAAATATACTCCCCTGCTGCCATCCGGTCCAGCTCGGAAGCGGAATACTGCATTATGCCCAAGCGCTCGGAGCCCTTTAGCTGCTCCTCATAAGCATATGGGTAGAAATTCGGAACGATAAAAGCAAAGAACATTATGATAATTACAATCACAAGGGCTGTCATCGCTATTTTGTTTTTCTTAAATCTCCTGAAGCCGTCCTGCCAGAAGCCGACAGATTCTCTCATTATCACAAGAGATTCTTTTTCCTCTGAGCTTGCAGGAATGAAATCTTCAACATTAAGCTGAAAGCTCAGCTTGTTCTTTTTAGTCACCGTAGAATCCATATCATCCTCATTTATACAGGTCATTTAAGCTTGATCCTTGGATCAACAAATACATATACTATATCAACCACTACATTCATCATGATAAGGAAGCATGCCAGAAATATAGTTGTTCCCATTATCAACGGATAATCCCTGGATGTGATAGCACCGACAAATTCATGTCCCAGGCCGGGAATCGTGAAGATCTTCTCAACAATAAAGCTTCCTGTCATAAGAGACGCCATCAGGGGACCCATGTATGTAACAACCGGAAGTATGGCATTGCGGAGAGCATGCTTGAAAATTGATGAAACGGTGGATACCCCTTTGGCTCTTGCCGTGCGCATATAATCCTGACCTATGACATCGAGCATAGAAGAACGCATCAGCCTCGCTATATAGCATGACGGATACAGGGCAAGGGCAGCTACAGGCATGATATATGACGCCGGACTGCTAAGTCCCAGGGAAGGCAATATCCGCCATTTAGTTGAAAGAAAATACATCATGAGCGTTGATGAAAGAAAGCTTGGTATGGCTATACCCGCCGTAGAGAAAACTATGATGATATTATCAAGCACCTTGCCTCTGGTGTAGGCAGCTATTGATCCCAAGGGCACTCCAACACAGAATGCCACAAGGATCGCAAGTCCGCCTATCCTTGCGGAAACAGGGAATCTTTCAGCGATGATACGGTTTATGGTATATCCACGCTTCTTGACTGACTCTCCGAGATCACCGTGCAGAAGGTCTGTCATGTAGGTCAGATATTGCTGGAACAAAGGCTTGTCCATGCCGTATTTCGCTTCCATCGCGGCCTGCGCCTGGGGCGTGATCGCCTTTTCCGAAAGGAAGGGTCCGCCCGGAACAAGGTTCATAATGAAAAAGGTAAGCGTAGCTACGATGAAAGCTGTAGCCACGCCAAAAAGAATTCGTTTGATAATGTATTTTGCCATAATTCCTCTTAATACTAACCGATCCACTTCTCTAAGGTTGCTATGAGCTGATCAGGCTCTACAGGCTTGGACAGGTGGGCATTCATCCCTGCCTGCAGGGATACTTCCCCTTTCTTCGTTTGCGCAGATACGGCTTCCTTTGCGAGAGCATCTGCTTCCTCGTTCCCAGGGATTCCGGAATGAGCCTTGACATGGACAAAAGTAACGCTAACCCTCGTCATTGCATCACTCATAAAATCCGCATATGCCTTTGAGCTTGGCTTATTGGCCTTCCATTCTCCGGTAGCCCAATATTCCACTCCGGCATAGTCATAATATATTGTAAGCTCATGTAGCTGGAGCTTAATAGCCTTGTTTACGGCAGCAATGGCGCCTGCCACTTCTCCTGCCACATTCCTTGAAGCAGCCCATTGGGGATCTTTGGCGCTGCCCTGAAGAATGTATTTTGCGGTAGGGGTAACTAAAAAACCCCCAAAACCATACACTCCCGTTGATGAATCAAAAGATCCATCCGTAAAAGCGTAGTTGTCAGGCAGATCAGATGAGACCTCTGTCCTGTCCTCATCCTGCATAAACGCCTGCGCAGCAGAAAGGCTGTCAAATTTCTTAAACAAAGCACCGGGAAAGCCCTGCACCTGCTCCTGGGTCTGACCAGAGCCGTACCAGCTTTTATATATACCGGGCTTTCTGCCTTTTTTGACTGCGTAGAAGCGTTGCTTTGCCATTCACCTATTTTATTACATTAAGGGCGATAACACAACTTTTTTTTGTGCTCTGCTGGATTTTACGTCGATTATCCGCTGATTTCCGGAGCCCCTGTAGCGCAGGGTAATGTCTTTCCGGTCCAGGATGAACTTTCCATCAACTAAAATGTCGATATTGTCCAGGATATCATCTGTATGCTCAGTGTACTTCCTGCCGCCGGGTATAAGATCCACATCATACAAAAAGCCTGTGTACATCCAGATATTCTTTTGGGGCATTTTGGTTTTAACCTCGCGGATCAGTCCCCATACGTCAGGCTGGTTCTCCGGCTCAAAGGGCTCCCCTCCCAATATGGTAAGCCCGGCGTAATGAGGCTTGGACAATTCCTTTAAGATATATTCCTCCCATGTCCTGTCATATTCTTTGCCATAATTAAAATCCCAGGTCTGGGGCTGGAAACACCCCTCACAGCGGTTGGTGCATCCTGAAACAAACACACTAACCCTCATGCCCTCGCCGTTGGCGCAGTCAGCCCTTAATATCTCTCCAATATGCATAAGCCTTCTCCTAACCTTCAGATGCCTTTACAAAGGATGTCCGCTATCTGCTTTGAAGCTGTACCGTCTCCGTATGGATTGGTAGCCTGTGACATGGCATCATAGGCAGCCTTATCATCCAAAAGCTCCGTGAAATGCCTGTAGAGATCCTCTTCCTTTGTACCGACCAGACGCAGTGTGCCAACCTCCACACCCTCGGGCCTTTCGGTTGTGTCCCTCATTACAAGGACAGGCTTGCCAAGGGAGGGCGCCTCCTCCTGGATGCCTCCGCTGTCCGTAAGTATCAGGTAGCTTCTTTCCATGAAGTTGTGGAAATCAAGCACATCCAGCGGCTCAATAAGTTTGATGGCGTCCATATCCCCAAACACCTCATTTGCCGCCTCCCTTACCAGAGGATTTTTGTGGATGGGATAAATGGCGCAGACATCCTCATGCTCTTTCAGCACCCGTTTTATTGCCCGAAACATTCCCCTCATGGGCTCTCCAAGATTCTCTCTCCTATGGGCGGTGATAAGGATCAGACGCTTACCGTCAAGAGCTTCAAGCTCGGGATGTGTGTAATTCTTTTTTACCGTGGTCTGCAGCGCGTCTATAGCCGTATTGCCCGTAATATAAATATCATCGGGATTCTTTCCCTCGCTGATAAGATTCTGCGCTGCCCTCTTTGTGGGAGCAAAATGATACTTCGCGATCAGTCCGACGCCCTGGCGGTTAAACTCCTCGGGATAGGGACTGTAAGTATTGTAGGTCCGAAGTCCCGCTTCCACATGTCCCACGGGTATCTGAAGATAAAAGCATGCCAGCGCCGTAACAAAGGTAGTGGATGTATCGCCATGTACAAGAACTACGTCAGGCTTTTCACCCTCCAGTATCTCCTTGATCCCGGTAAGGACATTGACCGTTACGTCAAAAAGAGTCTGGCGCTCCTTCATAATGGACAGGTCATAATCGGGCACGACCTCAAACACATCAAGCACCTGATAAAGCATTTCAACGTGCTGACCAGTAACACAGACAACGGTTTTGACATTATCCCGTGACTTTAACTCCTTTACCAAAGGGCACATCTTAATTGCCTCCGGCCTTGTGCCGAAAACCAACATTATCTTCATTGCTTCCTCCTTACAAAATCCAAGAGCGACAAAGCTTCATATGGCGCGTTTTCTATTTTATCGGAAAGACGGTTACAGGTACGCATCACCCATCCGGCATTTGCGGTATGCATCGGATAACCGCGGGAAACCTCTGTAAGACTCCTGTAATGCCCAAGATATTCTTCTGCCGCCTCTTCATCATCAAAGCTTAGGGCTATATCTGACATTACAGACCATTCAAACGTGGTATCCGTCTTCCCCTGCTGCCAGTCAAAACGGCTGCAAACTGTATTATACAGCCTTTCCATGTCAGCAGTTTTATCAGTCATTCCCGTAAAAACAGGATAAAGCTGGGCTATGGCATCAGGGTAAAAGATATCAAAGTCAGCAGCTCCCGTATCCGAAGCGTCAGCAAATATCCCGTAGGAAAATGAACCTTCGCCAGCCCTCCAGAAGCGCTCCATTGCCTTTTCCTTTAAATCATCCGCAAAGGAAATATACCACTGTCCCTCAGCATTATCATCAGGCAAAGCCTTTCCGATGGCCAAACATGCCTCATACACCTCACAGTTATCCATCAGGTACGCTATATCATGATCCTGATTGGCATAGGTTATCTCATCCGTAACAGACAGCAAAGCTTCATGCAAAAGACCCACTGCCTCATACCAGCCGTTGATGCTTTCTATTTTCGCTTCACCGGCGGTTTCGGCATATTCCGCAAGCAAGAGCAGATATTCCGCTGCATAAGAGTCCACGGAATCAGCCTTCTCAGTCGGGGTAAGGACACCGTCCTTTAAGCTGTAGTCCTTTATAATGCCGTTATACTTTAAAAGCTCGCCTGTATGCCAGTTTAGGTATTTTTCGACAGCTTTTATATTCTCCTCATTATGATCACTTAATAATCCAAGTGCCGCAAGACAGGCGAAATAGGGATTAACTGTTCCTTCCGGGGCATCACTCTGACGGTACAAAAGAATCGCGCCATTTTCAAGCTGGTTCTGTCTTATCCACTCGCCTTCCTCTGCGGAAATACTGTGGTATATTGCTGTCTGCTCGCGCCTTTTTGCATCCTGCAGGGCTATATGATCCTTTCGCGCGTCGTTGTAAGCGGTAATGAAGATCACCAGAAGGATCAGGATGATAAAGCCTGCCATAAGGAGGATTTTCTTTTTTGTCATAGCTGTATATCCTGTATATGTCCGTCCATAAACTCAAGCCTTTCTGTGATGGTACTTTTTAACTGGTCCAGGGCATCTGAATATGAGGCTATATCTCGCTTTGTATTTACATCATCGGTCAGCAGGTTTATGTGAAAGGTATAGTCCCATATTTTAAAATTCCTGTCAACGGCATCTCCAAGCTCAGTACGGCCTGTATTTAGCAGCTCTTCTATATGCTCATTGGAAAGGGTCGTTTTTCTTAATTCGTGATACCTCTCTGTTACCCTTTTAACAAAGGCAGGATCCTTTAGAAGCCTTTCAAACCAGGGCGTTTCCGTTATGTAATACCTGTCCTTTTCCACGGAAAACCACTGGTAATTGTCAAATGAATTATTATAGTCCCAGACAGCCATATTCAGCTTGCCCCCAAGCTCCTTATACGCGTAGGTAGACAGGAACCCGGCATCATGATTAAGGGCGAATTCATTTATTATCACATAATCCACAAAATTATCAACATTAATGTAATTTTCGTATCCCGACCCGGGAGCATTATATTTTTTGCTGTATAATACACGCTCAAATTCTGAAATATCAGCCGTGATCCAGAGTATGGCGTTATCACTGAGCTTTTTCCCTGCAGGGTAATCAATGTAAAGATTATTGGAGGTAAGGCCGTTTATCTTGCCGTAATTCTGCAAGGGTCTGTAATCAGTACCCTCTCTGTCACGGCTTAATATATACGGGCTTTCACCAAAAAGAAGCCCGAAGGTGGATAACCGAAGCCGTCCCGGACCATTGCTCACGGGCTCAACCACCAGATATACCCCCTGATATTTTCCGTCACAGAACAGCTCCACAAATCGGCAGTCCGGAGCCCACTCCATCATTTCAGCGGCCAAATTGTATACCAGATAATTCCGCATAAGGGTTTTATCTAAAAATGGACCGTTAAGAACCCATTCAGACGCCGCGCCCATACCAAAAAGGTCATAATCGTAGGTGCCGTTTTTGCCCTTCTTTTTGTAAAACTCCGCCTTGAACTGTTTCTTTTCAAAATTACGGGATGAGGCGCCGCGGTACTTGACTTTTGCAGGAATGGTAAGGTCGGATTTTTCGGTTATACTATGCAGCTTTCCGTCATTTTCGGAATTTAAAATGGAAATGGAGGTCCATACGTTGTTTTCGCCATTTATCATTTCATTATCTGTATTGATATACAGTACGGGAAGCGTTGTTTCAAAATCATCCAGCCCGTAAAAATGAAGATAATCCTCATCAATTTCCGGAACGCTGCCGGCATATCCGGATGCGCCGGTATCATGCTGCAAAGTTAGGGTATCGGAGTAATTTTTGAATATGATCAGCGAACCGATGCCGATGATAAGAAACGCTGACATTATAATGCCGAAGAAAATCCTGCGCATACCCTTACCTTGCTATATCATCCTGCTGTTCAACAATGCTGACCCTTATAACTCCGTTAATATGCATCAGCCTCTGTGTGATATCCCTTCCGCCGTCCTCATCAGCCTGGACAAGCTTTCCTTCCCTGACGGAATACACTATCTCGCACTGGGAAGCATCCTGGCTCTTGGATATCCTGTGCATGGCTCTGCCGAAATGCTCTTCAACTATGGCTTCCACCTCCGCCTGCCCCTTAGGCTCGGTTAAAATAACAAGAAGCTGGCGGTTTGCCTTAATTGTACGCCTCGTGACCAAAAAGAATAGGAACAGGGTAAGGCTGCCTATTGCGACCATAATATACTGTCCGACCCCGCAGCCTATGCCGCATGCTATCGCCCAGAAGATATATACTGCATCCCTTACATCCTTTACTGCCGTCCTGAACCTGATTATGGAAAGGGCACCCACCATTCCAAGGGACAGGGCAATATCATTGGATATTATCGCCATTATCGTTGTGGTTACTATCACAGTCGCTCCTATGGAGACATTGAAACGCTTGCTGAAGGCTGTCCCAACATAGGTAATGCGGTAGGTAAACATAATAAAAAATGCCATTACCACCGCTGCCAGGTTATTGAATACGGCATCTGAAAAACTAAGTACACCCGGCGTAAGATTTTCAATAATAAATTCTCTCATTTTGCTCCTGTATATTATGTGTTGATATTTGTAGCTGCCTCTTCACCTTATCCGTATGCTAAAAATCTTGCATCGGAATATTTGCTGTTTGCTATTGGAAGATGATCTATATCCGCGATTATCCTGGCAATGGGTGATACCAGAAATTCATTGTATTTTACTTCAAGCACCCCATAACCCATTTCCATCAAAGGGTACAGGGGCACATGCTCATCAAACAGCCCGAAGGGAGACAGGCTTCCCATTATATTGTGATCAAAGGTGACCCGGACATCGCTGACGGGATAGGTGAAGGCTGTCCTGTCATATACCACTATTGTCCTTGGCTGATAAACATTCTGGGTCATTTTATTATACAAAAAAGCAGCCAGCTCTTCATCATGAAATAAAAGGGAGGCAAAGCTCCGCCTCTCCAGAGCCATCGCCTCTTCTCTGGTGATAACGAGGGATTTTTTCCTGGAATCCGAACCGCTTTTACATTTGTATTCCAGCAGCGCGTTTTCATCCGCAAGGTCATAAATCCGAATACGGATCTTTCGTTTTTCCATGACTCCGTCTAAATTGTCATGGAAATCCCTGTCAGAAAGGGAATCGAAATAAAGCGAACGGATATTGTAGGTACCGTTTGTCCCGTGGCTGTCCCGCTGCATGACAGCGTCAAGCCTGTCACTGATGCGGTAAAACTCCCGCCGGGTTATCACATATTTTATTTCTTTTCTGAAGACATTGCGAAGGCTTTTTTTCAAGTCCTTTTTTTCCATATAAGCCCCCATTTTGTAAGAAAAAGCTGAAAGGCCGCTCCAAGGGCTGCAGCAGCTATTCCTGCCGGCAATACTCCAAAAAGCTCTGCCAGCCCGAAGCCTCCGAAAACAGCGGTAAGCACGCAGACAGTCGGCTTCAGGAAAAAGAAAGCACAGACAGCAGATGCTATGGCGCAGATCAAGATAAATGCAATGCTGCCTATGCCAAGGCCTTCGCCGGCAAAGAACAAAACCGCCATCCATGCTGTCATCGCCCCTAATGCCGCGGAAAGAATAATCCCTCCGGCCCTTGACCATCTGTAGGATAAAAAGGTAAATATCACCCCCACCACGGAAAAAAACGCGACCACATAATTCCATGCCATATGGGGCTTTAACAATACCGTGCTTATGGTCACAAAAAGATAGAAAAACGTTATGGAAAAATACATTCGGTACACGAAGCAGCCTGCTGCAAGAGCAAGGGCAAATACAGTACCGAAAATCCATACGCGGTAATTTGTAAGGAACAAAAACCTGTCCCAGATATCCGTCTTTAAGGAAAGGAAGCTCCAAACCCTGTCAAAAACAGTTGCCATTATAACTCCAATTATTTAACATTAATTGCTTTGCTGTATGCCCTGTCCCCTATCCTGTCGGCAAGCTGGGCAATGACGATATGCTTTATATTATTTTCTCTGACAAGTCTGCCAAGGTCTTTATAAAATCCACCGTAACCGGTTATATTTACAACACATACCCTGCCAAAATTCTCGCAAAGATAAGGCGCCAGCATTGTACCTGCGCTGTCAGCAATAAGGATGATCCCGTCACTGCCGTTTCCGTCACAGAGCGCGTAGTCGAAGCTTCCTCCCACAACGCTGCTTGAACCCATAACAGAGTACAGAATGACAGGACGCCTTATTTCGGTTCCTTCCGTAAAATCATATTGTATTTCTCTGTCCAAAAATGTATCGGAATGAAGCCAGACAAAAATATCCT
Source organism: uncultured Lachnospiraceae bacterium (assembly GCA_905233905.1). GTDB lineage: Bacteria > Bacillota > Clostridia > Lachnospirales > Lachnospiraceae > RGIG4930. The sequence continues at coordinate 42,196 of CAJOFN010000003.1, forward strand.
CTGTCATGCCGGTCATTTTGTTCTTTACCTGCCGGGTTGCCTCCTGTTGGGAAAACATCATGTATTCATTGCCGTAAAAATCATTCTGGTTCATGACCGGCGCAGCATCCAGATCCTTTGCCCCGATCCCCAGCTCTTTGCACAGCTCCTTGTACCCATAGTAAGCGCCTATAAGGGTCCAGCTTTCATCTGTCCGGTAAAATACATATTTTTCCCCGATGAGGCTGCTTATACTGTTTTGGGGATCACAAACAAAAGCCGTCCCCGAAACAGCGTTTTTTACCTGCTTCATGTGAGCCTTGTACGCCGTAATATCAGTCTGTGAATCATTTTCACAGGTTATGCGCACAGGCACAGCAACAATGGTTACTGGTATATCGGAAAAGCCTGCTTTTGAAAGCCCTGATCTGATACCATTAACCTGCGCCGCGATGTTTTCTCCCGCATTCCTTACCGCCAGATATCTTTTCAGTACACGGTCACTGTAGACCCTGTATTTTTCGGATTCATATAATACCTTCTCTGACAGGGTCTGCCCCTTGGGCAATCCATATTCATTGAAGGTATCTTCCTCGGGTGCAGCGCCCTCGGCTTTAAGCTGCGCCTTTGTAACCTCATCACGGATTGAGCTTACCCCGTAGTGCAGCAGTGACACGAGGATGAACACCGTACATAATCCAAATCCTATCCAAAATCGTTCCTGTTTTCCCAAATCCGATTCCCCCTCAAGGGATTGTTGTATCATCTGTAAACCACAGAAATATCCGGTAACAGCTCCGGCAGCTCGGCAATGCCCGGTTCGTTCTTTAACTCTTTACTGACGGAAAGCTCTTTAAGGGATGAGCAGTCCCTGAAGGAGCTTACGCCTACACTTCTCACCCTGTCAGGCAGAAATACCTTCTCAAGGCCTTTGCATCCCCTGAAGGAATGATCCTCCAACAACAGCTCCTCTCCCACAACTTCTATGGAAAGCTCCGTCAAAGCCTCCATCCCGGCAAAGGCAGCCGCCCCGATCCTCTTTAGGGTATGGGGCAGATGAAGCGCTGTGACATTTTTACAGTTTTCAAAGGCACTGACACCCACGCTTTCAAGTGCGGTTTTTCCGAGATCAACAGGATCCAAAAGGCAGTGACAGTCATAAAAGGCATAATCGTCTATCTTTGCTATGCTTTTAGCCATGAAAATCTGTTTTAAGGATCCGCAGCCACAGAACATGCTCCTTCTGATGCTTGCCGCACCTTCCGGAAATGCAACAGATACCACATTAGGATTCATCCTGTATGCCATATCATCAGTATCTTCATATTCCTTTAAATCCTTAAAGCTTACGTCCAGAGGCTCCGCATTATATTTGATAAATCTGTAAGTGTCACTGTACCTGGGCTCATCAGCATCGTATATCGGACAGCAGAAGCCCTTTGTTTCTGAGCTTACATAGCCGTATATGGTGACATTTTCACCAATAAAAAGCTTGTTCCGGCAGATAACAGAGACGCTGCGGCCTTCAAGCCCCACCATCACATCGTCTTCTATCTCGATATTGCCCTGGGCGAATACATTCCCAACTACAAAGGAACCCTTCTCCAAAAGTATATTGTTTTCTGCAAAAATATTGCCAAGGACGCCCGCGCCGGAGCAGATGCGCACATTTCTGTCCGCATGGATATCCCCCTGCAAAATGGCATCCTCAACTATCATGGTCTTGGAGCCTGTCACAACGGAATAGGTTGCTGTTCCATACTCGGTAAGGTGCTCATGGGTGACATGCTTTATGTTTTTCTTGTCTGAATATACTGGAAGCTTAAACACCAGAGGATCTCTCCCCTTCATTGGATCCGTAAAGGCTCCCGGATACTGCCCGAAATGAATGATTGGGGCATACAGCCGCCTGAAGGTGACATTTTTGCCAATACTTAATATCCTGCCTGCCGTCGCGCTCATGCCAAGATCACAGTCGTCGTAGACAGCTAAGGTCTCTTCTCCGTCTACCCAGCGGATAACCCTGATCTTATTACCCAGGTACATATTGTGCCTGCTGTATGCTGCTCTTATGGTTAAATTCGGTGTGTAAAAGGCTGCGTTTTTCGCGGCATATATTTCCTTGTGAAAAAATCTCAGATCACTTGCGGATTCAAAGTCCTCATTTAGTACGAGAGTGAGCTTATCAACCTCGGGTCTGTAAGCCTGCCGGATATCCTCCATGTCAAGGAACTTTTCTTCATGGGAAAGCTTAATGGTATTCCCCTTTACCGAATGGAGAGCGCTTTCTATCATATCGGAAAAGGAATGTGCAAAATACCTCTGATCCCTGGATTTGTCCTGTGAAATCTGAAGTATCACTCCATCCGATTTAAGGAAATAGATCCAGCTTAAAAAAAGGGGCGCAAGCATCATTATAAGCATGACTATTGTAATTAATATCATTTTCGCCATACCTATGCCCCCGGCTTATTCCTGTTGGCGAATCGCTGTGTTTTTGCCCAGGTCACCTTTCTCCTGGTGAAAAGATCCCATACCGCGTCAAAAAATCCGAGAGTGATCGCCCACATATAAAAGTAAAAATTAAACAGCAAAAGCGGAAGCAGAAATATTTCTCCTGCCATACCGTCAAGAATGAGAGCCACACCGATCTCGTAGAATGGAGCAAAATTGCCAAAGGAGCAGTAAGTTCCGATGAACAGCAGTACCCACCAGCCTGAAAAAATATTCATTTTGCCCATAAAGAAAAGCAGATATGAGGTAAGATGCCCGAACAGCAGTATCACCGGAACGGCATATACAAGAAGGAGCAGCAAACCGTCAAGCTTTTCACGTATTGACATATTCTTTGTAAATAAAAGCGGGATGGTCTGGTGCAGCATAACCTGGTTATGCCCCCTTGCCCAGCGCCTTATCTGTCTTGAACGTACCGTCCATGATTCAGGCGATTCTTCGTAACATTCAGCGGAATTTGCATACATTACCTTCCAGCCTCTTAAATACATTCTGAAGGTAAGGTCAGTATCCTCCGCCAGAACGGAGGTATCAAATCCGCCCATTTCTATCATTACGTTTTTCCTGAAGGCGCCGACCGTCCCTCCGTACTGAGGGATGAGGCGCATATTGTATCTGGCCTGCTGGTCAACCTGATAGCCCCCGGAGCGTTCTATATTGATAAGCCTTGTCAGGAGGTTCCTTTGGGAATTGTAGGGAATAACCCTTCCCATCACAGCGCCAACCTCGGGGTCTTCAAAGACTATCGCAAGCTGCTTTAAAAGATTTCTGGCAGGACGGTAATCCGCATCGAAAACTATTATTATCTCACCTGTGGCAAGCTGCATCGCCTCGTTCAGTCCAACAGGCTTTCCCCTGTCCTCACAATCCCTGTGCAAAGGCCTGATGAACTCATATCTCCTGTGATATTCGTCCAGCATTTCCTTTGTTCGGTCCGTTGAATTATCGTTTATGGGAATGATCTCCATCATATCCCTGTCATAATCACATTTTAAAAGGGCCTTTAACGCCTCATCCAATACCTGCTCCTCGTTGTGCATGGGTACAAGTATGGAAATGCTTTTCATTTTGGTGGCATAGATGTCATTGTAATACATTCTCTGCCTGCCCTGAAAGCGGTTTACAGAAAATATAAAATGCCTGATGGCATAAACAAGCATTACGATAATTACAAATATAAGATATATCCGCAGGATCATAAGCATTACAGCCATCGCCATTCTCCCTTCCCCTCTGCGGAATCATATATACGCTGTATCCTGTCAGCATATATCGAATAGATCATTACAAGGTACAGGAAATCAAACAACGGACCGAAGGTGAACATTATATCCGCCATGTAAAGCAGGGAAAATTTTGCAAGGACAAACATAAACACGGTGTATCGCAGTACGCCGAAAACCGCTGAATATAGCAGTACCGCAATGAAGCCTGAGATTTTATAGCCCAAACCCTTGTTGCCAAGAAAGCCGGTAACGATCCCCATCAGAATAATGAACAGTATCCATATTCCTATCTGCTGCTTCATGAATATACCTGAGAAATCATCCGCCGTAAAAACGAATTTCTCCGTTTCAAATACAAAATACACACAGGAAATTATATGAACCAAAAAAGAAAACAGCAAATAAACCGCAAGCGGTTTGCCGGCATGGGAGCTTATCAGAATAAGTGAAATGACAGCCATGATGATAATGAGGTTTATCAGGAGCTCGTGGGGTGAGGGCATCTGGCTGTCAAAGGAAAGACAGGACATGCTGCCGAAGGGCATGTAGTAGCTTTCCGCAATAGATATGTCAAGAGACGGCAAGGCGCCTTTTATTGCCTTTAAAGAAAAATTGCATAATGCCTTCGTGACGCTGTCTATATGAGTTACTAAAAGCAACAGCGGCGGCAACACCACGAAAATGAAATACAGCGTTCCGTACACATAATCAGCCTGTATGCGTCTGTACGTGCGGACATAGTATATATATTTCTTTTCTTTTTCCTTCAACTTCACACGCCCTTATTATACTCTCCCAAAAAAGACAGTTATTTATTATATCACTACTATGGATGTGAAGCAATAGTGTTAGTCATTCGCTATGATTTTCCGAACAGCAGGCCTGCCAACCCGCTTAACATATTCTTTGTCGCCTTGCTTCCTGTTTTAAAGCCATCTCTGAAAATATATTCCATGGCTTCATAGAAAGCCTCCAGTGCCTGCTTTGTAAACTCCGCCTTTATATATGTCCCTCCTTTATTCTTATTCTCATTATCCTCTTTGAATTCCTTATAGATATCAAAAAGGTATTTGTGCCAGTCAACCCCGAGCAGATCAGCACACCATTCATCCTCGAACTCATGGATCGCCCCACAGATATCCTCAGGAATGTCCATATAATAATATTTAAACAGGCTCATAGTTTCTTCATGGTAATTTCTCAGCTTACTGATCTCATCATCATTCAGGGCATCTATATCCGCGAAGTATTTCTCAAACAGGTGTATATATCTGGTATAAATACTGCGAAGAATCGTTGGGAGCTCCTCCTGCTTCGCGGTCTCCTTGTACAATATTTCCTCAATCCGTTCACCACTTAATTCAATCATCCCTTATCCTCCTTTTTAACTCTTATACAACTTGTTCCAGATTGTCAAACTATTTTATCAGCTTTATCTTGAGGCACTTCCTGAAATTGTAATATAATGTATTTATCCAAACAGATTTGAGGCCTTTATGAACATCAGATTATCAGACCATTTTACCGGCCGCAGATTATTGCGGTTTGCACTTCCGTCAATATTTATGACAATATTTACATCTGTCTACAGTGTTGTTGACGGGTTTTTTGTTTCTAATTATGCCGGAAAGAATGCACTTGCTGCGGTATCACTCATCTATCCCTATATCTTGATCTTTGGGGCGGTGGGCTATGTGTTTGGTACCGGAGGTACTGCCCTGATAGCCCTCCGTCTTGGTGAAGGCAACAAAGAAAAAGCGAATCGGACCTTCTCCATGCTGGTATATATTTCTATTGCCCTTGGAGTTGTTTTTGCAATTATTGGCGGCCTGTCGATCAAACAGGTTGCTATACTGTTAGGCGCAAACGAAGATATTCTTGCTCCCTCTGTTATCTATGGCTCTATCCTTTTTATCGGAATGCCTGCTTTTATGCTGCAATATGAGTTCCAAAGCCTGATGGTTGCCGCTGAAAAGCCAAAGCTTGGCCTTTACATCACCCTTATTTCCGGTCTTTTCAATATATTGCTTGACTGGCTGCTGGTCGGGGTTTTGAAAACGGGCATATCCGGTGCCGCTATAGCCACGGACGTCAGCGAGCTGGTGGGCGGTGTATTTCCTGTTGTGTATTTTGCCCGGAAAAACAGCAGCACCCTGCAGCTCACTTGGACCAGCATCAATCTTGCTGATCTGAAAAAAGTCATAACCAATGGTTCTTCAGAGTATATCTCCAGCATTTCCCTGTCTGTGGTAAGTATGCTATATAATTCTTTGCTTATGAAGCATGCCGGCGCTGACGGCGTTGCAGCCTATGGCGTATTGCTGTATGTAAGCGAGATCTTCCTTGCGATTTTCGTGGGCTATTCAATGAGTACAGCCCCTGTCATCGGATATCACTATGGAGCCCAAAATCAAAAGGAACTGAAAAATGTCTTTGTTCTTAGTACCCGTATCCTTGGAATATGCGCAGTCGCGATGTTCATTGCCGGAGAAGTATTTGCAGGCACTGTATCAGGTATCTTTGTCAGTTATGATGAAGATCTTATGAAAATGACGATCCATGCGTTCAGGATCTTCTCTTTTTCATTCCTGTTCGCGGCAATACCTATCTATAGCTCAGCGTTTTTTACAGCCTTAAATAACGGAGCTCTGTCCGCGCTGATCTCCTTTGCAAGGACATTCATATTTGAAATCGGTTCCGTGTTGCTGCTGTCAATGATCATGGGACTTGACGGTATCTGGTTTTCTATGGTTGTCGCGGAACTGGCGTCATCCATCCTGTCAATATTCATAATCCTTTGGAAAAGAAAAACACTGTTTTATCTTTCTTCTTCGGTAAATACATAAACCCCCTCTTTGGCATCGTAATTCTTTACAACCACATGGTTGTATGGAATATTGACATGCTCCCGATCAAAGAGCAGCTTGACCTCTCTGCGCAGATCCCGGAGCGCTCCCCGTCTGGCATATGTAGGCACGAAAATCGCGATCTGCAGCATAACAGAACTGTCCTCCAGGGAACTGACACCCATGTATTTGGGCGGCTTTACAAGACCCGAAATCCGCTCGGTCATAAGGGGCAGTTCCTTTTTTAGAAGCTTTTCAACCTCCAAAAGATCCGTCTCGTAGGAAATCGGAACCTTAAGAATCTCCCGCGCCTCTTCCCCGTCAGAATTTATGATATCCCGTAGTGAAGAATTATTGAAAATCTTTGTGTCCGAAAAATATCCTATCTTGGTAGAACGGATGCCTATCTTCTCTACTGTTCCGTACCAGCTGCCGATTGTAACGAAATCTCCGATCTTTATCGTGTCCTCAAAGATGATAAAGATACCGGCGATAATATCACTGATCAGATCCTTTGCGCCAAAGCCGATCATCAGGGAAAGCACACCGGCGGATGCCCAGAGTGCCTTTGTATCAACGCCGAACTGTGCCAGCCCAATGTATAAAAACAGTATGGCACAGGCATATCTTAACGCGTTTCTGAGCATCAGAAGAATAGTCTCATGCCGCAGATCCGAAATACGTGCAAGGTGGTACAGCACCTTATTGATAAGTACCCTGAATACATACAGTACGCAGAGCAAAAACAGGCAAAAGGAGAGCGAAAACAGGTTCACGCCTCTTTCCCAGTTGCCAAGCAGCACATAGGAAAAACCGTTGAGACCATCCGCGGTAATTCCAAAGGTGATCAAAGCCGTCTCGTAAAGGATCAGTGTTAGGGAAAATATTAGAAGCAGCCGGTATATGATCCGGGATGTCCGCTTTTCCGGCGTCTGTTCTTCGATGGGGATGGCGCTCTGCTTACTCCAGCGCTTTTCAAAGCCACTCTTTTCCTCAGCCTTCAGGAGCTTCCTAAACAGCCCCGGCGAGCTTGCGGCTTCAGCCTCTTTGCCTTCTTCTGCTCCATCCGCCGTTGAAGCGGCATCATCAGTCCCGGGCACTTCCGCTTCTGACGCAATAAACACCTTACCATATCCATAGGATGCGATCAGCATGATGACCAGATAAGCTATCACGCCCATTACTGCCATCTTCAGCGCAATGATAAAGGAACTTTTATTTTCCGTACTCCTTACCAAAGGCATCAGGTACAGATCTTCGGATTCGCTGATGCCCGAATAGTATGGAACCCCTCCAATAATATCATATCCGTTGAAGCTGCTTTGGATTTCTTCCGCGTCAAAGCCCAGCTCTGTAATGCTTGTGTTTTCAAAGCCAAGCCCGGTAGTGGCGACAATCTCCAATGTGTCCTTGTCGATGGCCAGGGCGTAATCAGGCAGCCCGATCACGAGATTATCCAGTACCGTCTGCACATTGATCGGGTTTAACAGCCGCTCCCTGAGTGTTGGCCTTATCGCAATCTGGACAAAGCCGTCGGCAAGGTCATTCTCATCCCGCAGGCTTACGCCTATATACTGCATCTTCTCTCCGCCTGCGTCATCCTTTTGCACACCCTGGATCACATACTCTTTGCCATCTAAGAGCGAACGGAACGCATAGGACTGATCTTCTTTATTTTTGCTCAGGGTAAAATGGTCGTAAGGAGAGTTGGTCACCACAACCTTTCCATTTTTATCGAATACATAAATGTATTCCACCTTCAGTTCTTTGGCATAATCAGCCAGCTCCTGCCTGGTGACATTTTCCGTGCCATCGGATCTGACAAGCTCCGCGGCCAGCCGACATTGCTCGAGATACTGCTGGTCCAGCCACTCTGACAGCTCCTTGCGGTATTGCCGGTAAGTATCCAGGGTCTCCACCGCAACCTTGGCATGTTCATTCATGGTGGACAGATCTCCGGTCACATCCATAATGGTCTGGTAATACCAGGTGGAAAAGAACAATACCAGCGTTCCCAGTGCGCAGTAGGAGATCAGCTTCCTGCGAAAGACAGCCTCACTGTCCTTGCGCCAGGAAAAAGCAAAGCCGGCATAACAGACAAGCACCCAGGCGACCACAAAAAAGATCAGCGTGGAAATGAAGCATCGTATAAGCACATAGGCAATGCTCTCGCCCAATGTGACACCGCACAGGATATAGGTATCCTTGTAGGCAAAAACCGAGCCGATGATCCCTGCGTCAAGCGCGTCCATCCCCTCTTTTTTCACTAATTGCATCATTGATGCGGGAACAAACAGATGCAATTCCCGGGGAACATCTTCCTTGGTAAGGCTGCCTCCAAGCTCATCCAGATCGGGAACAGAATTTATATCGAACTTCTTGTAATCTACAAGATAAAGCTCCTGACCGACAAAGCTCTCATGGGGGCAGGCAAGAATGGTATAATTCTCTTTGGATACCACGATCACATGTCCTTCCCGTCCTACCCGCAATTTGGTCACGCGGTTCATCCATGACAGTGTATGCTCCACCACCTTCTCTACATTCTCTTTTGAACCTATTTCGGAATTATCCAGATCCTCCAGGTCTTCTTCATGGACGTTATAGATACTCTGACGTCTTTTTTCCAGATTGTCATTGATATCCCGAATCGCCTGTTCATTTTCCTCGAGCTGGGGAAGGATCTTTGACACCTGGATCATCGCGCGGACGATCTGCGGCTGCAGCCTCCCTTCAAAATCGTCAGCATAAAGAGTAAATGACAGTCTGGCAAAAAGGGCGGTCAGCACTATCAATGCCAGATACATGATGATCTTTGTCCTTCGTATTTGTGATTTCATTTTCCTGAAATACCTCCTGGATATATTTTGACCTTATCCTACAAAGATAATCTAAATCAACGAAAAAAACAATGGACGCAGAACAATTTGGGTTTGACATTCTGGAAACCCCTCTTGCGGCACATCGGTTTCCTGATGTATATTAAAAGATACATGTGAGTAACAGATACAGGAAGGGAGTGCTGTACAAATGGCTGAGCGTGATATTGAAAGATTATTTGAAGCAAGAAGGGGACAGCTTGATCACCGGGTAAAAAAGGATTATGTCAATAACGGAATTGCAACGATCCCCTGCCGCATTTCAGACTATAGCGATGTTATCAGTACATACAGCGTCGAGGGCTGCGAAACCCTGAACACGGAATTTACTGAATATCTCAAATCAGCCGCAGAGGTGACGCCGACTGAGTGTCCTCTTGTTCTGAATATCATCGGGGACTGCCTTTCAGAGAAAGAGAAACAGACCATTGAGGATACCATCCGGGATGATTTCGCTTATGATCTGGGCATGGTGGAAAAGGAAGAGAAACGGCATATCCAAACCTTCAACCTTATGTTTTTCGGTCTGCTCTTTGGAGGCATACTGCTGTGGCTTACAAGAGTTCTGGCGGATGAACCGCGGGAAGTGTTTTTCATCCTGTTCTGGTTTATGGGTGATACCCTGTGTGACTATATCTTCCTGACCGGGCATGATCTGCGCCGGGATCGGAGACTGGCCGGAAGGCTTGCAAGTATCAAGGTCATTTTTTCCGAAAGCTATAAGGCTCCGAATTACACGGAAAACGACATCAACCGGTTGTACTCCGAGATTGAAAAGGATGTAGCTGATACAATTCAGGAGGATGAATAAAGGCTACTTACCCATTAAGCTCCTTAAAGCTTGCGGCATTGTCCTTGTATAGCTTTTTGAATACCCTGTAATTTCGCTCATATATCTCTTTGTTTCCGGTGTCAGGAACATAGACCTGAGCAGTTTTGACAAGCCGGCGTGATAGCTCTAAGACATCAGTTCCTTTGATTCCGGCAGCCACAACAAGAGCGGTGCCGATCGCGCCAACCTCCTGCGTATTATTTATCGTTTCTATCCATCTGCCGGTAATATCCGCCAGCATCTGGCAGGTGATGGGTGACAAGGCACCTCCGCCTACGAATCGGATGGTGTCTGATGTTTTTACTTTCCGCATTTCGCTTTCCAGCAGCCAGCGCAGGTGATAACAGATACCTTCAAGAACTGCTCGGATCATATCCCGTTTTCCGTTTTCGACTCTTAAGTTGAAGAACATCCCTCCCGCATTTGAATCTTCAAACGGGCAGCGATTCCCATGCAGCCAGGGAGTAAAGATCACTCCGTTGGCACCCGGAGGAGCTTTACTGACCTCCTCCGAAAGATAATCGTAAAGGCTTAAATATCTGCTTTCTATATCTGAAATTTTCGTCTGCTCGAGATAGACACCTATCTCATCCAGCGCAAGATGCTCCATGACCCATTCAAAGCACTTGCCGGCCGTTTCCAGCTCCGCGTAATAATTGAAATATCCCTTTTTGGCGGACAACTGTCTGATGATCCAGAAATGTTGACACCCATCCTGATGTCCCGACATATATATGCGTATCCCCGGGGTCTACGCATCCCGCGCCAATATTGACAAAGCTTGTATCCCCACCTCCTCCGAAAACAGGGATCCCTTCTATCAATCCCAGCTCTGACGCTGCCTTTTTCGTAAGCCTTCCTGCCATATCTGTGCAGTCTATGATATCAGGCATGTGCTTAGGTCTTACCTTGTACATTTTCAGAAGACCCTTATTCCAGCCTTCTCTCCCCTTTCGTGTATCATACAGGAAGGTAGCAAATGCGGAATCCGCGGTCCTTATGATCCTGCCCGTACAGCGGGAAACGAGATAGTCGCCGACATCCAGCCATTTATATATCTTCTTGAAAACATCCGGCTCGTTGTTTTCCACCCATTTGTACTTCCAGACAGGGTCCTTGGCGCTGGTGGACGCGGCATAATTCACGATCAGATTACGCGCAAGCTTATAAAGATTGCAGCCTGAAACCTTGATGAATCCGGAACCCATGCATGCCTTATACTCTCTGACGCCTCTCTGATCCAAATAGTTCATTGGCCGTCTTAAGGACAATCCATTCTCATCCACAAAAACTGCCCCCTGCATCTGTGAGCAGAAGGCCATCCCTTCGATCTCTTCCGGTTTAACATCTGATTTTGCAAACAGCTCATGGGTGGTCGAACACAGTGCCTCCCACCATTCCTTTGTATCCTGTTCCGCTCCGCCATCTTCCAAAATGTAAAGCCCATACCCTGCCGCAGCACTTGCCACAAGCTGTATCTCGGAGTCGATATTAAACAGGCAGGTTTTCACGCTGCTGGTCCCGAAGTCATAAATGATGATATACACTTACTATTACTCCTTCAGGTGAATGTTCCAGCCGGTGTCTATCTTCTCTTTAACCTCTTCCCTGATCTCATCATTAAGCTCGGGCCAGTCGATCACTGTGCTGGCATTATTTATTACCAGATGTGCCTTTTCGGCGCACAGGGCAAGCGGTGTATCGGAAAGGGAGTCGGAGTAAAAATTCTCGATCAGCGGAAAGCCGTGGTCAATGATGTACTTTGCCTTCTCCTTTGCATACATCATGTTATTGACATAGACTCCGTATTCACGGTCAAATTCAGTGGCCATGAAATTCACACCAAGCCTTTTTGCTATCGGTTCGATGATGCAGGTTGGAGACGCACTGATGATAAGGTCATCCGGCCTCTTCTGCGCAAGATACCAGGCTGAGATCTTCTTCTCATTTTGATCCCAGTATTTCTCTATCTGCTCATCGAAATCATCGATCAGCGTGAGGTATCCGAAAAATTTGCGCTGCATCAGGTACTCCGGCATCATGCCCAGCTTGCGCAGGATCAGGTTTATGATCGCCTTCGGCAAAAAAGTGAAATAGAGCTTGGGATGCCGTTTCATACACCAGCTACAAAAGCCTATCGCACAATCCCCGGGATAGATGGTTTTATCAAAATCATATACATTCATTTAACATACTCCACTACTCCACTCATTGTTTCCACATATGCGCACACAGATTATATTCTGTCAGTTTCTTCCCCGTCACGCAAGAGGGGTTTCCAGAATGTCAAATCATTTCTGCTAAAAAAATGCACACCCTTTTTTGCGCTTAAGAGTGTGCATTTTCTTCTCAACCTTTTCTTCTCAATTATACCTGAAACACCGTTTTCCCTTTGAACACAGTTTCAAGCACCTGGATATCCTGAATCTGCTCCACTGGAATGGTTTCGATGTCGCTGTCCAAAACAACCAGCTCCGCGGATTTTCCTACCTCGATGGAGCCGGTGACATCCTCCAGATGCGCCTGATATGCAGGATGAATCGTATGAGCCTGCAGCGCTTCCTTCAGACTGACACATTCCTCCGGCAGGGCTGCGGGTTCATCCTTGTACAGCTCATAGGTCGAATCCTGCTTGACATGCCTTCGTGTCATGGCGACCTGAATACCTGCAAGGCCGTAGGAGGGACTGACAAAAAAGTCCGATCCATAGGCGCACACCACGCCATTGTCGATCAGCGACTTGCTCGGATAGCTCTGCCTGACAACATCCTCACCCCAGTCAGCCACCAGGATTGGCTCTTCTGTAGGACTGTCACTGAACCATCCAGGCTGATTGCTGGCGATGATATGGCTCTTGCCCATGCGCACTCTGTCCTCCGGCTCAATAAATGTGTCATGCGCAATTATGTTCCTGATATTCGGATTCGGATAAAGCTTTTGAGCGTTCTCATAACAGTCGATCACCCTGCGGATGGCATAGCTTCCCATGGCATGGGTATGGATGTTGAAGCCCTCCTTGTTGGCCAGTGCCATAGACTCCTCCATATGTGCTTCATCCCAGAGAAGCGGCTCTCTTGTGCCGGGTTTATGGTTGATGGAAGTCTCCAAATAGGGCTCGACCATGGAAAATTGGCCGTCGGCGAAATACTTTACCGTATCCACGGTGAAGAGGCCTTCAACATCAAACTTCGTGCGGTATTTGATGGCCTTTTCCATGTCTTCATCCCGGGTTGCATCGTTGACATTATGAACGCCGGATACCCTTGCGGTAAATTCGCCATTCCTGGCCATTTCTGTCAGAACCGGATAGGATGCACCCTGCTGGCAGTCACAAAGCAGGGTATGTCCTGTTCTGTTAAACATATCAAAACACTGCTTCAGACAACTGCGATGCTCCTCCGGCGAAAAGTCATAGTCTGGAATACTGTCGATGATAGGCAGATAGACAGCAGGCTCCTTAATATAGCCGCTGGGACTTCCGTCTGCTTCCCTGACAATCAGACCGTTTTGGTCATCTGTCTCCTTCGTAACGCCGGCCGCTTCCAGCGCCTTTGTATTCAGCAGAACTCTGTGGCCGCAGTACGACATCAGAACAGCCGGCCTGTCGGATACGATCTCATCCACATCGTGCCTGGTGAACGGTCTCACGATGCCCTGTAGTCCGCCGGAAAACCACGTTCTGTCCCAGCCGAGGCCTCTGATCACCGGGGCATCTGTGTGCTCATCAGCATATGCCTTCAGCGTGTCCTGGAGCTGTTTGATCACACCATCAGGTGTGTCCTTCTCAGGGTCCGGTACAATATTGCCGAAGCTGCAGGTTCCAAATTTTTTCGCAGCGTGAGCCAGATGCATATGCGCGTCTCCCAGACCTGGGATGACGCTCTTTCCGCTGCAATCTATGACCTCCGTGTTATCGCCTATCCACTCTTTAATCCCTGCCTCATCTCCGACATATACGAATTTACCATCTTTGATGGCGAGTGCCTGTGCATGCGTTTCCGTTCCGTCCAGCGCGATGGAATAAATCTTCGCGTTCCTATAAACCCTGTCTGCTGCCTGTGCCATTTGTACTACCTCGCTTTCATATCAAAGATAAAAATAATTATTGCTTCTTCCCGATATATTCCATGCAGAGCATTGTAAGGTCATCAAACTGCTCTGCTTCCTTCACAAATTCATCAACCGACCCCCTGACATTATTCAAAAGCTCCACAGGTGAGGCACCGGAATCCTTGTTAAGGGCTGTTATCATTCGCTCTGTTCCAAACAGCTCATCTCCTGCATTGGTTGCCTCCGGTACCCCGTCCGTATAGACAAAAATCCTTGCGCCCGGTGTAAGCTGCAGATCATATTCCCTATACTTCACTCCTTCCATACCACCAATAACAAATCCATGCTTGTCCTTATACAGCTCAAAGCTTCCCCCTGCTGAGCATATCGCAGGGTACTCATGGCCGGCATTTGCCGCTGTAAGCTTCCCGGTGGAAATCTCGAGTATGCCAAGCCATACTGTAACAAACATCTCCTCACGGTTATTAGCGCATATGGCTGCGTTGGTATCCTCAAGAATCTTTGCCGGGGACTTGCCAAGCATGGCGTTATTTGCCAGTATGATCTTTGATGCCATCATAAACAGAGCCGCCGGAACCCCTTTCCCGGATACATCCGCCATGACCATGCAAAGGTGGTCATCATCTATCAGAAAGAAATCGTAAAAATCTCCTCCTACCTCCTTCGCAGGTGACATTGTGGCATAGATATCAAACTCCGGTCTGTCCGGAAACGCAGGGTAAATATTGGGCAGCATATCAGCCTGGATTCTGGTAGCCAGGGAGAGCTCTGCCCCGATGCGCTCCTTCTCCGCTGTTATAGCCTTCAGATTTGTCATGTAGGAGGATACTCCGTCAGCCAGGCTTTTCACGTTGTTTGCAAGCAGCTCCAGCTCTCCCCCTGTACTTACATGCACAGATTCATAAACCAGCTCCTCAGGCTCGGCTCCTGATTTCATTTTTTCTACAAAGGAATCGCTGTTTTCAGCTATCTTTATGATAGGGCCTACAAGATAATGCTTGGTGTATCGTACATACAAAACGATAATAATGGCTGTAAGTATGACAGCGATCAGAATTACCGACTGTATGTATCGATCCACATAGGTATAAATCCTGTTTATATCAATTTCGACACAGATAAGACCAGCGGGGTCGCCTTTACTGTCAAAGACAACACGATATCCGTTTAACATGTGGCCGTACACATCCGAATATCCCGCCAGCGCCCCGCTTGTCTTTCTTCCTGTCTTCACAGCCTCCTGTAAAAGCATCAGGGTATCATCCTCAAAAGAGCCCTCTTCACAGGGTGTTCCCATATTAGTGTAGATTTCGCTGAGGGTTTTCCCTGAATCTAATCCCGTTTTTATTTCTTCTTCAGTTTTTGCGTTGATCGCATAGTGCAGGCTGTGAATATCATCCACATCGTCAAAATATATGGCATAAAGATACTCTATGTTAGAGCTGTCCTTGATCTTGTTAAGCTCTGATCTGAGTTTCTCATAGGCTTCCGGCATATCCCGGTCCAGGATCATATCTCCAAAGGCGTACTCAGAAGCTTCACGATATGCGTATTCCAAAACAGTATCCGCATATTCAATATAGCTTTCCATTACGCTGTCAACATACAGCTTATATCCTATGGCAGCTATGGCAGCAGTAAGAATTCCCATAAAAATAACTGCTGTAATTGCCACCCTATGTTTGATGCTGAGTCCTTTTTTCATAATGCTCCTCCGGCTATAATAATAAAAATTATTATTGCCGATTTTGCCATTATATTCAAGTGGATGTTCCAAAAT
>CAJOFN010000004.1 GCA_905233905.1 uncultured Lachnospiraceae bacterium
CTTCTTGCAGTCATAGAATGCCTTCTCGTTGATCTTCTTCATGGAAGTATCATCAGAGAGAATAGCCTTCTTGAGCTGCTTGTTCTTGCGGAATGCACCGTTGCGGATCCACTTAACATTCTTAGCATGTACGAGCTTCTCCTTGCACTCCTTGAATATACGGCTGCGGATATCAGAAATCTTACCGATTGATACTGTACCAAGATCTGTGTTCTGACCTAAAATGCTAAAGTCATAAACAAGATCACCAGCGCCATAGTAGCTGCTGTTGTTCAGTGCATCTGCTGTTCTGAACAGATAAGCTTCATCAAGCATCAGATTCTTGCCCTTTGCAGCATCAGACTTAAGAAGTGCAAGATCGTTAGGCTGAACATCCTGAATCTGGAGTCTATTATCTGCCAGCGCTGTAATAGCGATATTGTTTGTACCAATGAGTCTCCTGTCAGCAGTTACAAACTGAACTGTTGTGCCATTTACAACCTGAACATAGAGACCCTGAAGCCCAGCGATGGAACCTTCTACTGCATCTACGTGAACACGGATGGGTGTGTAGCGGTTGTTGTCAGCCTTAAGCTTAACGATTGCGTTCCAGTAATCATCATCAGCAGTTGCTGTATTGACATTCCAGAACCACATCCATCTTGTAAGTGCTGTATCCTGCCATCTTGTACCATTCCAGAACTGTACTGTCATGGGAACAAGAATTACGTTTCCAGCATTTAACTGACGAACGATCTCAGCAGTTCCATTTACGCCAAAATCAAATGAAGGCCAAGCAAACCCACCTGCAACACGCCAATTTACGCAGTCTCTTGAGCTTCTGGCATTTACAACGATATCATTAAAGTTACCGTTCTCTACAGTATCTTTAGATACCCAAACACCAATTGTTTTGTATATATCACTTAATTCAGTTGTTGTAGCAGTAGTTGCATAATCTTTTACAGATGCAGCAGCACTAGGTGTAACTGCATCTGATGCAGTTAAACCTGTCGTTTTACCTGTAGTAGCTACTTCCATTACTGGCGCTTCAGCATTAATTACACCGCCACCTAAAACAGCCTCATCATAATCATAATTGGTTGCGCTATCTTGAGTAGCATATAACAACTTCGTCATCTGCTGCTCAGTAAGAGCGAAAGCGTTTGCAGCATCTTCGGTCTCATCAAATGCACCATCTTCGTATGCACCGTAATTGCCCTGTACCCATGAACCATACTTATAAGCAAGCTGACCATCGATGTAAACCCTAGCATCCTTAGCAAAGGCTGCCGCATCACTAGCACTATTAAAAATAGATGCAGCTAATACGTTGGGAGCAGCGATAGTAGAAAGTACCATAGCCGCAGCCATAATTTTTGCAATTGTCTTTTTCATTGTTTCTCAAATCCTCCTTTCGACGTTTGGACAAGTAACATGTCCTATAAAAGTATGTTAATAGCGTTTCACTCGTGCGTTATCATACTCCATGAAAAGCAGGTATGTCAATAGGTATGTACACCTTGACAATGCTTTTTGGTGTTTTGCACAAATGAAACGCTATATGTTTGGGGAAAATTTTTTATTTCATACACCCAAATTTTTACTTGCCATACCGAACACAGGATTTCAGAAATGGTAAGATTATGCAAACTCAATCTGACGGTCTTTTGTCTCGAAGATAAGACCTAAACACAATACATTATTCAGTTCTGCCATCTCCGGGGCTGCTATCTTGACCCTCTGAATAAGAGCATCATAGGATTCTGATTCCAAGGCCAGTCCTATTTGTTCTCCGACAGCCACCCAGACAGAGGCCTCATCATCCCAGAATAATTCTATAGGTATCATATGTTAAACTCTCCCACTAACTATCCAGAAAGTCATCATCGTAGTCATCAGTCAAGTTGGCATCTGCCTCCATTTCCTGGCGGACTTCGTTTCGGATGCGGTCGATGACAGTTTTGGCACTGCCGAGGAGTACGCGATACGCCTGATCAGCGTCAGTAGGTCTGGCGTTATTTGACTTAAGCTCTTCTGAAAGCTCCTCAAGAAAGGTATCGTAGGTCTGATGCTCCGGGAACTTGGAAAATGCATTTTTCAGCTCGCTTGCCACATCGGTTGACACACGCTCCGAAGCATAGGCAGAAGAATAGCCGACATTTGATCTGGTGTTAAAGCCGTCATTATAAAACCCGAATACGGTATCGACATATTTCTGGTTCTGCGGGGGAACTCCGCCGTATTCGTCAACCTTATTGCTTCCGGCGTTGTATGCCGCGAGAGCCTTTGAACGGTCTCCATTATATTTGTCAAGGAGCATACGGAGAAGCTTTGTGCCACCCATTATATTCTCGTAAGCATCATAACCATTCTTTACGCCAAGCTCCTGCGCCGTGGCAGGCATGAGCTGCATCACTCCCATTGCTCCGTGCGGGCTGGTAGCGGAGGGCGTGAAGTTGGATTCCGTGCGGGCTACGGCAAGCACCAGCCGCTTGTCAACATTATATTTGGTTGAAGCTTCGTCGAAATAGTCTTCCAGTTCTTCGGGCACATTTATCGAACCCGTGCCGGAGGAACTGACGGCGCCGGAATAGACGCTGCCGCCTGCCACGGTGTCTATGGCAGTCTCCAGAAAATTCTGGAACTGGGCATTGGCGTTCATGGATCTGGCGGCCAAAACCCTTAGCTGGGCTTCCATGGTCTTTTTCGTGCCTTCGTTGCTGGTAAGCTGACTGTATGTGTACACCTCGTCTGAGTTATTGTTCAGCCCTATGCTCATCTGCTACCCCCTCATCGTAAATTCTGCATCTTTGTCAATGAGTTCTAACATAACCTCAGCTATTGCCGGATCAAACTGTGTTCCCATGCCTTTTTTCATAATCCTGGGGCTTAACATCGTGGTAGGTACGGGTACTGGTCATAGCGTCATAGGAATCCGCTACTGCCAGAATCCTTGCCTGTTCAGGGATGTCATAGCCTTTTAAGCCCTCGGGATAGCCTCTGCCGTCGAAGCGTTCATGATGATAATGCGCCCCGATCGAAAGATGTGGCATTTCCTCAATGGTCTCTAATATATTTGCCCCAATCTCGGGATGGCGGCGGATGGTCTGATATTCCTCATCCGTAAGGCCTGAGGTCTTGTGAATGATCTCGTCGGGGATGCCGATCTTCCCAACGTCATGGAGAAGCCCCATGTAATAAAGCTCTTCCTTGTAAGCTTCATTCCTGCCGATGGCATCCGCTATCATAACCGCGTATTCCGCCACACGTCTGGAATGACCGTTGGTGTATTCGTCCTTGGCATCGACAGCTCCTGCAAGGGCATATATTATCTGGTCGGAAAGGCGCCTGCGGCTGGCTTCTGACGCGGACAGCTCGCTCGTGCGCTCTGCAACTATATTGTCCAAATCCCTGAGCAACGTATTATGCTCAATGATGCGCATTATCCTCTGCACCACAACCTCTGGCACAAATGGTTTGGTGATAAAATCTTCGGCGCCTGCTTCAAAGCAGCGGATCTCATTCTCCTTGTCATCCATTCCCGTAAGAAACACTACAGGGATGCTGAAGGTATCGGTTCTCTCTCTTAAGCGGGCTAACGTCCCAAAGCCGTCCATTTCCGGCATCTGTTTGTCAAGGAGGATAAGGTGGGGCGCAAGCTTTGCCGCCATTTCTATACCCTCCTGACCGGAGCTTGCCGTATGGGCAATGAAGCCGTATTCATTCAGCACTGCCTTTGTCATGTTGAGGGATATCCTGTCGTCGTCTACGATGAGCACTTTAAAGCCGGCTTTTTTGATAACTTCTTTTTGGTACATATGAGCCTCATATCATGTCTTTTCCGTTACGGGATAATTATAGTATATCTTATTATTTCGGTCAAAATGTAGTAAAGCTTTATACAGGAGGATGTAAAAAAGACCGTCCCACAACGTGTGTGAAGACAGCCTTTCTATTTTATACCCAATTCTTCATGGAAATACTGAAGTGACGAGTATGCCAGTATTTCCTTGCGATGCTCATATTTTTTATCTGATAAAGCGTTAATATATGTCTGAATGTATTTTTCAAATCCTTTTTTTATCCTGTACTCTTTACCTATAAGCTTCTTATGTTCATTGGGACGAATGAAGGGTTTTGCGGTATCAATATCATCATCTGTTATTGGAACAGCTTTTGAATAATCAACTCCACATTGGTTTGCTCTGTCCGTTAAAAAAGCATATGGATGAGATATATTGGATCTTAACGGCAGTGCAAATTTCTGTCCGTCTTTTTCAATCTGGATATGAATGTATGGTCTTTTTTGCTTTAATTCCAGTTGAGGATACTTATCCTGCGTATGCTCATTATAAAACTTGTCATTCAAAAAAATATACTTCATAACACACCTTTAGCTGTCATAAAAAATGCCCCGGCATATGTCGGAGCATTCAACAATATTCTCAACGGACTTTTCTTTATTTTTACTTGGTTGTGCCCTACAACCAAATATTCAGATTGAGCTTTCTTTAATTTACTTCTCGCGGCTCTGCGAGAAATATGCAAGAGAATATCTGTATTCTTTATATCATAATCATTTGTGAAAAACAACTGGTAAAAGAGACAGAAAGACAAGATTTTTTTGGCAGTTTTGCACATACGAAAAGCCACAGAAAACCCGTGGCTTTTCGTTTTATCATTTTCACCGTAATGTCCGCAGGCGATTAAGGATCGCATCAAGAACTTCCTGAGGAACCGTGCCATCATCATAGAGGTCGCCTAATGTACTCTCGGAGCCTAAAAGCGCCGTGGCATCCAGCCATGTACCCAGCCGAAATTCCTCATCAAATATGCTAAATATACGCCGATCCCGGAGAAGATCTCCTACCGGCATCTCCCGATAATTCATAACCTAAAAACGTATCCTTTAAACCCTCGAAATGTACTCGCCGGTCCTGGTGTCGATCTTGATAATGTCCTCCTGGTTGACAAAGAGAGGAACATTGACCGTAGCGCCTGTTTCAAGCGTAGCAGGCTTGGTAGCGCCTGTAGCTGTGTCGCCCTTGAAGCCCGGCTCTGTCTCAGTGATCTGAAGCTCAACCGTAAGGGGAGGCTCGATAGCGAACACGCTGCCCTTGTGGGAGCAGACCTTGACAGTCTCGTTCTCCTTGACAAACTTCAGGGAATCACCGACCTCGGCTGCGCTTAATGCAATCTGGTCATAGGTCTCTGAATCCATGAAATAATACAGATCGCTGTCGCTGTAAAGGTACTGCATATCCTTGCGGTCGATATGAGCCTGCTCAAACTTCTCGGTGGGGCGGAAGCTCTTCTCTATAACGCCGCCGCTCTTGATGTTCTTGAGCTTGGTACGGACGAATGCCGCGCCCTTGCCCGGCTTAACATGCTGAAACTCTACTATCTGATATACGTTGCCATCAAGTTCGATGGTCAGGCCATTTTTGAAATCACCGGCTGATACCATGTTGTGTCCTCCTGAAACTTATGTATGCTTAATAACTAAAATATATTACACGAATATTAAATAAAATGCAACTATTAACTGATGATGCAATAATATGTTATTCCAGATTTACATTAGAATAACCATTCGCAGCACTCCTCCGATCAAACATGCAGCAAGAACAGCGGCGAGCATGATGGCGTACTGGTACTCTTCGTGGTCGCGGCCCCACTGGGTGTTGGAAATGCCGATATAGATGAACAGTCCGGCAAATATGGCTATGAGATTTATTATGAGGCCTGTCCAATCCATAACAGCTCCTTAAAAGAGTGAGAATCCAAGAGCACTTGCAGTCATCATTATCACGCCTGCTAACAGAACGCCTAACATTACGGAGATCACGGTAGAGTGAAACTCCATATCAAGTATGCTTGCCGCAAGGGTGCCGGTCCATGCGCCCGTGCCGGGAAGCGGGATGCCTACGAACAAAAGAAGGGCTGCGAAGGTTCCCCTGCCGGCCTTTTCGGTAAGCTTCCTGCCTCCCTTTTCACCCTTTTTCAGGCAAAAGGTGAAAAATCTCCCTATAACCGGCTTGTCGGCTCCCCATTCAAGCACCTTTCTTGCAAAGAGATAGATAAAGGGAACAGGTATCATATTGCCAAGGATACAGACGGCATATGACTTTAAAATGGGAAGCCCTAAAAACTGTGATACGGGAATCGCGCCGCGAAGCTCAATCAGCGGCACCATTGAGATCAGAAAAATCTTCAGGTAATCGCTCATCCCATATACTCCCTCAATATCTCAAACAGCTTTTTCATTTCTTCATCGGTACCGATGGTCACCCTGAGATAATTATCGATCCTTGGAGAGTTAAAATATCTCACGTATACTCCCCTGCCCCGAAGCATTGCAAACAGCTCATCCGCGGGATAGGTAGGATGGGTGACAAACAGGAAATTGGCGGATGAAGGAATAACCGAAAATCCAAGCTCACAAAACGAAGCAATGGCGTTTTGTCTCGTTGAAATAATACGCCTTACAGTATCGGAAAAATAACCCTTATCGGTCAGCGCGGCAACACCTATAGCCTGTGTTACCGAGTCCATAGTATAGGAATTAAAGGAAAATTTTACATCACTTAAATAAGCTATAAGCTTCCTTGAGCCTATGGCAAAGCCTATACGGCTGCCGGCAAGGGATCTCGACTTGGAGAAGGTCCTTACCACAAGAAGATTCTCATAGCGCTCTATCAGCGAAAGCGCGCTTTCCCCGCCGAAATCAATATAGGCTTCGTCAATTATGCATACTGAATCCGGGCTGTTTTTAACTATGCTTTCTATCTCCGAAAGGGAAGCCTCCCGGCCCGTGGGAGCATTGGGGTTGGCTATGACTATACCGCCGTTTTCGCGGTCATAGTCCGCCGCCTCAAGCTCAAAGGCTTCATTCAGAGGCACGGTATCGTATGCTATTCCAAAAAGGTCACACCACACCGGATAGAAGGAGTATGTAATATCAGGAAACAGAACAGGACGTTTTGAGTTAAAAAATGTAAGAAAGCTCTGTGCCAGCACATCATCAGAACCCACGCCCACAAAGACCTGTTCCTTTGAAACACCGTACTCTTCAGCCAAAACCTCTGTAAGCTTTACCGCTTCCGGGTCAGGATATTTCTTTAATATATCCTGATCAAACTCACGCAGTACCCTGCCCACCGCCGGCGACGGAGGGTAAGGATTTTCGTTGGTGTTGAGTTTGATTATGCCGGAACCGGAGGGCTGTTCGCCGGGTACATAGGGCTTAACTTTTCTAATATTGTCTTCGTAGCTCATTTATATTCACCATTATTGTCCCATAAGGGCATTGTATTCGCTGCGCAATGCCGGAAGCTCCCCAGCGTTTAATACAAGCGCTCTGGCATCATCCGGAAGGGCGCTGTAGGCTGCTTCCGCGGCGTCTAGGGCAGGGCCGCTCTCTGTGGTTACAGGGGCGATCCCGGCGATGGATGCCGCTACGGCATCAGCCTGTGCCTGAAGGGCTGCAAGATCCGGTCCCTCGGGCGCAGCCTCGGGAGTCAGGGCTGCAAACTCCGCTTCAACCTGCGAGAGTGTGGAAACATTTGTTACATAGCTCTTTGCCTCATCTGAAAGAGCCTCATAAGAAGAACGGGCGTCCTTTATGGCGGGACCGCTCTCTGAGGTTACAGGGGAAATAATGTTGATCTTGTCCATTACTGCCTGTGCTTTCTGCTGTGCTGTAGCTGTATCCTCTTTTTCTTCGGCGGTTCCTTCCGTCTGGGTCTCGGAGCTTTCCGTTCCGCCCATTGTATATACCAGCACCGGGAATCCCCTGTCTACAATGGGGAATATCTTGGCTGCCGCTGAAAGAGGAAGATTGACACAGCCGTGACTGCCGTTGCTCTTGTAAATAGTGCCGCCAAAATTGGATCTCCAGGTAGCGTCATGGAGTCCCTCATTGCCGTTAAAGGGCATCCAGTAATTAACCGGCGTGGAATAATCTTCACCGTTTAGGGTGGCGTCCTTTTCCTTATAGGTCAATGGAAAAGCTCCCGTATGCGTGCCGTTGCCCCTGGTGGGATTGCCGGATACACAGGCAGTATCACACACAAGGCTGCCGTTCTGGTAGACATAAACGTGCTGGGCTGTCAGGTTGACCTCTACATAGCTGTTGCCATAATCAGGCCCATCGTGGCTGGCGGCTGTGTACTGGTATACAAAATCCCTGTTGACATCCTCATGGGACAGAAGCTGCTCTTCTAATTTGGCAACCTCGCCATCCTTGTCTATCTTCCAGCCGTAGGGACCGCCGGGAACCGTAACCGTGGCTCCGGAGGAAGTCTTAAGCTGCTTGGACTGGCCGAAGGTATTGTATTTGGCTCCCATTTCGTCCAGATACTCACGGATCTTGGTGTCGTTAAAGATCATCACCTTGCTGTCCTCTGTGGATATCCAGGAAGCAATGGTATCACGGTCAACTGTCTCGGTATTGGAGCCAACCTGATAATTCACCTTTGTATCAATGACACCGTTCATCTGGTCGAGTAGCTTTTTGAATTCGTCGGAATCAGAGGTGACCTTTGGCTGGACGTAGTATTTGTCAGCCTTAAGATCCACGGTGTCTTCAAGGTTATAGAGAGCCTCACCAAGCTTCTTAGTGAAGGACTTTTTGTTGATATTGGTGCCGTAAATCTCTTCCACGGCAACAAACTCACCTGCCTCGTATAAAGGTCTGGCATTATCCGTCATTACGGGATCAGGGTCGTTAATGCAATTTAGTGAATCGACCGTGGACTGCAGCTTTTTCTTGTCGTAGGAGACAATATTGTCACTGGCAAAATCTTCCCCGGAAAACAGGGCCTTTACCCAGCCCCAGCCGCTCTGTGAGGCCTTGAAGGATTCTATCTGGCCATCCTCGGTATCTATGGCAAGATCCACATCGCTCTGGGTGATCTCCTCCGTGGAGCCGTCCGCTTCAACCAATGTGAGCTTGTAGTCGGCGGCTTCCTGCTGGATACGGGCTTTGACTGCATCAACCGTGGCAGCAGAAGCGGATACGCCGTTTACGGTAGTATTAGGTAAAAAGCGTGAATTGAAAAACAGGCTTCCCCCCACATAAGCCGCGGCAACCGCCGCAACTATACCCCCTGCGATCAATGCCGGCGTCTTACCCCCATGCGCCGTGTTGTTGGTTGTATTTGCCATTGTCTTCTCCTTAAAATTTATGTGATAAGCTGTTTCAGACCATATCCTTTACTTCCGCCAGCCACAGGTCTGCCGTGGCATCTGAAGGCATACGCCAGTCTCCTCTGGGCGAAAGCGCTACCGTCCCTACCTTTGGCCCGTCTGGAAGGCAGGAACGCTTGAACTGCTGCGCGAAAAACCTCCTGTAAAATACACGGAGCCATTTTAGAACAGTATCCTTGTAATACTCTCCCTCGAAAGCCATGCAGGCAAGCCGGAAGATCTTGCGCGGGCGATACCCGAAACGCAGCATGTAATACAGGAAGAAATCATGAAGCTCATAGGGGCCTACAAGCTCTTCTGTCTTTTGGGAGATCTGACCCTCGCTGGGCGGCAAAAGCTCCGGTGATACGGGCGTATCAAGCACATCCATAAGCACTCCGGAAAGCCTGGAGCCCTGCTTACATTTATATTCGGCGTAACACTTCACCAGATGGCGGACTAATGTTTTTGGCACTCCTGCATTGACGGAGTACATGGACATATGATCCCCGTTGTAGGTCGCCCAGCCAAGAGCAAGCTCTGAAAGGTCTCCCGTACCAACGACTATGCCGTTTCGCTGATTGGCAATGTCCATCAATATCTGTGTGCGCTCCCTGGCCTGTGAGTTCTCATAGGTGACATCGTGGACATTCTCGTCCTGACCGATATCTTTGAAATGCTGCCTTACGCTATCCCTGATGGGAATCTCCAAAAGGGTGGCGCCAAGAGCCTTTACCAATGCGCAGGCATTGTCGTAGGTACGGTCAGTCGTGCCAAAGCCCGGCATTGTAATTCCAATTATACCCCCTTTGTCAAGTCCAAGCTGTTCAAAAGCCATTACCGTAACGATCAGGGCAAGGGTGGAATCCAGTCCCCCGGATATGCCTACCACGGCACACCTTGTGCCTATATGCGAGATCCGCCCGGCAAGTCCCCATGCCTGGATGGAAAGGATCTCTTCACATCTGTCAAGCCTCTCCCTGTCGTCATCCGGCACGAAGGGATGTTTGGCTATGATCCTTCTTAGGTCCAGTTCTCTTATATCTACGGAAAAATCGTTGACCGTATACCCCCGGCTGTCTACCCTGTAGGTATCGGTATGAAGCCGTCTTGCCATACAGGCTCCAAGATCTACATCCGCTGTGGTGATGCCCGGTGAAAAGGCTTTGCCGCAGGAAAGGAGCCTGCCGTTTTCATAAACAAATCTGTGTCCTGCCAGAACGGAGTCCTGGGTGGATTCACCGGCTCCCGCCCCGGCATAAATATATGCACTGTATAGCTGGGCGCTCCGGGCGGATATGAGACTCTTAAGATAATCCGTCTTGCCTGTCAGCTCATCACTGGCAGACAGGTTGACTATTATATCGGCACCTGCTGCCGAATGTCTGATATCCGGCGGCGACGCAACCCACAGATCCTCGCATATCTCCGCCGCTATAACCATATCCGGCATGTAGCTGTTCTTAAATACCTGATCCGTCCCAAAGGGAATCTCCTCACCGAAAAGCTTTATAGGAACGCATTGATCCTGCCCTTTGGAAAAATACCGTTTCTCATAGAACTCGCCGTAATTCGGGATATTGCTTTTGGGAACTAACCCCAATACCTTTCCGCAGGAAACCGCCGCAGCCGCGTTGTAGAGCTTGCCGTTATTCTTAAAAGGCAGCCCGACAAAGATAACAGCCGAAAGATCGGCAGTCTCACGGCATATGGTCTCAAGCCCCCTAAGAGCCGCGTCTATAAGCACATCCTGGAAAAACAGATCCCCGCAGCTATAGCCTGTTATGCAAAGCTCCGGAAATACCAGTACGCTGCAGCCGTCACCGGCAGCCTCCGCTGAAAGGGATATGATCTCCCTGATATTATGATCCACATCCCCAAGCCTGATATGGGGGGTAATAGCCGCCACGCGGCAAAAGCTGTCTGTCATTTGTAATCCTCTATGCGAACCTGAAGGTTCGATCTGCCTTTGAAGGTGTTTATCTGCGGGTAATATGAAAATGTAAGCCGAACCGCTGACTTGCTGCCCGCAAAGAGCTTCTCAACCTCATCACTGCCAAAGCGCTGCTTTAAAGTCTCTACAAGAGCGGCCGCATCACCGAAATAAACTGCTTCAAGCCTGTCCCTGCCGTTGCCCAGGAGAGAGAACTTTAAAAACTGTTTCTCGCTTCCCATGTATCTTGCCCCGAGGAAGCAGGCTTCCTTTTCCGCGAAAAGCGGTCTCTCATTGCCCTCTCCGAAGGGCTCAAGCCTTGCAAGCTGTTCCACAAGCCCGAAGGTGATATATGATGTCGGCATCGCCAGATCAATGTAGGTAGTTGCCGTAAGCTCTTCCTCTGAAAGTCCGGCGTTGTCATTCAGGCGTGCGGTAAAATCAGATACATTCTCCGCCGGCATTGAAACACCGGCAGCCATGGGATGACCGCCATATCTGGTCAGAAGGTCCTCCACGTCATGAAGCCTGTCTGACATGGGATACCCGGGAATACTGCGCCCGCTGCCCTTGACGCCTTCTCTGGCGTCTGTAAGCACAAAAGAAGGCCTGAAGAAGCGTTCCTTGATGCGGCCTGCCACGATCCCTGCCAGGCTCTCATGAAGCCCCGGAACGTATACCACAAAAACCTTATCCAAAAGACGGTTGTCCTGCTCAAGCTTTTCAAGGGCAAGCTTTGTACCTTCTTCTGTCATCTGCTTGCGCTGCTCATTGAGGTTGCGCAGGGCTTCAGCTATGGCAGAGGCCTTTGCCGCATCCCTTTCAAGAAGAAGCTCTACTCCGCGAAGGGCGCTGTCCAAGCGTCCGGCAGCGTTAAAGCAGGGTCCTAAGATAAAGCCCACATCGTAGGTATTAAGAGACCTGCCCTCTATGCCTGTATGATTTATCAGGGATAAAAGACCCGGATTGTCAATCGATGGCATGGCCTTAAGGCCGTAATAAACAATGACCCTGTTCTCATCCCTAAGAGGCATTATATCCCCTATCGTGGCAAATGCAGCGTATGGGAGATATTCCATTACCGCATCCAAAAGCCCTGCAGCCTCTAACAACACCGAGGCAAGCTTCCAGGCAACAACTGCGCCGCATATCTCCTTATAGGGATAATCACAATCCGGCTGGTGGGGATTGATGACCGCTGAAGCTTCGGGGATGTTCCAGTGCTTATTGCCCGATGCATCCAAATCAAAGCCCAGCTCGTGATGGTCTGTAATTATGACCTCCATCCCAAGCTCCGTGGCAAGAGAAACCTCGTCTATAGATTTGATGCCGTTGTCACAGGTTACGATGAGGGATACTCCATCTTCATACGCCTTTCGGATCAGCCGCTCGTTCATGCCGTAGCCGTCGGTGATGCGATGGGGTATGTCGAATGATACATCGGCTCCGATACGTCTTAATACCGAGACCAGGATAAAGGTGGAAAAAATACCGTCTACATCATAATCACCGATCACCCGAAGCCTTTTGCCCTCTGAAACAGCCTTTGCTATTATCTGCGATGCCTTATTGGCATCCTTTAAGAGATGCGGATCGTGCAGCATGGAAATATCCGGTTCAAGAAAGCTTTTCATTTCGGAGCCGTCTATCCCACGGTTTAGCATTATGCGTGTAATGACCGGATCAACACAAAGCTCTGCCGCCAGGCCTCTGAAATCCCCCTTTTTGTTGCGCAGCATCCATTTTGATGATCTCATATCATTTCACCGCTCTGTTTTTGGATGAAAGCCGATCCAGTATTATGTAAAGCTTATCATAAATATCCGCCAGCTCTTTGTCGTCAAGGCATATGCACTCCCCCATCTGCTTCGGGACCTTTAACGCTCTCTCCCGAAGCATAAAGCCCTCATCCGTAAGCTCAACTATGAGATTGCGCTCATCCTCGGCGGAACGCTTACGGACTATGTAGCCCTTTTTCTCTAATTTCTTGAGCAGGGGGGTCAGTGTCCCGGAATCCAGGTAGAGGCGCCTGCCAATATCCCTGACGTTGATGCTGCGCTCCTCCCAGAGAACCATCATGGTGATGTACTGGGTGTAGGTAAGATCCAGCTCGTCAAGATAGGGCTTGTACGCCCTGACAACCTCCTTGGCGCAGGCGTAGAGCGGAAAACATATTTGGTTGTCAAGCTTTAAGCAATTATATTTATCTTCCATAAAATGACTGTGTTTTAACAAAGGCGCGTCCGCAATCAACGATTCCGGACACGCCCATTATCTGATCTTTGACTTTGAATTTCTTTGATCTGATCTTCCAGCTCTTCCTCGGCTTTCTTCATCTGGCGGCTCCTGACAAAGAAGAACACCACCACACCGATCAAGAAAACGAGCGCAATCAGCTCCGGGATTTCAAATCCTATCCGGGTATGCTCTATGATGAAATCCATATCCTATCTCACACTCCTCTCCCTTGCCACGCGTCTGGCACGTTCTTCGCTTTCGTCTTCAAAATCCTCCTCCCGCTGCTTCTGGCGGATCGTATGGACAGTTCCGACGACAGCAATGATCAGAAGTACAAGAATAGAGGGTATGTCCCAAAAATGTATACCCACGCTATGAGCAAATTCATAAATCCTGTATAACATAACCGCCCTCTCCTAATTAGTATTTGACTAATACATTGTACACCACTCTTTTTGTTAATGCAACGGTAACTTGTCCTTTAAACTATCGAACAGCGACAAAAATCCGTCTCCTATTTTGCCTAATGCTTCTGATATGCCTGAAAGCTTTTCTTTTATGTCTATATCCTTGAATGCGGATGATATTTTTGAACCTGCTGCTTTAAATGGTTTGCTGAGCTTGTCTAATTTTATCTTGTCCTTTATCGAAGATAATTTTTTGCTTAACTTGTTGAAGACCTTCTTGCTGCTCTTTTTGCTTTCCTTCTTGTTGTCTTTTTTGTCCTGATCTTCTGTCGCGGCAGCTTCAGCTATATTATCTTCGTCTTCTGTGTTGGCAGGTACAACCTTCTCCCCGTAGCTGCCTAAGATCTTGCCCCGGATCTGATACTTGACTATGGCGCCAAAGCTGCGGGAATCGATGGAATGTTCCCTGTTGTCCCCAACTACAAAATAGGCATTTTTGCCCACAGTATAGGGATAGACAACGGTATCCTCCTGTACCTCGGTTTTGCCAAGGGCGTAGGGCTCATTTAGCTTTTTGCCATTTACCTTGATATGTCCCTTTTCTACCGAAACCACATCTCCCTGCCGTGCCACCACGCGCTTGACATAGTAGTCGCCGGAGGGCATTCGGAAGGAGATTATATCGCCCACCTCATAGATTGGTAAAATGCGCAGGAAAAAAAGCCTCTGACCGTTGGTTAAGGTCGGGTCCATGGAATGACCGTCAACGGTAGAGGTGCCCACAACAAATCTGAAGGTGATGATAGATATTATCAGTACTGCCGAAATACCCTGGACAAAACGAAGCTTCATGTTCTTGGAGCCGTCGTATTTGCCCTTGAGATTGTTCCGGTAGCGCTGAACCTGTCTGTTGCTGCTCATATGCTCATACTACGAGAAATGTTAACTGTTCAGTCACCTGAATAGTTACGAAAAATGTTCCTTCATTGCCTCAAAGGTCTCTTTGGAGACGTAGTGCTCGACACGGCAGGCGTCCTTGGCAGCAATATCCTTGGGGACTCCTATCCTGATGAAAAGCTCTGTAAGGAACTGGTGCCGTTCGTACATGTCCTTTGCAATATCCAGACCCTTATCGGTTAATCTGATATATTTGTTGACATCTATGTCTACATATCCGTTTTCCTTAAGCTGCTTCAGGAAGATGGATACAGTGGGTCTGGAATATCCGAAATAGCCGCAGATGTCTGTGGCTCTTACATGCTCTCTTGTCTGTGATAATATGAGTATTGATTCCAGATAATCCTGCGCAGATTCCTGCATCTTCATACGATAGTTCCTCCTATTTCAGTCGGTAATGGCGTTCCCCCTATCTCCCCCTATTTAAGTCCTATCATCGTCCCATTTGCGCCGGAAAGCTCTATGCCTTCAGGGGCAAGCCGGGTTATCAGTGCCTTGCGGATGGGTGAATTGCCAATGAAGCTGATGGCAGCGCGGATCTTGGGAGCCATAGTGCCTTCCTCAAATTCTCCGGCCTCAAGATATTCCGAAGCCTGAGCAACGGACATATAATCCACGGGTCTTTCATCCTCCGTGCCGTAGCCTGTCATTACCTTGTCCACGCCGGTGAGTATCACTAACATATCGGCATCCACGGCGTCTGCCAAAGCTCCGGCGGCAGTATCCTTTTCTATGACCGCGGAGGCGCCCTTTAAACGGTTGCCCTGGGCAATGACGGGGATACCACCTCCGCCGCAGGCTATAACAAGAGTCCCTCTGTCCAAAAGCGAGCGTATAACATCTATCTCTACTATCTCTAAAGGAACGGGTGTTGCGACTATGCGCCTGAAGCCCCCTTCTGTCGCGGTTACATGATTGCCCTTTTTCTCCTCTGTTAGAGCTTCCTCCTCCGTCAGCAGCCGCCCGATGATCTTTGACGGCCTGTAGAAGGCTTCGTCATAGGGATCTACCCTTACCTGGGTAAGAATGGTCGCTACGGACCTTGATATTCCACGCAGGATAAGCTCGCTGTGTATGGCGTTCTGTAGGTCGTAGCCTATATAACCCTGGCTCATGGCTGAAGCAACGCTCATGGGCGTAGGGGTATAGGCCTCGTGGCGCATGGCAAATTCAGACATGGCTGTATGGATCATGCCTACCTGCGGACCGTTGGAATGGGTGATAACGATCTCATAGTCTTCCATGGCGAAATCCGCTACGGCCTTTGCGCTTTTCTGTACTGCCTCCTGCTGCCTGGGAAGATTCGTCCCAAGGGCATTATGTCCTAAAGCAAGAACTATGCGTTTTTTCTTCATGATAAGATCCCCTCATTAAAAAATACAGGGTTAATTCTACCCCAAAACAATTTATATTTCAACGCAGATAAGTATAAACTTTTCAGTCAAACAACCGATATATAAAGCAAGAGAAAGAAAGGAGATCAAGAAATTGAATAAGAAAGCTTTCCCGAAGAATTAAGGGAGGTCTGCAAAGGTGGCGGCCCTCTCTTTTTTAATTATACTCGCGAACGCTAATAACTGCCGATGTACTTTTCAGAATTAGCTATAAATGCGTTCGCGTGTCTGGTATACCGGCTGCTATAATCGTTAATGAGTATATATTAAGCTTTTGTAATACTCCTTCAGCTTTGACGCCTCGGTTTCTATGTCATATCCATGCTCTCTTATCCCTGCCATATTATCCAGTGAAGACCTTGTCCTGTCATCTGAAGGAGAGGTCAGCACCAGACGGTCTGCCCACATTTCGTCCGTGGCTTCCAGAGGTATGCTGTAGAAAGCTCCTCCCATATCGGCATCCTCCGGGATCGCATCCGATACCACCACAGGAAGTCCGCAGGCCTGCGCCTCGATATTTACAATGCCAAGCCCTTCATAAAGCGAGGGCAGCACAAATAGATCCATGCCGCAGAGAGCCCCTGACACATCGGCAAGGCTTCCGGTAAAGATCACCTTATCCTCAAGAGAATATTCCGCAACATTGTGGCGCAGAAGTCCAAGAAGATGTCCCTCTCCCACTATCAAAAGCTTATAATTTAATCCCTTATTTTCTGCAATCAGCTTAAAGATATCAAGCAGCCTTGCGTAATTTTTCTGCTCTGTAAGCCTGCCTATGGTGCCTATAAGGATCTCGTCGTCTATGCCGTATTCCTTTCTGAAGGAAGCTCTCTTCTCCTCATCAAAGGCAAAGCGCTTTGGATCAATGGCGTTTTTGATAACCGTAAAGGGATGCTCCTTAAACAGAAAGCTTCCTGCCTGTCTGCTGCAGGCTAAGCGCTTATCCGCCATTTTCTCCCCAATGGCAAGCAGGGGGATATTCCTGATGGCGTGAAGTCTTGTATCCGCAGCCCTGTCCTGATGGCTGTGGAGTATTCGGACCTTTATGCCGGCTTTTTTGGCGTAATAAAAATAGAACGGGGCGGCATTTGCCATGTTGCAATGAATAATGTCATACTCAAAGCCTTTTTTGACAAAAAACCGTCTCATTGCCGAAAGGGAAAAAATCATTTTGGAAGCAGAAAGAGGGGGCAGGATATAAACCCTGCCTCCCCGTGATCTGACCTGTCTGACAAGCGTATCGTCCGTGCAGTCATGGGTGATGAAGTCCATTTGGATGTCATCTGACATACTGCGGAAATAACTCATGCAATAGCTCTCTATGCCGCCGCATACGTTAAATGCAGGCGTTACACAAAGTATTCTGATAGGTCTGTCCATGCCGGCTCCTTGTTATTTGCTTGGTATGGTAGTGAGTGTAACATTTACCTGGCTCTCCGCGTAGCCCATTATGCTCTGTCTGTATACGCTTACTGATACTTCATCCCCGGGTGAGCATTTGGCTATGGCGTTCTGGATTTCCTTCATGGAGGTAATCTTCTGGCCATTGAAGGAGGTGATGACATCACCCTTCTGAATGCCTGCCGCTTCGGCGCCACTGTCGGCTATTACCTGTGATACATATACGCCTGTGGGCATATCGTACTGTGATGCGGTCTGTTCGTTGACATCCACTCCTGCTATTCCAAGATAAGCTCCGTTGCCCTCTGCTACCTCTTCATCATCAGCATCCTTGCCGTTCATAAGGCCGGTGATGATCTGGGAAGCTTCAGTTATGGGGATGGCATAGCCTATTCCTTCTACATCGGTGTCAGCGTATTTTGCTGAAACAACACCTATTACCTCACCGTTCATGTTGAGAAGGGCTCCGCCGGAATTACCGGGGTTGACTGCCGCGTCGGTCTGGATCAGCTTGTTGGTGATGATAGTCCCGTCGTCTCCCTGAAGCTCGATCTCGCGCTCCAAGGCTGAAATGACGCCGGTTGTAACTGACTGTCCGTAACCTAAGGCATTGCCGATAACTACCGCTGAAGAACCTATGGCAAGATTCTTTGAGTCACCGATGGTCGCAACCTTTATAACCTTCATGGTCTCGTCAGGGATATCCTTGAGCTTTACCTTTACTACCGCAAGGTCAGTATCGGGGTCAGTTCCCTGGATCTCGCCCTCAACCGCCGTGTCATCATTGAAGGTGATGGTAAGCTCCTTCGCTCCTGATACAACATGGTTGTTGGTGGCTATGTAGATGTATTTATCATCCTCGCTGATAATGAAGCCGCTGCCGGCTCCCTCGCTCTCAAACCTGCCTATCTGGCCAAACCAGTTCTGGTACTCGGTAACTGTCATGACCGAAACCTGAACAACCGAGGGCATTACGTTATCTACTATATCTGATACATCCGTAACAGTCGTGGCTGTGGAAACCGCTGTAGAATCCAGCTTGCCGTCACTCTTTGATAAGGAAACATCATCGCCTTTTGCGTGATCGCTGCTCTTCTCCAGCGCAATGGGCGCTTTGGTGGATGAGAGCATGCCTGTTACCCCGTTCACTCCCGCGAAGGCCGCTCCTCCCGCAAGACCGAATGCCAGGCCAAGAGCCGTTGCCTTTACAAGCTTGCTCCCGAAGCCGCTGGACTTTTTGGGCTTTTTGGGACTGCCATTCTGACCGCTGCCGGACTGGCTGCCGTTGTCTGTGCCGCCGCCTGTGGCATAGGGATTGTAGTCGTTGTTCTGTTTGTATTCGTAATACTCATAATTACTCATCATGGGCTCCTTTCCTTAAAAAAATTTTACTCAAGCATCAGGACTACTGCCCTGACACTTGAGTATATTACATTGGATTTGTGATGAAATTGTGATGGAAAAATGTAAAGTTTGTGAACAATACGAATACTTATTCAACAGTAACGGACTTGGCGAGGTTACGGGGCTTGTCAACATCACAGCCCTTGCCCACGGCAACATAGTAAGCGAAAAGCTGAAGGGGAATGATAGCCAGTGAGTTGGCGAAATAAGGGTTGGTCTGGGGTATGTAGATCACATAATCCGCAACCTTTTCGATCTCAACATTCTCCTCATTGGTAACAGCAAGGATGAAGGCTCCCCTTGTGCGTACCTCTACTATATTGGACATGGTCTTCTTGTAGAGGTCGGGCTGGGTAAGTATGGCTCCGACGAGCTTGCCTTCCTCTATAAGGGATATCGTCCCGTGCTTTAATTCTCCGCCGGCATAGGCGTCGGAGTGGATATAGGAAATCTCCTTGAGCTTGAGGGAGGCCTCCATTGAGATAGCGTAATCAAGACCCCTTCCTATGAAGAAGACATCCTTGGCGGCAATGTAGCGGTTGGCGAATTTCTGCAGGCGCTGTTTGTTGCCTAATAGCAGCTCTATCTGGTCAGGCAGCTTCTGAAGGTCGTTGATGTAGCCCTTAAGCTCATCGTCAGAGATCCTGCCGTGAACATGGGCGAATTTGATCGCCAGAAGGTACATCGCTATAAGCTGGGCGCTGTATGCCTTGGTGGTAGCAACCGCTATCTCCGGCCCCGCCCAGGTATACATTACCTGATCGGCTTCACGGGCAATGGATGAGCCTACGACATTTACAATGCCAAGGGTGCGGCTGCCCCTTGCCTTTGCCTCTCTTAAGGCCGCAAGGGAATCTGCCGTCTCACCGGACTGGCTTATTATTATAACAAGCTCATTTTCGCCTAAGATCGGGTTGCGGTAACGGAACTCGGAGGCTGCGTCAACCTCAACGGGAATCCTTGCCATTCCTTCGAAAATATATTTGACGGAAACGCCTACATGATAAGCGCTTCCGCAGGCTACAATGCGTATACGGTCGATAGCCCTTATATCCTCGTCTGACATGTCAAGCTCTTCGATCACTACCTGTCCGTCCTTGATCCTGGGAGCGAAGGTGTCCCTTACGGTCTTGGGCTGCTCGTAGATCTCCTTGAGCATGAAATGCTCATATCCGCCCTTTTCGGCAGCGTTCTCATCCCAGTCAATATGCTTGGATTCCTTGGTGATCTCCTCGCAGTCAGCATTGAAGAAACGGATATCCTTTTCGGAAAGCTCAACTATCTCTTCGTTCTGTATAAAATAAACATCCCTTGTGTACTTGAGCACCGCAGGAACATCGGAAGCGATCAGATTGCCGTCGCTTGCTATACCAACGATGAGCGGTGAATCCTTGCGGACCGCGTATACCTTGTCGGGGTGATCGGAGAATAGTATTCCAAGGGCATAGGAGCCGTCCAGGCGATCCATCACCCTTGCTATAACCTCAACAGGCGTGCCGCCATCCTGCTTGTAGTAGTAATCCAGAAGATGTGCCACTACCTCTGTGTCGGTATCGGAAACAAATACATAGCCCTTCTCCGTAAGGCGTTTCTTGATCTTGAGATAGTTCTCAATGATGCCGTTGTGGACGATGGCTATGGTACGGTCTGAATTGAAATGAGGATGGGCGTTGATGTCGGAAGGCTCGCCGTGAGTCGCCCAGCGGGTATGTCCGATGCCTATGGTGCCTGGCATGGTCTCGCCGTCATGGGTAAGCTCGGATAAAACCTTGAGCCTTCCCTTGGATTTGGAGGACTGGATCTTCTCTCCGTCAAAAACCGCGATTCCGGATGAGTCGTAGCCTCTGTATTCGAGCTTGCCAAGTCCGTCCAAAAGGATCGGGGCTGCCTGCCGCTTGCCTATATAACCAACTATTCCGCACATATTTCTCTGTTCCTCCTTTAATATCCATAATCAACTGAATCATCTTCGTCGAAGCCGCTTATGCTTACTATCTGCTGGCTTAAGTCTAAGACTGTCTGGGATATTTCATGCTCGCTGTCATCAAAGAGATATGCATAAAGATCCCTGACATTGGACTCCAAGGTGGTAGGTACAACGACAGATCCCTTGCTCTTTATCGTGGCCGAACGCTTGGTGAAGGGGAAGCCTGTGGTATCCACAAGCTCATAGTCCTTGTATTCCTTTGCCAGAGATATAAGCTCGGAAGCTGAAATACTGGTCTTGATATTGGGGAAAATGGCGTTAATAAGATCGTTGATCTCAATCAGGCTTGCCTGCTTTGCCTTCTCAACAAGCTTTGAAACTACGGTACGCTGACGCTCCGCCCGCTTGAAGTCATTGCCGGCAGTATAGCGCACCCTGCAATATGAGGTAGCCTGCACACCATCCAAGGTCTGCAGTCCGCCTGAAACAAGATTGGAGGTCTTGCCTGTTACCTTGGCTACTTCGGGGATGTAGTTGACATTCATTATCTTGGCTTCCTCGTCGGTAAGCTCTATCTCAACTCCTCCCACCGCGTCAACAGCTTCGGTAAGGGCATTAAAATCTACTGAAACATAATCCGTGATATCCAGGTCAAGATTGGTATTAAGCATCTCGATAGCGCCTTCGGGCCCACCGTACTGGTAGGCGTTGGTCGCTTTCTGGAGGCTGTCTTCCTTGACCTCTAATAAGGTGTCACGGAAGATTGAGACTATCCTGACCTCTTTGTTGTCGTTGTTGATGGAGCAGACCATTATGGAGTCAGAATGTCCGGTATCAAAATCTCCGTTGGAACGATTGTCTACCCCGAAAAGCGCTATGTTGGTATAGCCCTTTAGCATTTCCACCGTCTCGGTGGTCATTTCGTTGGTACGGACTTCGGTAATATTGTCGTACCCTATCATTCCGAATTTGGTCCATACGAAAAGACCGGCTATAAGTACCAAAAGCAGGATAACTTCAAAGATAAGTATCCTTCTGCGCCTTTTACGCCTGATCTGTTTGCGGCTTAAAGGCTGCTTTGCTTTCTTTGCCATTATTCATTTCCCTCTTAATATAATTATATGCTTATAAATCCAATTCATGTATTTTAGCACATATATAGCGGTTCGGTCAATCAGTATAACAGGTAGTTTTGCAGACCCATGGGCAAATTTCTGCTGTAATACGGGTCGCCTCTTTTTAAGGTTTCCTTCCAGTCCTCATAAAGCGCAGCGGTTGATGCTTCATTGAAAATCTCATCCGGTTCGGATCTTTTTACTGCCACAACTCCCGGATCAAATACTATCCTCTTTCCGGCATCCCTTACTTTAAGGCAAAGATCAAACATCAAGGAGCGCCCGATAAGCATCCGGTCAAAGCCCCCGACCTTTTCAAAAACCTTTGTATCTATCATAAAAAGAGCCTGGTCAACCATTGAAACATCACAGGGCAGGATGGCCCTGTTCATATATCCCCTGGATATGGCAGGCTGGTCATGACATGCCGGATAAACTATGCCTTTTTCATCAAAAATATAGCCGCAGTTATCTATGGCAAAACCGCGTTTTTCAAATCTTACGCCTACTATCCCCACATCCTTCTGGCGCATGATGCCATACATACGCTCAATGAAATGGGTGTTGCGCACAGTAACGTCGTTTTCCCGGACGATTATGTATTCGTTCCTGTGTGAATTAGCATCACCGCCGTCATAATGAACGCGCCAGTATTCACCCATGCGGTCCGGCGTGATACGTCCAGGAAGCTTGCACCTGTGAAGATGTGCCGTCGCCGCCGTGATATGCTCCCTGTATATCTTTTCCCGAAGCTTTTTGCTCTGGAGAGATATGGCATTATCCCCTAATATGCGCTTGTGGTAGAGAAGCCTTGGGATGTGCCTGACATAGGCCTTTTTCTCTATTGCCCGAAGCAAAAGATCATAGACAGCAGCCGATTCGAGCTGTTCCTTTAATGTGCCCAGGCGCTTTAAGCCTTCAACGGAAAATAGCACGCAGTCCCCTATGTAGTTGGTATGGCGTAGAAGCTCCACATTGAAATCCGGCAGAAATGCCGGATTCATGCGATTGATACCTACGAGCTCGTCCCTGTCGGAATAGATCACTTCCACCCCGGGATGGGACTTTATCTCATCGGCAAAAAGCTTAAGGGCATTTTCAGATAAACGGTCATGCTGCCCCAGAAAATAAATGTAATTGCCATTCTTGCGGTGAAGACCTACATTAAGGGCGTAGGAAAGACCTTTGTAGGATTTGAGCCTGTAATAATTAAGCCGTCCGTCGTGGGGGAATTTTTCTTTTAAAATTTTGCCTATGGCGCTGCCGGGATTTTCATCCAATACCACCAGCTCAAAATCCCTGTATTCCTGTGCGGCTATCGAATCAATGCAGTCTCCGAAAAAAGTCTGGTTGGTGGAGTGAGCCCAGATGATGATGGATATTTTGATATTATCTGTCATTGCGCTCCGTCACCCTTTAATACGATGCCCACAGTCCTGAAAAGTATCGCAAAATCCATTCCCAGGGACCAGTTCATGATATATTCGGTATCAAGCTGTACAACCTTTTCAAAGTCAGTGATCTTGTTGCGTCCGTTAGACTGCCACATGCCTGTAAGGCCTGGCTTGATGCCCAGTCTTGCTTTGTGGTGCCGCTCATACTGCTCGAATTCTTTTTCTGTGGGAGGACGCGTACCTACCAGGCTCATATCGCCCTTTAAAACATTCCAGAACTGGGGAAATTCATCAATGGAATATTTGCGCATAAAACGTCCGATGGGTATGATACGGGGATCGTTTTCCATTTTAAACATGGCACCCTGCATTTTGTTTTTTGCCTGAAGGGATTCCTGCAGCTTGTCGGCGCCGGAAACCATTGTCCTGAATTTGTAAAAGACAAAACGCCTTCCGCCCTTTCCTATGCGGATGGACGAATAGAAAATGGGCCCCGGGGACTGGAATTTGATGATCGGGCCAAAGATAATGGTAAATATTATTGTAAATACCATTCCGACAATTCCGCCGATAATGTCTATAAGCCTCTTTACAGCCAGCTTCCATGTGCTGGTTATCTTCATGCTGGAGGTCATAACAAGATAGTTGGCGTAGGACTCTATCATGCGGTTGGGGATCATCTTGTCGGTATGGACAAGTGAGATGTGGACCGTCATTCCAAGCTCAACAAGCTGGCTTGCGAGGCTTTCCGAGGATTCTCTGGTATTGCCGTCTATAAAGACCTCGTCTATGACTGCTGTGCGGACATACTCCCAGAAGGTATCTGCCGTGGCAACCACGGGGATGCCCTGTACCTTTTCTCCCCTTCTGTCCACATCAACTATTACCACACCGGATACAAGGAAGTCCGTGTATTTGCTGTGGGATATCTCATACAGGCAGCGGTCTACGGTCTTGCTGTCCGCCACGACAAGCATTATTGCCTTGTTGTGGCCTGAAAGCATGCGCTTTCTGACACGGCGCTTCCAGACAACCCTGAATCCGTATTCAAAAAATATCGCAAGGAATAAAAACGCGAACAAAAGCTGTCTGGAGTATATCTCAGACATCTTTGTGGCATAATTGAACAGAAGCACTCCGCCAAATACCATTAGACAATGGACCACAGTAGCTGCAAACTCCTTGTCCTTTCTGCGGCGCAGAATACCCGAATAGCTTTCGCCGAAAAATATGACAACAATATCTACAAGCGCAACTAATATGACAAGGCGCATGTAGAGACTGCTGGTAAAGATAATGTTGCCGAACCGCCACAGATAAGCCAGAAAAAGTGACAGCTCCAGCGCAAAGAGATCTATAAGTGTAAAATCGAGGTGCTTCATCCAGCCTCGTTTTTCCTCATGATACATCTTTAGCCAATCCCTCCCGCTTATTTCGGATCAATCTGATCCAGACCATCTTTGAGGCGTTTTAAGGCATCAACAAGCTGCTGCCTGGGGCAGCCTATATTCATGCGCAAAAATGCTCTGCCACATTCCCCGTAAATATAGCCCGGGTTCAGGCGGAGTCCTGTCCTTGTCAGTATATGGCTCCAGAGCTTTTCGCTGTCGGTCTCCTCAAAGCCCGAACAGTCAAGCCACAAAAGATAGGTAGCCTGTGATGCTGATAACCTTATCCTTGGAAGATTATTTGATAAAAAGGCATTTACGGTTTTCTTGTTGGAAAACAGATAATCCCTCAAATCATCAAGCCATTCGCCGCCCCTGGTATATGCAGCTATTGCCGCGTCTATGGAAAAAGCATCAGGCTCCTGGGCTTCGTCCGCACTAAGCGCCCTCGACATACGCTGCCGCAGTGACCTGTTGGGGACACATACACAGGCTGTCTTTAAGCCCGCTATATTAAAGGACTTTGAGGGGGCTAAGCATATTATGGAATTATCCCGACATTCATCACTTACACTTGCGTATGGAATGTAGGTAAAGCCGGGATCTGTCAGATCACAGTGTATCTCGTCACAGACCACCAGAACACCGAATTTTTGGGCAAGCTCACCTATCTTTTTCAGATCGTCCTTTGTCCAGATATTGCCGGTAGGGTTATGGGGACTGCACAGTATCATCATCGTACAGGCAGGATCTGACATCTTCTCCTCTAAATCGCCGAAATCCATGCTGTAAACGCCATTGTCATATGAGAGCCTGTTCTCGGAGACAATACGGCCGTTCTCCCTAATTATGGTAAAAAAATCATTATAAACCGGTGTCTGGATGATGATATGATCCGCAGGCGAAGTAAACCTGCGTATGGCTGAGGCTACGGCAGGAATGACCCCGGTGGCGAAAATAAGCCAGTCCTTGTTCATCTCGAAGGAATAACGGTTCTTCCACCACAGAATATAGCTCTGTGCCCATTCAGGCGGGAGAATGCTGTAGCCGAACACGCCATGTACTGCCTGTCTCTCTACCGCCTCCCTTACAGCGGGAGCCGTGGGAAAATCCATATCCGCAACCCACATGGGATTGCCGCCTGCCGGAAGGAGCTCCCATTTCAGGGAATGGGTCCGTGACCTGTCTGTTTTTTCGTTGAAGTCATATGCCAACATGCTGCTGTTACCTCATATCATTATATGCAAAATGGAGTTGCCTCCCGACAACTCCACATTGTATCAAATATTATAAAATATATCAAACAAGCTCTAAAACATTCGACGAATCTTGAATATTCTCAAAAATCACTGAAGAGTCATCAGTCTAAATTCAAGTATAAGACGATCCCTCTCGTCGAGTTCTCCGACCTTCTCTATCATATCGCCTTTAACAAGCTTAATTGCCTTGTTAATCCTTACTGATGATTCCTTCACCAATCCCGCCTCATGCCAATACCTGATCCTGTACTCGTCCAATTCGTCTCCACGATCCGTCCCGGTTATCTTGTAAGCTATGATATATGCAGCGCTTCCTATGATAAGAACTGGTCTCGCTTTGACCTCCGGGCTGTCCTCAAATCTGACATTCGCCCTCCAAATGTCGTACCTCTTCATTCGTCCCACTCTTTTGGCAAGACCAGCACGCCATCTTCGTCTCTATAGCCTACGAAATCATCCTCTGAAAAAGAAGGATTGAAAGCCTCTACGGCCTGCTCATGGCTTTTGAAATAATCGCTTATTACTTCTACCGGTATGAGCGTGTGTTTCTGCCCTTCCTTGTAGCACCTTCTCCAAGGAGTCCCTTGCCGATGCGTCATTTCCCGGAGTTCTCCCGCAGAGTACATACCGTATTTTATCAGTACCTGCCGAATGAAGTCCCTGTCTTCCTCGTCCATTTTTGCAACATCAAAATCACCACTTGCTGAAATTGGCTTGTTTCCATTGAGTATATACTTTGCGTACACGGAATTAACGACCGGTCCATGATCCCACGCCTCTATATCGTCATCGAAAGCAACCTTTCCACGCACCAGCAAACTCTGCCCTTGCAGATAGTAAAGCAGCTTGTTGATTTTCATGTTCGTCATGTCTCCAAACAAGTCGCTTGCAAGAAAAACCATATACCCAGCCAAGTCTACAGCCTTCATACTATCCCTCCTCTCGAATCTGATGATTTGATTATAACATACTTTCGACTTATGTGGGTACGAAAATGTCAAGACAAAGAAGAACGCCTTCAGGTTTTATGCCTGAAAGCGTTTTTTCATGGTGCTTTTTTCACAGCCCCTTGCGTTGTCTTGAATCGTTGTGAAATTTCAGGTGTCTTATACAAGCTCTAAAACAACTTCCAGGGCACCGTCGCCCTTTCTCTGTCCGATCTTGACGATCCTTGTGTATCCGCCATTGCGGCCGGCGTACTTAGGTCCTAATTCATCAAGAACCTTTGCCGCAAGATCGACCTTCTTGTCCTCCCTGCGCTTCTCGCCCTTTTCCGTTACCGGATAAAGGTAAGCAAGCATCTGACGTCTTGCGTGAAGCCTTGAGGGCTTGTCCTTCTTGATCTTCTTCTCAACGGTCGTATAAACGGTTCTCTTCCTGCCGTCTACAACTTCCTTCCTGCGCTTGCCGTCCGCGTCACGCTCGGGAACCTTTGCCTGAACCGTAACCTCCTCGAAGTTGTCTCTCTCCCTGATGCCGAGAGCGATCATATGCTCTACGATCTTACGAACTTCCTTTGCCTTTGCCTCAG
The DNA here is from genome assembly GCA_905233905.1 of uncultured Lachnospiraceae bacterium. Classification (GTDB taxonomy): domain Bacteria; phylum Bacillota; class Clostridia; order Lachnospirales; family Lachnospiraceae; genus RGIG4930. Next base: position 27,520 of record CAJOFN010000004.1, read on the forward strand.
TGGTTACAATCCTGCCGTGATGCAGCAGGGCTGATACCTGTCCTCTCAGCAGAGCTTTTCTCTGGGAAGAAGTTCTGGAGAGCTTCCTGTACTTTGCCATTGTAATCTTCCTTTCTATCGTGCTTGTAGTCTTACCGATAAAACTTTATATTTCGTAACTGTTCAGCCGACTGAATAGTTACTATATCTCATCGCTTTCCCTGAAGTGGAGTCCCATTTCGGAAAGCTTCTCAACAACCTCGTCTAAAGACTTGCGTCCAAGGTTGCGGACCTTCATCATCTCGTCCTGTGTCTTGTTGCAGAGCTCACCAACAGTGGAAATACCTGCTCTCTTCAAGCAGTTGTATGACCTTACGGAAAGCTCAAGCTCTTCGATCTGCATCTCTGTAACGCGGTCTCTCTCGTCACCTGAGGATTCATTCATGATGGTGACATCCTCTGCCGCGTCAGAAAGGTTGATAAATAGATTAAGATGCTCGTTGAGAACCTTGGCCGCGAGACTTATGGCCTCATCGGGACCTAACGTACCATTGGTCCATACATCAAGGGTAAGCTTATCGTAATCGGTAACCTGACCGACACGGGTATCCTCAACGTTCATATTTACCCTCTCAATGGGGGTATATATGGAATCTACGGCAATAACTCCTATGGGAGTGTCTTCGGTCTTGTTCTTTTCAGCGCCTACATAACCTCTGCCGTTGGTGATGGTCATCTCCATAATGAGCTTGGTATCAGCACCACCGTTGAGATGGGCTATCTCAAGATCCGGATTCATGACCTCAATATCCTGGTCGAAGCGTATATCACTGGCGTGAACAACACCTTCACCCTCGAATTCGAGATATGCTGTCTTTGTCTCGTCTGTTTTGCTGGAATTGCGAAGAGCGAGATTCTTGATATTCATAATGATCTCGGCAACATCCTCTTTCACGCCCGGAAGGGTTGAAAACTCATGAAGCACGCCCTCGATCTTCACCTGGCTTACTGCCGTACCCGGAAGAGTAGACAGCATAATGCGACGCAGGGAATTGCCCAGCGTCACACCGTATCCACGTTCAAGAGGTTCCACAACAAAACTTCCAAAGGTCCTGTCCTCTGACATTTCCGTAATGGTGATATTGGGTTTCTCAAATTCAAACAAGTGGGAAACCTCCTTTCCTTAGGCCTTATTATTTGGAGTACAACTCGACGATCAACATCTCATCTACGGGAACGTCGATCTGCTCTCTGGACGGCAATTCCTTGATATTGCCCTTTAAAGCCTCAGGATCGAACTCAATCCATTCAGGTACGACCCTGCCGCCTGTAGCCTCTATAATGTCCTTGACACGCTGCATGGACTTCTTTTTCTCTAAAACTTCGATAACATCTCCGGGCTTAACGAGATAAGAAGGGATATTAACGATCTTACCATTTACCGTGATGAACTTATGTCCTACCATCTGGCGTGATTCACGTCTGGTGCGGGCAAGTCCCATTCTGAAAACTACATTGTCAAGACGGCTCTCAAGGATGCGCATGAGGTTCTCACCGGTCATGCCTTTCATGTTGTCGGCGCGTCTGTAGTAGTTGCGGAAGGGCTTCTCTAATACACCATAGATGAACTTTGCCTTTTGCTTTTCACGAAGCTGAAGACCGTACTCTGAAACCTTGCGATTAGATCTTATCAGCTTGCGTCTGGATTTCTTGTCTACTCCCAGAAATGCCGGCTCAAGTCCCAGGGAGCGGCACCTTTTTAAAATAGGCGTCCTGTTAACAGCCATTTTATAACCTCCTCAAAAATATGAAACGTAAATCAAACTCTCCTGCGCTTAGGCGGGCGGCATCCGTTATGGGGAACCGGTGTAACATCCTTGATGGAAAGAACATCGATACCGCATGCATTGATAGCCCTGATAGCCGCCTCACGACCGGAACCCGGTCCCTTTACAAATACGTCAACCTTTTTAAGGCCATGAGGAAGCGCTGCCTTTGCGGCTGTCTCAGCAGCCATCTGTGCAGCATAAGGAGTAGATTTCCTTGAACCTCTGAAGCCAAGTCCACCGGCACTTGCCCATGAAAGAGCGTTGCCCTGGGTATCCGTCAACGTTACGATGGTATTGTTGAAGGATGCCTGGATATGAGCCTGACCATGTTCAACGTTTTTCTTCACACGCCTGCGCGTGGTCTTTTTAGTTGCCTTTGCCATAAAAACTAACCTGCCTCCTAATTAAAATGATACTAAAAATTATTTTTTCTTGTTTGCAACTGTACGCTTCGGTCCCTTGCGGGTACGGGCGTTTGTCTTGGTATTCTGACCACGGACAGGGAGACCCTTTCTGTGACGGATACCGCGATAACATCCAATCTCCTGAAGACGCTTGATATTAAGAGCAACCTCTCTGCGAAGGTCACCTTCTACCATATAATCTTCCTTGTCAATGACATCGGAGATCTTCTTAACCTCTTCGTCAGTAAGATCCTTAACCCTGGTGTCAGGGCTAACGCCTGCTGATGTTAAAATTTTGTTGGAGCTGGTCCTGCCGATACCGTAAATATAAGTAAGACCAATCTCTATTCTCTTTTCTCTGGGTAGATCCACCCCTGCGATACGAGCCATTTGTACTCCTCCGAACTAATAAAGTATTAACCCTGTCTCTGCTTGTGTTTGGGGTTCTCGCAAATAATACGAATACTGCCCTTTCTGCGGATAACCTTGCATTTCTCGCAAATGGGCTTCACTGATGAACGAACCTTCATGGGGATTCCTCCTCTCTTGTAATGGTATAAGTCAAAAGGACCCCCGTGTGCGAAGTCCGCTGAACATTATACTCTCCTAAAGTGTAGATGTCAATAGAAAATCTCTTGGCAAATCACTTGGCCCGCCAAATGATCCTGCCCTTGGAAAGATCATAGGGAGACATCTCTACCGTAACCTTATCTCCCGGGAGGATACGGATATAATTCATTCGAAGCTTACCGCTTATATGGGCAAGTATCTGATGCCCATTCTCCAGTTCTACCTGAAACATGGCGTTGGGGAGCTTCTCTAATACCCGTCCCTCAACCTCGATCACATCTGCTTTTGACAATTCTACTCTCCTTTTTTGTATTGCCCCCTCCCTCTGGTCGGCGGCCTGTCGTCGGGATCATTGAAAGATCGTGCTTCGCACGAGGATCCCTCCTATGAATTAGCTAACCCGATGATCCTTCTAACACTTTCGTCTGTCCAGACGTCACAGTCGTCTGCCGCAGCTAAAAGCGTATCAGAAAAATGAATTATTGGCTGCACATGACGTCTTCTTTTGCGCTTGGGCTTGTCCATGGTGCGATTCCTGCCGTTGACCAGCACCACATCATTTCCGTCCTCTCCCAGCACGACATATAATTCACCTTTGTCGCGGCCGGTAATGGACCTTGCCATATACAGCTTCATGGATCATGCTCCCAAGATAGCCTGTATAGCTGAGAAAACCTCCTCCATGGAACGTGTGCCGTCCACTGTGCGCAAGATGTCTCTCTTCTGGTAGAAATCTATCAACGGCTGGGTCTGCTCATGATATACATTAAGTCTGTTCTTGACAGTCTCTTCCTTGTCATCCTCACGCTGTACCAGCTTCTCGCCGCAGCGATCGCATATACCCTCTGTCTTGGGAGGGATTGATACGATGTGATAGGTGGCACCGCAGTTAAGGCAGGCACGTCTGCCGCTCATGCGTCCGATGATGTTGTCATCGGGAACATCTACATCAATCGCAAAGTCCATCTTCTGGCCTGCCGCATCAAGAGCCTTCTCCAAAGCTTCTGCCTGGGGGATGGTCCTGGGGAAGCCGTCAAGTACGAAACCGTCTTTGGCGTCATCCTGACTGATACGATCCATTACAAGATCACAGGTAAGCTCATCAGGAACGAGCTGTCCCTTGTCCATGTATTCCTTTGCCTTTTTGCCAAGGTCGGTACCCTGCTTGATATTGGCACGGAAAATATCTCCCGTAGAAATGTGAGGAATACTATAATGGTCAGCTATCTGCTTTGCCTGGGTTCCTTTGCCCGCGCCGGGGGCTCCTAACATAATTATCTTCATATAGTCTGCTCCTTACTCTGAAAGAAATCCTTTGTAGCTGCGAACCATCATCTGTGACTCAATCTGCTTTAAGGTCTCAACGATAACTCCGACGATAATGATCAGTGATGTTCCACCGAAGGAAACATCGGCATTAAAGAGGCCGTTGAACATGATCGGAAGCAGGCAAACTATGGAAAGACCAATGGCTCCGATCAGGATGATGTTGTTGAGAACAGATGTAAGATAATCGCTGGTAGGCTTGCCCGGACGTATGCCGGGAACGAAGCCGCCGCTCTTTTTCATGTTGTTGGCTATCTCTAAAGGATTGAAGGTAATCGATGTATAGAAATAAGCAAACGCGATTATCAGAGCAACATATACTACAGCTCCTATGGTATATACCCAGTTGTTGGGGTCGAACCAGTGAGACTGGCTCATACCGTTAAGCACCTTGTTCCAGAAGCCCGTACCGTTCTGCTTGCCCATGAGGGTTGCAAGGATAACGGGAGTCTGAAGAAGAGACTGTGCAAAGATTACCGGGATAACACCAGCGGTGTTGACCTTTAAGGGTATATGGCTTGACTGTCCGCCAACCTGTCTGCGTCCCTGGAGCTTCCTCGCGTACTGTACCGGGATACGGCGCTCTGCACACTGAAGGATAACTACTAAAATAACGATCGCCAATATAATTGCCAGTATCACTACTGCTGAAAGCACTCCCTTAGCCACTGTCTTGTCCTTGACAAACTGCTGATAGAGTGTCATCAGGTCTGAAGGGATACGGGAAACGATGTTGATGGTCAGCACTATGGAAATACCATTGCCTACACCATGCTCCGTGATCTGCTCACCGATCCACATCAGCACTGCCGAACCTGCGGTAAGTACAGCTATAAGCGTGATCACATGAACAGCATCATATTTCTCCAGATAACCGCTGCGGCCAAAGCCTATTGCCATGAACAGGGACTCCAATACCGAAAGACCTACCGTAACATATCTGGTAATACGGTTCATCTTCTTGCGGCCCTGTTCTCCATCTCTCTGCATCTCCTCCAAAGCCGGGAAAGCAATGGTCAGAAGCTGCATTATGATGGAAGCGGTAATGTAAGGCGTGATATTCAGCGCAAAAACTGACATCTGCTCAAAGGACCCGCCGGTGATGGCGTCAAAGAAGTTCATGGCGCCGTCGGAATTAGCGAAAAGATCCTTGAACACGTTGGAATCCACTCCGGGTACAGGAATCTGTGAACCGAAACGAACTACAACCAGCATGAATAAAGTAAAATAAAGTCTTTTTCTTAAGTCTTTTATTTTGAATGCATTTATCAGGGTTGCAATCATCAGATCACCTCTGCTTTTCCACCAAGTGCCTCAATCTTTTCCTTAGCGGAAGCACTGTATGCATTGACCTTAACATTTAACTTCTTGGTCAGCTCTCCGTTACCCAAAATCTTGACACCGTCATAGGCCTTTTTGATGGCGCCCTTTTCTGTCAGAGTCTCAATCGTAACCTCATCGCCATCATTAAACCGAAGCTCAAGCTCTGAAAGATTAACCGTCTCTATGATCTTTGTGTTGCGGTTAGTAAAGCCACGCTTGGGAATACGACGGTACAAAGGCATCTGACCACCTTCAAAACCGGGCCTTGTCCTGCCTGAACGAGCCTTCTGACCCTTGTGACCCTTACCTGCGGTCTTGCCGTTGCCTGATCCATGACCACGTCCACGGCGGAAATTATTGCTATGCTTTGATCCTGCAGCCGGGCTCAAATTGGATAAATCCATCTCGCACCTCCAATCTATACCTCTTCTACCTTAACCAGATGTCTGATCCTCTGGATCATACCCCTGGTGGATTTGTTGTCTGGCATCTCTACGGTCTTGCCGATCTTGCGCAAGCCCATTGCCTCTGCCGTCTTTTTGTTCTTCGGCACGGCACCGATAGTCGATTTGACTAACGTAATCTTTAATTTCTTATCAGCCACTTTTTTGTCCTCCTCTACAAACTTTGAAGCTGCCAAATCCTTTACCCGAGGATCTCCTCTACGGTCTTGCCGCGGAGTCTTGCTACCTCTTCGGGTGATTTGAGCTGAGACAAAGCGTCTATTGTCGCAAGCACAACGTTCTGCTTGTTGGATGAACCAAGTGACTTGGTACGGATGTTGGTAATACCTGCAAGCTCGCATACGCTTCGCGCAGGACCACCGGCGATGATACCCGTTCCTTCAGGCGCCCTCTTTAAGAGAACTGATGCACCTGTGTGCTTGCCCATGATGTCATGGGGGATACTGTGATTCTCGTCAAGCTTGACGGTAATGAGCTTCTTGGTGGCATCTTCCTTGCCCTTGCGGATAGCTTCGGGAATTTCGGTAGCCTTGCCAAGTCCTGCGCCAACATGTCCGTTGCCGTCTCCGACAACTACCAGCGCGGTAAAACGCATGTTACGTCCGCCCTTTACAACCTTGGTAACGCGCTTGATCGTAACAACGTTCTCATTAAGTTCCATCTCGCTCGTATCAATGATAGTACGTTTCATTACTTTCCTCCTAAGGTGTGTACTGCCGGCTCTTCCTAAAACGCAAGGCCTGCTTCACGCGCAGCGTCAGCTAAAGCTGCTACCTTGCCGGCGTAGATAAATCCGCCTCTGTCAAAGATCACTGTGTCAATCCCCTTATCAAGGGCACGCTTTGCGATCTCTGTTCCGAGTGTCTTTGCTGCATCAATGTTGTTGGTCTTGTCTACAGTGCCCTTAATGGAAGCCTCAACAGTAGACGCCGCAACAAGTGTATTACCGGCAGTATCGTCAATGATCTGCGCATACATGTGGTTGTTGCTTCTGAAAACGCAAAGTCTTGGTCTCTGCGCTGTTCCGGAAAGATGATAACGCATTCTTTTATGCTTTTTCCTTCGGATTTCTGCTTTAGATTTCTTCTTTATCATGGATTGGTTCCTTTCTTGTAATTACAAGCTCTCCTTGCAAGGAGGTTCTGCTCTCATCCATAGATTACTGCGACTCCGTCTCGTAATCTATGAATTCGCCAGAACAGTACTCACAGTAAATTCATGCTGCGTCTTCAACTTGCATTCATTAACTGTTCGTTACTTCTTACCGGCCTTGCCGACCTTACGACGGATAACCTCATCAGCGTATTTGATTCCCTTGCCCTTGTAAGGCTCAGGACGTCTCTTGTCGCGGATCTCAGCCGCAAACTGACCAACCTTTTCCTTGTCGATCCCTGATACGGTGATGACATTGCCTTCAACCTTGGTTTCAAGACCTTCGGGATCCTCCATCTCAACGGGATGTGAATAGCCAAGGTTTAAGACTAACTTCTTGCCCTGCTTGGTCGCACGGTAACCAACACCGTTGACCTCAAGCTTCTTTTCGTAACCGTCTGTTACGCCGGTAACCATATTAGCCAAAAGGCTTCTGGTCAATCCATGAAGAGATTTCATCTTTTTGAGGTCATTCGGTCTCTTAACCTCTATTGTCTCTCCATCCTTGTCGATCGTCATCTCAACCGGAAGGGACTTCTCTAATGTTCCCTTCGGTCCTTTTACCGTCACATGATTATTTTCTGCAATATCCACCGTAACTCCGGCAGGTATCGCGATTGGCATTCTTCCAACTCGTGACATGCCCTTACCTCCTACATTTAGCTGTCAGCTAAAACTATTTGTCGATCTAATCAGTTACATTTACCAGACAAACGCCAATACCTCGCCGCCTACCTGCTCCTTGCGAGCCTGTTTGTCGGTGATGATGCCCTTGTTGGTTGAAAGGATGGCAACTCCCAGTCCTCCGAGTACGGAAGGAATATCATCCTTGCCGGCATAGATGCGAAGTCCCGGTTTTGAAATCCTCTTGATGCCGGTGATGATCTTGTCCTTTTTCTCACCGTCATATTTCATTGTTACGTGGATGTTCTTGAAATTACCCGCATCAACTATGTCGTATTTTGCGATGTAACCCTCGTCTACAAGAATATCCGCGATAGCCACCTTCATCTTGGAAAGCGGTATATCAACTGTATCATGCTTCGCGGTATTTGCATTACGGATTCTTGTAAGCATATCCGCGATAGGATCACTCATTGTCATGTTGAAATCCTCCTGATTCATTTATTGCAAATTAATTCGCCTGATCACTAAACTCAATCTGCGACCTTGTCTTGATCTCGTTAAGTGTTCATGCGGGGGTTTCACTAAATTCGAACTTCGATCATGATCTCGTTCTCATTAAGTGTAAACCTCCTACCAGCTTGCTTTTCTGACTCCCGGAATCTCGCCCTTGTAAGCAAGCTCACGGAAGCAAACCCTGCAAATACCATACTTGCGAAGGTAAGCATGCGGTCTGCCGCAGATCCTGCAGCGGGAATATTCCCTTGTTGAGAATTTCTGCTTGCGCTGCTGCTTGACTTTCATTGCTTTCTTAGCCATTACACTCCTCCTAATTGACCTTGATACCAAAATGCCTTAAACGATCAGCCTCTTGCGAAGGGCATACCGAACAGTCTCAACAGCTCTCTTGCCTCTTCATCGGTGTGGGCTGTAGTAACGCAAATGATATCCATTCCACGTACAGCGTCTACCTTGTCATACTCAATCTCCGGGAAGATGATCTGCTCCTTGATACCAAGAGAGTAGTTGCCTCTGCCGTCGAAAGAGTCAGGATTAACACCGCGGAAGTCACGTACTCTCGGAAGAGCAAGATTGACAAGTCTGTCTAAGAACTCGTACATCTTCTCGCCGCGAAGTGTTGTCTTACAGCCAATGCCCATTCCCTCACGGATCTTGAAATTCGCAACGGATTTCCTGGCCTTTGTAATAACGGACTTCTGACCGGTGATCGTCTCCATATCCTTCTGTGCCGACTCCAAAATCTTTTGATTTTCTTTGGCTTCGCCGACACCCATATTGACTACGATCTTTTCAAGCTTGGGCACCTGCATGATGTTCTTGTAGCCAAACTTCTCCATGAGTGCCTTTTGTATCTTTGTGTCGTATTCTTCTCTAAGTCTGCTCATCGTGCTACTCCTCCCTAATCGATGACCTTGCCGGTCGCCTTAGCATAACGAACCTTTTTGCCATCTTCAGTTCGGAAGCCGACCCTTGTAGTCTTGCCGTCAACGAGAAGCATTACGTTGGACATGTCCACGGGACCTTCCTGCTCCACAATGCCGCCGGTCTGATTCATCATACTGGGCTTTGTGTGCTTCTTGATCATATGAACACCCTCAACATAGACCTTGTTCTTCTTGCGGTCAACGGCGATAACCTTGCCTTCTGAATCCCTGTCACTTCCTGAAATGACACGGACCATATCGCCCTTTTTGATCTTCATTGATGCCATTATCTATCCTCCTGCCGATCCTTATAACACCTCGGGTGCCAGTGAAACGATCTTCATGAAATGCTTCTCACGAAGTTCCCTTGCAACCGGTCCGAAAATACGTGTGCCACGGGGTGTCATATCATCTTTGATGATAACTGCTGCATTCTCGTCGAATTTGATGTAAGAACCATCCTTGCGGTGCGCACCCTTCTTGGTACGCACAACAACGGCCTTTACGACGTCACCCTTCTTAACAACGCCACCGGGCGTTGCGTCTTTGACCGTAGCGGTAATGATGTCACCAATACCTGCGTATCTTCTTCTGGAACCACCCATAACGCGGATGCAGAGGATTTCCTTTGCGCCCGTATTATCGGCTACGCGCAGTCTGCTTTCCTGTTGTACCATTTTATTCTCCTCTCGTTTCGCGAGTCGTGATCGAAATTATTTCGCTCTCTCCATAACCTCGACAAGTCTCCATCTCTTGGTCTTGGACAAAGGTCTCGTCTCCATAACACGAACAGTATCACCTGTATGCGCGTCGTTGGCTTCGTCATGCGCCTTAAGCTTGTAAGTACGCTTTACGATCTTCTTGTACAGAGGATGGCGGACATTGTCACGAACTGCAACTGTGATAGTCTTGTCCATCTTGTCGCTGGTAACTACTCCTACCCGCGTTTTTCTAAGATTTCTTTCTGCCACGATTTTATCCTTTCTATAGCTATCTCTTTAGCTATCAGTCTTTATGCCATGCTCTGCTTGGTGGTGATAACAGTCTGGATACGGGCGATATTCTTGCGAACCTCACGTATGCGGGCTGTATTGTCGAGCTGGTTGGTAGCGTTTTGGAAACGCAGGTTGAAAAGCTCTTTTTTAGCATCCACAAGCTGCTGGTTGAGTTCTTCTACGGAATTACCTCTTATGTCTTCCAAAAAAATCGTCTTTTTCATTATGCTTCACCGCCTTCCAGATCCGCACGCGAAACAACCTTGCATCGGCACGGAAGCTTGTGTGTAGCCAGGCGGAGCGCTTCTCTTGCAACATCCTCAGGGATGCCTGCTATCTCAAATAAAACGCGTCCGGGCTTTACTACAGCTACCCAATAATCAAGGGCACCCTTTCCGGAACCCATTCGTGTTTCAGCCGGCTTGGCTGTAACAGGCTTGTCCGGGAATATCTTGATCCATACCTTACCACCGCGCTTTGCGTGACGTGTCATGGCGATACGGGCTGCCTCGATCTGGTTGGAACGGATCCAGCAGGGCTCTAATGCCACAATGCCATATTCTCCGTTGGTGATCTTATTGCCCCTTGAAGCCTTACCGCGCATCGAACCGCGGAACTGCTTGCGATGCTTGACTCTCTTAGGAATTAACATTTGCGTTCACCTCTTTCTTGCCCTGACGCGCGTTAGCACGGCCCTGAGTTCTCTTTCTGGAAGGCAGTACCTCCCCCTTGTATATCCATACCTTGACGCCGATCTTGCCGTAAGTGGTGTCGGCCTCGGCAAATCCATAATCAATGTCGGCACGAAGCGTCTGAAGAGGAATAGTGCCCTCGTTGTAGGTCTCGGTACGCGCCATATCAGCTCCTCCGAGACGACCTGCGCAGCTCGTCTTGATACCCTGGATGCCTGTCTTCATGCTCCTGGACATGCAGGACTTCATAGCCCTGCGGAAAGATATACGGTTCTCAAGCTGTGAGGCGATGTTCTCCGCTACAAGCTGCGCGTCTCTGTCGGGACGCTTAACTTCCTTGATGTCAATGGAAATCTTCTTGTCTGTCAGCTTCTGTACTTCACCTCTGATCCGCTCGATCTCAGCGCCGCCCTTGCCGATTACAATACCGGGCTTGGCTGTGTATACGATGATCTTGACACGGTCGCTGGCTCTCTCAATCTCGACCTTGGAAATGCCGGAGGTGTAGAGCTTTTTCTTGAGGAATGAACGGATCTCGTGATCCTCGATAAGGTTATCAGCGAAATCAGCGTCGCTGGCATACCATCTTGAATCCCAGTCCTTGATTATTCCTACCCTTAAACCGTGGGGATTAACTTTCTGACCCATTTTATTTGTGTCCTCCTTACTTCTTCTCGTCCAACACGATGGTAATGTGACTCATGCGCTTCTCGATCCTGTATGCGCGTCCCTGGGCACGCGGACGGATACGCTTCATTGTAGGTCCTTTGTTCGCATAACATTCTGCGATGTAAAGATCTGCGCGATCAAGCCCGTTGTTGTTCTCCGCGTTGGCGATAGCGGAACGCAGAAGCTTTAAGATGATGCTTGAAGCATTCCTGGGGCTGTATAAAAGCAAACTCTCCGCTTCTGTAACATCCTTGCCGCGAATGGCATCCAGTACAAAGCAGGCTTTGGTAGTGGATACTCTGGCATAGGACAGCTTTGCAAACGGACGGGTCTCTCTCTGCGTCTCGTTCCTCTCACGCTTGATCTGACTTCTATGTCCTTTTGACATTTTCGTCTCCTTTCTTGACTGCTAAAGGGATTATCTCCCGCCCGATTTCCTGTCGTCTTTGGTATGGCCGCGGTAAGTCCTGGTCTGAACAAATTCGCCAAGCTTGTGACCTACCATGTCTTCGGTAATATATACAGGAACATGTCTGCGTCCGTCATGTACCGCTATCGTAAGTCCCACGAACTGAGGGAAGATAGTGGAGCGGCGAGACCATGTCCTTATAACCGACTTGTCGCCGGATGCGTTCATGGCATCGACCTTTTTGAGTAAGCTCTTGTCCGCAAACGGTCCTTTCTTAAGTGAACGTCCCATCAGATACCTCCTATTACTTTAATCCCCGTCCATCACGACGGCGAACGATCAGCTTGTTAGAATTCTTGTGCTTCTTCCTGGTCTTTAATCCAAGAGCAGGCTTACCCCAGGGGGTTGAAGGTCCGGGTCTTCCGATAGGAGCCTTACCCTCACCACCGCCATGAGGATGGTCGTTGGGGTTCATCGCTGAACCACGGACTGTAGGACGGATACCCATGTGGCGTTTGCGTCCCGCCTTGCCGATCTTGATCAGGTTGTGGTCGCCGTTGCCGAGTCTGCCGATGGTGGCGCGGCAAATGATGGGAACCATTCTCATCTCACCTGAAGGCAGGCGGAGTGTTGCGTACTTGCCTTCCTTTGCCATGAGCTGCGCGCTGTTGCCGGCTGAACGAACCATCTGTCCGCCCTTGCCGGGATGAAGCTCGATGTTGTGTACCTGGGTACCTACGGGAATATTCTCCAGAGGCAGGCAGTTACCAACGCGGATCTCGGCATCAGGTCCGTTCATGACGGTCATGCCGTCTGTCAGGCCTTCGGGAGCCAGGATGTATCTCTTCTCGCCATCAGCGTAAACTATAAGGGCGATGTTGGCTGTACGGTTGGGATCGTATTCTATTCCAGCTACCTTGGCGGGAATACCATCCTTGCGACGCTTAAAATCAATTATACGATAATGTCTTCTCTCCTGTCCGCCGCGATGACGAACAGTGATCTTGCCCTGATTATTGCGGCCGGAATTCTTCTTTACGGGTGCAAGCAGTGACCTCTCGGGAGTGTGCTTGGTGATCTCCGCATGATCAGAGCCGGTCATATTCCGACGGCTCGGAGTATATGGTTTATAGGTTTTGATACCCATTGTATCGGTCTCCTTTCAATGTGACTGATCCGGGCGGGCTGCTTACAGACCCGCGAAGATCTCGATATCCTTGGAATCCTCGGTAAGCTTTACGATGGCTTTCTTGGATTTGGCTGTGCGTCCTACTACCATGCCTCTGCGGCGCTTCTTGCCCGGGCAGTTCATTGTGTTGACCTTCTCAACAATGGTACCCTCGAACATCTTCTCAACAGCCTCTTTGATCATCTGCTTGTTGGCCTCGGGGTGAACGAGAAAGGTGTACTTGCGATCTGCAGTCTCATTCATACTCTTCTCTGTAACCACGGGCTTAAGGATGACATCGTAATACATGATCCTTGCCATTATGCATACACCTCCTCTATTGTCTGAAGTGAATCTCTGGTGAGAACCACTGTCTGATATTTCAAAATATCATATACATTAAGGGTGTTGGTCTGGGTCGTCTTGACATCAGGGATGTTCTTGGCGCTCCTGATAACATTTGTATTGAGGTCGTTAAGAACTACTAACGCCTTGTCAAGCCCAAGGTTCTTCATGATCTCGGCAAAACGCTTTGTCTTGATCTCGTCAAGCTTGAGAGAATCAAGCACGATGAGCTTTTGATCTGATACCCTTGATGTAAGAGCTGACTTCATCGCTATTCTTTTTTCTTTTTTGTTCATTTTGAGAGAGTAATCTCTGGGAACGGGAGCGAAAACAACTCCGCCGCCCTTCCACTGGGGAGCTCTCGTTGATCCCTGACGGGCATGTCCTGTGCCCTTCTGACGCCAGGGCTTCTTGCCCCCGCCGGATACCTCCGAACGGGTCTTAGCCTTCTGGGTTCCCTGACGGGAATTGGCAAGCTGTGTGGTCACAGCCTTGTGGAGCAGGTGTTCGTTGACCTCGACACCGAAAATGGCATCGGAGAGATCTACCTTGCCGACCTCTTTCCCGCTCATATCAAATACAGCTACCTGAGCCATTGTACAACCTCCTTATATTATTGCTTAACGCTTTCTCTGATGGTTACCAATGCCTTCTTGGGACCGGGAACGGAACCCTTGATCAAAAGAAGGTTCTTGTCTGCGTCAACGCGTACTACGGAAAGATTCTGTACCGTTACGCGGACAGCGCCCATCTGACCGGGCATGCCCTTGCCTTTGAATACGCGGCTTGGTGTGGAGCAGGCACCGTTGGAACCCTGATGACGGTGGAACTTGGAGCCGTGAGCCATGGGTCCTCTGTGCTGTCCCAATCTCTTGATGGCACCCTGAAAGCCCTTGCCCTTGGAGATTGCGGTTGCGTCTACTTTGTCGCCGTTTTCAAAAATATCTGCCTTGATCTCTGAAGCAAGCTCGAAATCGCCGCAGTTCTCAAATCTGAATTCCCTGACATAACGCTTGGGCTCAACATTTGCCTTGTCGAAATGTCCCTTTTCGGGCTTGTTCACGCCGTGTCTGTGAACAACCTTTTTGTGGCCGCCTGAGTCCTTGGTCTTGACCATGACAGGCTTTTTGCCGAAGCCTACCTGCACAGCGTCGTAGCCGTCCTTTTCAACTGTTTTGATCTGTGTAACAACACAGGGGCCTGCCTCTAAGACTGTAACCGGGATCAGCATCCCGTCCTCGTCAAAAACAGAAGTCATGCCCAGCTTTGTCGCCAGTATTGCTTTTTTCATATGTCCTCCTTTACAGCGGAATACCAACCATGCAGCTAATATTCATATAAATGTAAGTATCACTTGGTCTTCATCTTCATCTTGATGTCAATATATACGCCCGCGGGCATCTCCAGCCTTGAAAGAGCGTCCACCGTCTTCTGGGTGGGGGTAAGGATGTCGATCAGTCGCTTATGGGTGCGCTGCTCGAACTGCTCTCTGGAGTCCTTGTACTTATGAACGGCGCGAAGGATGGTTACTACTTCCTTCTTGGTGGGAAGCGGAACCGGTCCACTTACCTGAGCCCCGTTCTTGCGGACTGTCTCGATGATCTTCTGGGCGGATGCATCTACAAGGGCATGATCATAAGCCTTGAGGGTGATCCGCATCACCTGTTGTGTTGCCATAATTCCTCCTTTTTGAACAATACACGCTTCCGGGTGTGTCGTGAAATCCACGTACCCAAACGTCAGCGGTTCACACAGTAGCTTTCGTACTATACCAAAAATAGCCTGCGTTTGCAAGCTATTTTTTGAGTAAGTTTGTATTTATTTGCATTTTTGTTAAAAAATCACATTCAGGCAATGCCTGAAAGCCTGTCCATTATGGAATTTACACTCTTTAACAGTACATCTGCCTTCAGCGGCTTGCGGATAAAATCCACCGCTCCGCTGGTAAGGCTCTGAAGCTCAACCTCTTCACTCTCATGCGCCGTCATGAATATGATGGGAATCTTCTTGCCATGACGCTCCTGGAGGATCTTTAGCATTTCAAAACCGTTCATATTGGGCATCATCAGATCTGAAAGGATCATGTCCGGCTTGCTCTGTTCGTAAAGGTCGATAGCTTCCTGCCCCGAAAGAGCCCTTTGTGTGTCATATCTCTGGGAAAGTATATTTTCCGTAAGCATCAGCGTGAGCTCTTCATCATCTACTATAAGAATCTTTTTTCTGTCCATTGTATCACCCTATCCCTTTCAGTTTTTCTTTATATGAGCCGTAGAACGCCAAAACGTCCCCGGTATGCTCCCTTATATAGGCAAAATCCCTGTCATTGCCAGCAAGCTCCAGATATCTGGCGCGGTTGGAAAGCTCGTCCGCCCCGATCACCCTTGCGGAGCTCTTTAGGGCGTGTACCTTGGCGACATAGTTGTCCCAGTCGCCTTCGTTGTAGTATTTCCTGATCTCCTCGGATTTCGCGTCAATGGATGAAACAAAGAATTTGATAACGTTGACATACATCTCCGCAGAGCCCGCGTAGCCTATGCCTTCTTTTATGTCGAGGTAGCCCTTTTCCTCGAAGAGCCTCAGCATACCCATTTCATCAAGCTCCTGGGCATTTTCCTCAGTATTATCTACATTGACATTTTCCGCCAGTGTGACCTTATCCTCGTCAAGATATTTGATGAGCATCTGCTCCAGCTTGGCGCCTACAACCGGCTTGATGAGATAATCGTCGAAGCCGGCGCTTATATATTCTTCCCTGGCTCCGGCAACAGCATTTGCCGTAAGGGCTATGCAGGGCTTGGCTGAGTTGACATTATCCGTCATCACCCGAAGCTCCTTTATCATCTCTATGCCGTCCATAACCGGCATGCGGTGGTCAATGAGAAGGACATCGTATTCGCGCTTCTCCGTAAGGGAGAGAGCCTGCTTGCCGTCGGATGCCGTATCTATCTCAAGGTCAGTGTTCTTCAGAAGACCCTTTACCACCATGAGATTCATCTCGGTATCATCTACCAGAAGAATCCTGGCCTTTGGAGCCACGAAGGACGCCTGGTATACCTCTTCATTCTCAACAGCCTCATTGAACGCCTCCTCAAAGTCTCCCATGGGCTCCCAGTTAAGAACATGCTGTATGATGGAGAAGGAGAAGGTACTCCCCCTGCCGTATTCACTGACTACATGAGGCTCGCTGTCCATCAAGGCAAGCAGGTTGCGGACTATATTCATCCCCAGTCCCGTGCCCTCTATGGTACGGTTGCGCTCTTCGTCAAGACGCTGGAACGGCGAGAACAGCTTGTCCACATCATCTTCCTTGATACCTATGCCGGTATCCTTTACCGCAACATCAAGACTGATATTCTCATCATCCAGCTCTTTATAATGAACAGACAGGACAACCCCGCCCTCCTTGGTATACTTGACAGCATTGGTCAGCAGGTTAAGGATAACCTGGCGTATCCTGACATTATCACCATACAGAATATGAGGAATACTCTCGTCCACATCAACATCGAAGGTAAGACCCTTTTTTACCGCCATGGATCTGATCATGCTGACCATATCAACTATTACAAGGGCAAGGTCATATTCATCCGGATAAAGCTCCATCCTGCCGGCCTCTATCCTGGAGAAATCGAGGACATCATTTATCAGGCTAAGCAGGGTTCTGCCGGAGTTCTGGATATTAGCTGCGTATTTGCGCAATGTGGGGTCATTATATTCCCTAAGGATCATCTCATCCATACCAAGGATGGTATTGATGGGAGTCCTGATCTCGTGGGACATGTTGGCAAGGAAGTCGCTCTTTGCCCTTGAAGCTTCTTCCGCCGCTGCCTTGGCGCGCTTTAATGCCACCGACTCCCTCAGCCGCTGTGAGGTTATCATAAGGAAGAAGGCAAGCGCCATTACCATGATCACCAGCAGTGAAAAAACAGTCAGTACCAGCACCGGTATGCCTGTAAGCCCGTCGGAAACCGCCGACCTCTGAACCATGCCCGCTAATATGAAGTCAGTATCATCAACCTCTGCCGTATAAAAATACATCTCTCCCAGGGTAGTCTGCTCGAGGGACGCATTGGAGGGCTTGAGATCCATCTGGGCTATAAGCTTCTGAAAGACCTCTCTGACGGAGCGGCTGGAATAGAACTTTTCGTTCTCCTTTGGAACGTCGGCAAAATCCACCACTATGTCCCCGTCTCTGGTCATGACCATCATCCTGCCAAGATCTCCCAGAGAATCTGTACGGAAGCGGTCGGCGTAATTTGAAGAAGAGCAAAGCTCATAAAGAACATATCTGATATTGCCGCCATGCATTACGGGACATGAAAACAAAATGCCTCCGCTGGGGGTATAGGATACACATTCTCTTCCTCTTAAGGAATACAGGATACCTGTGTAATTCTGGGGCGAAAGCTTCTCCCCGTAAACCGCGTCGCCATTGGCAGCTAAAAGTCCCAGAAAAGCATTGGGATCCCCTGTGTAACTGCGCTCGATAAAGGTTACTGCAGTCTTTACGCTGTCAGCTTCCATGTCACTTTTATCATTTTCCATGATGCGCGCGACATAGGTAAGCCGATCAAGCTCTGCGACAATTTCCCTGGAATAAATCTTTGCCGCGTCATTAGCTCTTGTCTGGACCCATTCGTTCTCAAACATATTGAGCATGTCATCAAGGCGGACATACAAAAGCAGTCCAAAGCCTACCATGACAAGACCAAAGACTATAATAACAGGCGTAAGACGATTATGCAGAAACCTGGTCCTGACCTTAATCGGCATCTACCTCAACCCCCTCGACAAACCAATTCATATCCATAAGAAGGGCTTCATCACCCATTCTCTCATCCTTCCTGCACATTACCTTGCCATCATTTCTGACTATCCTGCCTACAAAGACATCTGAGCCTTCATCGAACATATTCCTTGCCTCTCCCATTTGTGATAAGGTTTCTCCTGAAATAAGGGAGGATAATTTCTCAATATTTACAGCTCCTTCGGTGGCTCCCCACCAGTAGGAATCATTTTTGCCGATCTCGCCGCGCATGAAATCACGTATGATCGCCCGGTACAAAACATCCCAGTGAAAAACTATCGTAGCAAGGTTGTTCTCTGAATATGCCGTCTCCAGGTCATTGTAGCCTATGGAATACACACCCTTTTCCTCGGCAACCTGGACAGTATCATCGGTGCTTGAGTGATAGGTAAGAACATCAGCACCTTCCTCTATAAGCTCTCCTGCAAGCTTTTTTTCCTTTTCACGGTCATACCAGGCGCCAACCATCTTAACCCTTACAACGGCATTGGGATTGACGCTTCTGGCACCTAAAAGATAGGCATTGATGCCCCGGTCTACCTGTCCGTTGTCCATCGCCGCCACATAACCAAGGATATTGGACTCTGTCATCTTGCCCGCGATTATGCCGGAAAGGTAACGCATCTGATACATCCTGCCATAATACGTGGTAACATTATCCCTGTCAGACTCGGGCGATATGGTATAAAACATTATCTGGGGATACTCGTCAAATATTTGATAAAGCTCACTCCCGTAACCGTCACTGGTAAGGAAGATAATGCTGCAGCCCTTACCCACCAGCTCGTCAATAGCTTCCTTTGAGTCTTTGTAATTCTCCTTGACGTATTCTTTTAATTTGAGAGGGCAACCCGTTTCATCACAGGCAGCCTTCAGCCCCAGATAATGTGTCTCGTTCCATCCGTTGTCATTAACCGAACCGATGAAAAGCGCACCCACAAGGTTCTTGTCCTCGTTCTTTTTGCCGCTTACCGAAACAAGCAGTCCGAGAATTACTATTGCCAGGGTAAACAGCAGCACAAAAAATATAATGTTCCAGAGATTGTCACGAAGCTTTTCTTTATTCAGCATCATCTTCCTTTCCATCGGTTCCGTTTATCCTGTTCACGGAAAAACGGGCCGATACCGAATCCTCGACCACATAGTCCAAATCCCCCTCCAGCATAGCCTCAATGGCTACATTGGAATTCTTATAGCGCCTGACTGTCATATCAAAACCCGGATATCCGTCTGCCTCGTTGCCTTCGCAATAATACTGCGCTGTGGTAAGATTTTCCACTCCGACCACTGTATTTTTATCCTTGGAGCTTAAAAGCTTTTCCACATCCTCCTTTGACTTACATTCATCAAATTCCGTGCTGTCTGCCGGAACCACAAGATGCTGCGCCACATGATAGTAGGGCATGGAAAAATCCACATACTCTCTTCTGCTGTCGTCTATTGTGATGCCGGCTATGCATATATCACATTTGTGCTGCTTGACTGCCATGAGCATGGTCTCGAAGTTGGAATTGACGATTACAAGCTCCTTGTCCAGATAATCCGCCAGCAGGGATACAAGCTCCATATCTATTCCGTAATACTCGTCAATCTTACCGTAAACGAAGGGTTCAAAATCAAGCGTCGATCCCACCACAAGCTGATCCTTGCTGTCATCTAACTGGGCCGAAACAACCGCAACCGGCAGGCCGTCATCCATGTAATGGCTTATAATGCCGTCAAGGGCACCGTTGTCTTTTACTTCCTCCAAAAAGGTATTGACCTGCTCTAAAAGCTCAGGCTGATCCTTGTCCACACCGATACCGTAATCCTCATCCGTAAGGTCAATTTCCACGGCCTTAACGAGGACAGACGGTTCTTCGTCATTTCCAACATCTGATCCGATCTTGGAAACATTGCCTGCACAGCAGTACAAAATAAAAGCCGCAAGCATAGTTATCGGTACGATCCAGATAGCCTTT
>CAJOFN010000005.1 GCA_905233905.1 uncultured Lachnospiraceae bacterium
GTTTCCAAACGGATGATGATTTTTATTTAGCCTACGAATGTAGTGGGGTATGTGGAGAAATAAGCATGAATAGCGAATATAGGACAATTATTGACAGTTTTACAACACAGGCAAATGATCTTTTGGGTGACCAGATGGTCAAGGTCATACTTTATGGTTCATATGCGCGTGGCGATTATGATGAGCATTCAGATATAGATATGATGTTTTTGACATCGCTTTCGGAAGATGAAATTAGAAAAGAAAAGAATAAGCTGTATGATTTGGCATTTGAATACGAAATGGATTATGGTGTGGAGATCAGTGTGATTATAAAGAATATTGAAGATTTTCAATATTGGCTTGGAGCATTGCCTTTTTACGATAATATAAATAGAGAAGGGATAGTATTACATGGATGATAGGAGATTGGATTTAAGCAGATACCGTAGAGTGCAGGTGCAAAGTATTGTTTTGAGAAGAAGCTGTACAGAGATTCCTTAAACCGCTCTTATTATGCGGCGTTTTATGCTGTAAAAGCGATATGAGTTTTGAAATATGCCAGGCTAAAAACTCCTGTGGCAAAACTGCCAATAAGATGCTATAATGGGTTTATATCAAGAGGCGGTAGCGCTTATTGAAAACATAGGGAGGTGAGGCTTTTGGCATTGGATACGCCAGAGAATATGACATTGGAAGATGCTTTGAAGCGGATAGACCAGCTTGAAGCTGCGAACGCCGCTTTGAAAGGCGCGGGGAGGATCAACCGTGAGGTTAAGAATTCTATCATCAGGAAAGCTTGAGACGGATTCCAAGGGACGGCGGGAATAAAATCAGCTATCGAGATGGGAAGGGCGGCAGGTCAGACAGATGATTTTATCAGGGATTATCTTATGAATAAGTTTGGAATAACATACGAATACGCCCAGAACTGCCTTGATGCGGAATGGGAAGAGGATACCATCTTTGCATAAATATCTGCATACAGAAAATTTAGATAATTCCAAAAGAGCAGGATATATGGCCAAAGACCGCATTCCTGTTCTTTTCATATCCGGAAAGAAAATGTGATACAGAGGCAACGGGCGAGATGCTGGACAACTTCATTCAGACTTTACTGGGAATGGGGGACATTAGCCTGTGGCAAGCCTTGTGGAGAGCATGACAGTATGCGGTAAGGAGGATAACATTCTGTAAACTCACATTGAAAAGTTATGAAGTATATAATGTTGCTTTTATACTTAAGGGGGTGTTTTATGTTCAGTGAGGACTTTGAAACAGCGGCGAATACTGCGGTAGTAAAGCGTTCTTTTCTTAAGGAAAACCCGCTGGGGTATTTCCTGCTTTCTGTTTTAGCAGGCATGTATATCGGTTTTGGCGTGCTGTTGGCATTTACTATAGGTGGTCTGTTAGCCGGTGCTCCTGCGACTAAGCCTGTGATGGGAGCAAGCTTCGGTGTGGCATTGTCACTGGTGGTAATGGCAGGAGCGGAGCTTTTTACCGGTAATAATCTGGTCATGGCAGCAGGAGTGTTAAAAAAGAAAACGACCGTTAGAGATGCGGTATATCTTTGGATAATATGCTGGCTGGGAAACGTATGCGGAGGGGCGCTTTTGGCAGTGCTGTACCACTTGACGGAGCTGGGCAATGGGACTGTTGGAGAGTTTATGGCATTGGGAGCCTTTGCAAAAATGACAGCGTCACCCATGGCACTTATTTCGAGAGGGCTGCTTTGCAATATGCTTGTGTGTATTGCAGTGTGGTGCGGCTTTCGTTGTAAGACGGAAAGCGGCAAGCTTATCATGATATTCTGGTGCCTGCTTGCGTTTTTTACAACAGGTTTTGAACATAGTGTGGCGAATATGACTTTGCTCACCATATCACTTTTAGAGCCTGCCGGTCAGGCAGTAAGCATGGCAGGATGGTTCTATAATCTGGGACTTGTAACATTTGGAAATATGCTTGGCGGAATTTTCTTTGTGGCAGTTCCTTATTACCTGGCCGCAAAGCGTTAGTTAAAGTATGAGGAGGTTGCATGAGAAAAATATTATTGGCAGTATTTTGCTGCATATTGTTTGTTGTATTAAGTGCTTGTGGCAGCAAGACAGATGATCCGCTTATATCCTATTCATATCAGAAGCATCCCATTTCTATTAAGGATTATTCTAACGGAGATGAACTTATTACGGGTAATTATTTTTCTGTTACTTTAGACGAAGAAAGCGCAAAATCGTACCCAAAATTACAATCTGTCATAGACGGATTTAATTCCGGAGAGGAAAGCAGGCTAAAAGAAGAGATCAGAACACACTTAAATGATATTATAGACATCCGAGAACAGGGCTTTGACGGTGAAGGTGAAGTCTATATGGATTATTATCCAAAAAGGGCTGACGGGGCTGCTTTTTCATCTGCCATTGTTGAATACAGCTTTTACGGCGGAGCCCATGGCATTACCCAGTATTATTCATACAACTACGATCCAAAAACAGGAGATAATATAGCATTGTCTGATGTTGTAAAGGATACCGATTCCTTGCCTGATATCATAGTTGATGAACTTGAAAAGCAAAATAATGATCTTTTGGAATTCTTCAAGGAGTCCCCGTCGGACAGGGATAATCTCCTAAAGGACATACCGGGACGAATTATGAATAAGAGCCTTGTTTGGGCTCTCGATTATGAAGGAATATGGGTTTATTTTGAAGATTACGCAATGGGGGTCTATGCTGCTGGTTCGCAGGAGGTAAAGATAAGGTTTACTGATTATCCGGATCTTTTTACTGAGACTTACAACAACTATACAGACAAGGAGATACCGAAAGCAGACGAACAGGCCAAGCAAATCGAAGATGCCGGGATAACTGAGATTTCTTCGGATGCTATGTGATCGTGGAGGATATGCATATAAGAAGAATTTGATAAACCGAAGAGCTTTATTAAGGTTAAAAGGAGTTTTAGGATTTTGAAGATGAACACAGAAAAATTCACAATAAAGAACAGAAGTGCAACACTTTATCATGCGGAGGCAGCGGACAGGCCTTTAATTGTTCTGAATATTTATTCCGGTGACGGAAGCTCTGTAGTCGATGCCTTAAGAACGTTGGATTGCCCGGATTTTAACCTGCTTTGTATTGGAGATCTAAAGTGGGATCATGATATGTCACCGTGGTACTGCCCGCCGCTGGCGGAAAGTGAACCGCCATGTACCGGCGGCGCAGACGAATATCTCAAGCTGCTTCTTTCTGAAATACTTCCAAAAACAAAGGATATGATTAACGGAGATCCATCCCTTATGGGTATAGCCGGGTACTCGCTTGCAGGGCTGTTCGCTCTGTATTCCTTGTATCAGTGTGATGCCTTTGAGCGCGTGGCAAGTATGTCGGGGTCGCTCTGGTTTCCAGATTTTAAGGAATATTGTCTTGAACATGAGATGAAACGAAGACCTGACAAAATCTATCTTTCCCTTGGAGACAGGGAGGCCAGGACAAGAAACAGACTTTTGAAGACTGTTCAGGATAATACAGAAAGCATTGTGAAGCATTATAGAGAGCTTGGGCTGGATGTGACATGGGAATTGAATCCGGGAAACCATTTCAAAGACGCGGCACTTAGAAGCGCAAAGGGGATCGCGGCAATTCTTTAAAATACTGTTTGCTTGACAATATCCTGCAGTGTAGTTACAATTCGGATTATGGTCTTGCAGATTGTAAGGAGGATGAAGTTTATGGAAGGCAAAAAAGCCGGTTGGATCAATACAGCCATTATCGGGGTAAGTATAGTTATCAGTTGTGTGGCTCTTGCGTTCGGTTTGTCCCATTTCAAGTCGGAAAGTACGCATGTTATATCAGCTACAGGCAGTGCAAGTGTGGATTTTGAGGCGGACATTATTATATGGAGAGGTTCTTTCTCAGCGGTAGCAGATACTTCAAAGGAAGCGTACAAAAAGATCAAGGAGGACGCAGACCGGGTACAAAAATACCTTACGCAAAATGGTATTTCAGATAAGGAGATCGTATTTAATTCTGTCGATATTGGCAGAACCTACAGGGATATCTACGACGCAAACGGGAATTTCGCAGGCTCAGAACCGGAAGATTATCAGTTGACACAGAGTATTAAGATTACATCATCAAATCTTGACGGTGTTGAGAAGATATCCAGAGATATTTCCACATTGCTGGATCAGGGTGTGGAGCTTACGTCTGATTCTCCGGAATACTATTATTCTGATCTGGATGCGTTAAAGCTGGATCTGATCGACAAGGCTTCCCAGAATGCCAAAGAGAGGATTGACATCATTGTAAACAATACCGGGGCAGCTCTTGGCAAAATGAATAACTCAAGTCTTGGAGTGTTCCAGATTACGGCAAGAAATTCCGGGACAGACAGCTACTCTTATGACGGAGCATTTGATACATCTTCAAGAGAAAAGACTGCAACCATTACGGTGCGACTTGAATATGATCTGAAATAGTACGTAAGTAAAATAATACAACATGTGGGAGGTTCAGGAATGAGCAATAAAGAAAAAGCAAAGGTTTATTTTACAGATTTTCGGACTGATCTGGATATCAGCCAGGGGGTTAAGCTTCAGCGGTTGTGCCGCAGAGCGGGTATCGGAGATATTGATTTTGAGGGTAAATTTGTTGCTATCAAAATGCATTTCGGAGAGCTGGGGAATTTTTCATATATCCGTCCAAATTATGTTAAAGCAGTAGCAGATCTGATCAAGGAGCTTGGCGGTAAGCCGTTTTTGACTGACTGCAATACTCTGTATCCGGGCAGCCGGAAGAATGCGGTAGATCATTTGTATAATGCCGAAGTAAACGGATTTAACAGCGTTACGACAGGCTGTTATGTGATCATTGCGGATGGATTAAAGGGAACCGATGAAGCCTGTGTTACTGTACCAAATGGTGAGTATTGCAAGGAAGCTTTGATCGGGCGTGCGCTTTATGATGCTGATATTATTATATCGTTATCTCATTTTAAAGGACATGAGATGACCGGATTTGGTGGTGCGATCAAGAATGTAGGTATGGGTGGCGGAAGCCGTGCCGGCAAGATGCAGCAGCACAATGATGGCAAGCCTGTCATTGATCCCGAGTTGTGCCGGACCTGTAAGAAGTGCGCAAAGGAATGTGGGTCGGATGCGATTTCATATGATAGCGGAAAGGCAGTCATAGATCAGGAATTGTGTAAGGGTTGCGGAAGGTGCATAGGAGCATGCGCTTTCGACGCAATCCATACAATGTACGATACGGCTTTAGAGTCCTTATGCTGTAAAATGGCTGAATATACCGCAGCCATATGCAGTGACAAACCGGCATTTCATATCAGTCTTATTATGGATGTATCTCCAAATTGTGACTGTCATGGTGAAAACGATGCTCCCATTCTGCCCAATATAGGGATGCTTGCATCCTTTGATCCTGTGGCGCTGGATCAGGCTTGCGCAGATCTTTGCCTTAATGCTGAACCGATCCGTAACAGCCAGCTTGGAGATAATCTTGCAAAGGAAGACTGGCATCATCACCATGATGTGTTTTTAGACAATAATCCTAATGTTCGCTGGAAGGAAACGTTGCTTCACGGAGAAAAGATAGGTCTTGGTACAAGAGAGTATGACCTCATAAAAATGTAATAGAGGAAAAGGGAGGAGCATTATGACATTTCCGGATAATTTCCTGTGGGGAGGAGCTATAGCTGCAAATCAGTATGAGGGTGCATGGCTTGAGGATGGCAAACAGCCGAATGTGACAGATGTGCTTGTGGGGATCATGTCAAGAGAACCCGGTATCAAGTGGAATAATGCAACAGGCAAATATGAGATGTGTCTGGACGAGAGCAAGGTATATCTGTCTCATGAGGCAGTAGACGGCTATCATCGTTACAAAGAAGATTTCAAATTGATGAAAGGGATGGGATTTAATTCATTTAGGACATCCATAGCTTGGGGACGTATTTTCCCTTATGGTGATGAGGATGTACCAAATGAAAAAGGCCTTGCCTTCTATGAGGAAATGTTTTCATACATGAAAGAGCTCGGAATGGAGCCGGTCATTACTCTTTCTCATTATGAGACACCCTTGCATTTGCTGACAGAATACGGCGGCTGGTCAAATCCCAAACTGATCACCTTTTGGGAGAATTATGTAAAAGCGGTATTTAATCGCTTTAAGGGTATTGTAAAGATATACCTGACCTTTAACGAGGTAAACGCTTTATTCAGGATGCCCTTTGTGGCAGGCGGAGTGCTTA
The DNA here is from genome assembly GCA_905233905.1 of uncultured Lachnospiraceae bacterium. GTDB lineage: Bacteria > Bacillota > Clostridia > Lachnospirales > Lachnospiraceae > RGIG4930. Next base: position 6,244 of record CAJOFN010000005.1, read on the forward strand.
CAATAGATAATCCCAAGGATGTTTCTGACCCTGTAGGTTCCACAACTCTGCAGGATCAGTGGGACGCGTACCATAATTTCCTTGTGGCGAATGCCAAAACCGTCCAGCTTGCTCATGAAATTGATCCGGAATGTAAGGTAGGCTGCATGCTTACCTGCTCAGGCGTCGCCACGTATCCTTATGACTGTAATCCGGTAAATGTATTAGGTGCAATGGAGGTACAGAGGCAGAACATATTCTATTTTGGAGACCCTTTCTGCCTTGGAATTGTACCGACATATTTAAAGAAACGATGGAAAAAGGATGGAGTTACTGTCACATTCACTGATGAAGAGCTGGCTCTGATCAAGGAGCATACAGTGGATTTTTTCTCGTTTTCATACTATCGTTCCACTGCCTATGATGAAACTGACGAGGTATTTGCGGATACAGGCGGAATGATCGGCAAGGACAATCCTTTCCTTAAGGATGCAGCGCCAAAGCCCTGGGGCTGGCCTGTAGACCCAGATGGCCTTCGTTATACGTTAAATGTATTGTATGACCGCTACCATCTGCCGCTGCTGATTGTGGAGAACGGTATCGGGCTGGACGAAAACCTTAACGAAGCCGGTACGATTGAGGATGATTTCCGTATTCATTACATAGAGGAGCATATCAAAAATGTAGGCCTGGCAATAGAGGATGGAGTCGATTGCAGAGGATACCTGTATTGGGGACCTATAGATGTCGTATCTGCCGGGACAGGCGAGATGAAGAAACGATATGGCTTTGTTTATGTAGATCGTTTTAATGACGGGCACGGAACACTTGAACGCGCAAAGAAAAAATCCTACGACAGATATAAAGAGATAATAGAAGCTAATGGAAACATATGAAAATAAGCTCACAGATGAGCTTCAGGAAAGATTAAATAAACTAAAAGCTTATCTCAGGGAACTCGGTTCTGTTGCCATTGGATTTTCAGGTGGTGTAGATTCATCGTTCCTGCTTGCCGTGGCACATGATGTACTTGATGAAAATGTGATCGCAGTAACGGGAGCGGATGCCTCTATTCCGGAACGGGAATTAAAAGAAGCGATCAAGTTTTGCAGTGACCGGAGCATCAGGCATATCATATGCAGAGTTGATCCCCTTAAAGACGAAGGGTATCGTCATAACGGTCCTGACAGGTGCTATTTCTGTAAGCATGGGATATTCACGGAAATAAAGAAGATTGCCGATGAGAACGGCATAGAATTTATGGCAGAAGGCTCAAATATGGATGATACCTCCGACTACAGACCGGGACTTAAGGCTGTGGCAGAGCTTTCTGTCAAGAGCCCCCTTCGCGAAGCCGGTCTTTACAAGCAGGACATACGACTGATCTCAAAAGCAATGGGACTTCCTACCTGGAGCAAACCCGCATATGCATGCCTTGCGTCAAGATTCGTGTATGGAGAAGAGATCACGGAAGAAAAGCTTCACATGATAGACCAGGCCGAGCAGTTCCTCATTGAGCATGGTTTCTTTGAAGAACGTGTCAGAATCCACGGAAATCTGGCGCGAATAGAGGTACCTGCAGGGGATATAGTAAGGCTTGCCTCCGATGAGATCAGAGAAGCTGTCTTTAAAAAATTTAAAGAAATAGGATTTATGTTTGTGACTATTGACATGCAGGGCTACCGTATGGGAAGCATGAATGTCACTCTGAATAACAACTGAACAAGGAGTGCTAACCTTACGATTCAGGCTTTAAGGAAGCCCAAAAGCCCTCTTTTTTCGTAAGGTTCGCTCTCAAGCGAGATAAAAGTATATCCCATATCCGCAATAGCATTTTTTATTTCCCATTCTGAAGGCTTTGTTTCACTCAAAAAAGTCGCCAGGCCTTTTGAATGAGAAGCGGATACTTTCTTTGCGTCCGTAACAGTCCTTCTGATCACATCGGATATGTGCGCTTCGCACATTCCACACATCATCCCGTCAATATTAACTGTTGTTTTGTACATTTATCTCATCCCCGTTGTGCAGTTTATCCCCGTCGAGGTAATTTGTCATACTCTTAAGTCCGAGAACAACTGTTGAAGTATTGTGTAAAAGCGCAGATGCGGCAGGAGAAAGGATTCCCAACAGCCCTAAAATGATCAGCGAAGAATTAAAAGTGATGATGGTGCGATAGTTGAAGCGTATCCGCTTCATTAAGGCTTCACTTAAATGTCGCAGCCGGATGAGCTCAGACAATCCATCTGCGCCTATGGTGATGTCGGCAATCTGTCTGGCAATAGCCGTACCGTCACTAATAGCAATCCCCACATCGGCTGCAGATAAAGCAGGAGAATCATTTATTCCATCTCCAACCATGATCACATGGCGTCCCTCAGACTTTACACGCTCTACATATCCTGCCTTGTCCTCAGGTAAAACTTCCGAATAATACTCATCTATATTGATGCGCTGCGCAATAGATCTTGCGGCATTTTCACTGTCCCCTGTCATCATCACAGTATGAACAAAGCCTATTTCCTTTAAATCCCTTATCACTGATTCAACATTCTCACGCAGGGGATCTTCGATAAGGATTACCGCCGCAAGCTTTCCGTCTTTAGCATAATATAGACGGGAATACTCTTCAGGCAACGACTCATATTTATCCTGAGTTCCATCAGGAAGTGTTATGCTTTCGTCCTCAAACACAAAATGATAGCTTCCGATGATCGCGCTCTTTTCCCCGATCTTCGTGGAAATACCGTGCGCTACAATATATTCAACCTTTGAATGAAGCTCGTCATGCTTCAAGCCCTTTTCAAGCGCGGCGTTGACCACTGCATTTGCAATGGAATGAGGGAAATGTTCCTCAAGACATGCTGCTTCACGCAGCAGCTCATCCTCATCCTCTCCATTAAACGATACCACATCCACTACCTTGGGCTGAACCTTTGTAAGCGTTCCTGTCTTGTCAAGAACTATGGTATCCGCATCCGCTACCTCTTCCAGATAGCGTCCGCCCTTAACTGAAATATTATAGTGCGCTGCCTCTCTGATTGCCGACAATACAGATATAGGCATTGCAAGCTTTAATGCACAGGAGTAATCCACCATCAGGACAGATACAGCCTTTGAAATATTTCCTGTCAGAAGATATGTAAGTACAGCCCCTCCCAATGTGTAGGGGACAAGTCTGTCTGCCAGATGCTCTGCTTTGCCTTCCAGTGAGGATTTTAGCTTTTCAGAGTCTTCGATCATCCGCACGATCTGGTCAAACCGTCCGGTTCCGCTGGTCTTTTTGACAAGAACCGTGATCTCTCCTTCTTCAACTATGGTTCCCGCAAAAACGCTTTTTCCTTCATCCTTTCTAACAGGAAGAGCTTCACCAGTCATGGCAGCCTGGTTGACCATAGCCTCTCCCCGGCATACTTCCCCGTCAAAGGGTATAAGATTACCCATCCGGACAACAACCTTATCGCCTTCTGCAACAGCTGAGGCATCCACCTGCACCTCTTCGTCATCCCTTTTAATCCAGACTGTGCTGATGTTTAGCGACATTCTCCTTGCCAGATCATCAACAGATTTCTTATGCGTCCATTCTTCTATGGTGTCTCCTACATCTAAAAGGAACATCACAGAGGATGCGGTTGAATAATCTCCGGTAAGAATCGATGCAGCGATAGCTATTCCGTCCAAAAGAGGTACTTCTATCTTTCTGCGGCGAATTGTGTCTAACGCCCGTAGCAAAAACCTGGAAGACTTTAATATAGTCCATGCAACCCATACAGGCTCCGGAAGCAAAAGCCTTCTCCCGTAATTCATGACCACCTGGGAGATGAGCCTGTCATAATAAGCCGCTTCAGTTGAGCGGCTTGAATTCTCCAGATAAGACTGTGGAGCCTCTATTTCGTTAAGCTTTGTATTGCAAAGAATTGTAAGTATTTGATCCCGCTTGCCCTCAAACCTTATTACTGCATCCGCGGTTCTTTCATATACTTTTACGGAAAGCACATTCGGCTGTTCCTGAAGATAATAAGCTAATGTGTCCGCCTGTGTAAAGCTCATGCGCCTCATGGAAAGATGAATGCGCAGCCTTCCCTTAAGCTCGTGCCTGATCGTAAATCTCATTCTGCTTCTACCTGTACGGCATCATCTATTTCAGCTTCTTCCTTGTAGCGTGCCTCGTTGATAGCCTTTGCTCCCTCGTAAATGTCTTCACAATTTTCCTGAAGTATCGTTGCCTGGTCTACTATTACATCCTTTGCGCGCAATGCAGCGGCAGTACATTTGGTATATACATTTTTAGCGTCCTTGCTGGATAATACACGGATTCCCGCAGAGCCAAACAGTGTCCCGCAAAGAAATAATCCCCATTTACAAAATTTCATACATATCCTCCTTACTACTGTTAGTCATTTCTAACCTTATAAAGACTACCACAATTCTCATCTGCATGTCAACAGTTCTTTGATGCTTTTTATATGTGTTCATTGGGATCAAGACGGGATTGCACCACCATGAGAATACCCCTGCAAACGGTGATCGAGGCAATCGGTGCCGTCCATACGTTGCTGGCACCTATAGGAAAGGTATTAGTGAGCGTAGCGTCTTTTACTTCGTATTTTGTTCCGGTGATCGTGACTCCATCGGACCGGTCAGTCATGGAAAAGACCGAAAGGGAACAGTGTTCACGGGTGGGAAAGCTTTTTGTGACAGGCGCGCTGCCATCTGTCCCTCCGAAGATCACGATTTCTGTGCCTTCGCCAAGCAGGGTCGCGCAGCCTCCATGCCCGGCAATATAGGTGCCGGTCTGGATGTTGGCATAAGCATGATCCACTCGCCCGCCTAAAGCGCACGCAATGGTAATATCCTTGTAACCGTTTTCCAATGTATAGCGCACGGCAAGCATTGTATCTGTATCGTCTTTACGGGTAGGATACTCTATGATCCTGGCCTCCGTACAGGCCGGGCGCGGAGCGGAATCAAAGTCTCCGATGATAACTGCCGGTGTCAGCCCGAGACGGATCGCATTCTGATAGCCGCTGTCACAGGCAATGACAAGGGGAGCTGACGCCGCGTTGGAGAGATTGTTTTTGATCATCTCCGGCAGCAGAGCATAGGGACCACCGGTGACGATAAGGCAGGGCAGTGGTGAGGTGGTAGACTTCATTATTCTTTCATAGCGGCGTTGCCGACGGTGTTGATAGCTGATCTGAAGGCCGGAATCTGCAGTATTGCAACGGTAAGTGCGGCTTCGGTTCCGATATAGATTATGTTATATACGATCGAATACAGCCAAGCGTTGCTTAAAATACCACTTTCCGGTGCGTAGGATGCGAAAAAGATCACACCGGACAGAACAGCAAATATGTAGCGTCCTGTGACAGCTATCAGATAGCCGGGCAGAACACTTGAATTTTTTGAAAAAATACCTGACAGTCCAAGAGCGCCGAATGCGAAAACGTAGTCGCAGAGCATCTGAGGCAGGCTCAAAATATATGGATCAAGTAAAAGCAGGAGTATGCCAAACGCCACACCGCAGGCAATTCCACCTGAAAGGCCGAACCAATAGCCGATCAACGCAATGATCAAAAGTGAAAAAGGCGTTATATGACCGCCCATGGGCATCCTCGGCATAGGGATCATTGTCGCGGCTGCAGCTAAAGCTATTGCCATGGCTGAGTACGCCAGTTGGTGGATGCTGATACGCGCAGTTTTGTTGGTAAGCCTTTTTGTGATGGCTGCAGCGACAAGCAGAATAGCAAACATTCCGATAACCAGCGCTACATAGCCCACCGTCGTCAGATCGTAAACCACTCCTCCGTATCCATCGTCTGTCGGTATTGCAAAGATACTTAAGATATTTTTGAACATAAAAACATCCCCCCTCATTTTAAGCCGGGGATGCCATCAAGTCCTGACATACTATGAGCTTCCTTCCGCCGGTATTATCCGGTTCAAGTCATAAGGGTTGATGGCTCATTCTTATAATTGCCATCTCTCAGCCGCTGCACCCCCAGCCATTATTATATTTACCGTATCTATTGTATGAGTTTTGGCTTTTTTGTCAAGAGCCTGCGATTTCCATTGACAAGCTAATACAGGTTAATATACAGTAAAACAGGAATTATGAAAGGTATTGAAGGTGGGGTGAGCTATGTACAATAACTGGCTGGACAGCATTTACAGTGATACATCGGAAGCGTTTGTATCAGATAATACGCCTGACATTGGCGATATCATAGACGTTACTATACGAATGTATAAGGATGCTCCTGTTAAAAGAGTGTTGGTGCGTGCAGTGCCTAACGGAGCGGAAAACTATTACAAAGCAGCCATTACAAAGGAAGAGAAGGGGCTTGTCTATTATACGGCAAAGCTTCCCATAAATGAGTACAGAGTGCAGTATCAGTTTGACATTGTGACTGACACTAACATATATTTCTATACCCAGATGGGAATCACAACATATATACCGGATCAGACTTATGATTTTATCATACTGTCTGACTACAGGCAGCCGGACTGGGTAAAGGGAGCTGTCTTTTATCAGATCTTTCCGGAACGTTTCTGCAACGGCAATCCTAAAATCAACGTAAGGTCAGGGGAGTATGAATATCGCGGAAACAAGTCTATAGAAATGGAATCCTGGTATGACAGACCCCTTAGCTGGGAGGAAGGCCATTCTCTTGATTTTTTCGGGGGCGATTTGGAGGGCGTAACAAAAAAGCTGGATTATCTGGAGGAGCTGGGAGTTACCGCTTTATATCTGAATCCCATTTTTTCGGCGTATTCAAATCATAAATATGATTGTATAGATTACTTTCATGTAGATGAGCATTTTGGCGGAGACGAAGCTTTGGAAAGGCTTTGCAAAGAAGTACATAAAAGAGGCATGAAGATAATTCTTGATATATCTATCAATCATACGGGAATTGAGAATATATGGGTAAAGAAAGGCAAACCGTTTTATTTTAAAAATGCTGATGGCAGTCTTAAAGGGTGGTTTGGTATTGATACATTGCCGATTCTTGATTACAGGAATGGAGAATTGAGAAGGCTTGTTTATAAGGATGAGGATTCGGCTCTGAAAAAATGGCTGAAAGAACCTTACTGTATAGACGGATGGCGTTTTGATGTTGCGGATGTTTTTGCCAGAAATGACAGAGTTCAGCTTGCGGATGAGGTATGGCAAGAGGTATGTGATGCTATCAGAGAGGTAAACCCCGATGCTTTTATCATTGGTGAGGATTGGGGAGATTGCGCAAAGTTTCTTCAGGGTCACTTGTGGAATACACCCATGAATTACTTTGGCTTCGGACGTATTATCAGACACTTTGTGGGACTGTCGGATCTGTTTTTGGAAAGGCATGAAGAGTTTGCTGATGTGAAATACAAGCTTACCGCAAAGGATGTGGCTGCAAGATATAACGAGCATTATGCGAAGATCCCCGGGGTTATAGCCGACTGCCAGATGAATCTGTTTGACAGCCATGATATTGCCAGACTACATAACTATGATGAGATCAGCTTTGACAGGTGGAAGATCGCGGTAACCGCTCAACTGCTTTGGACAGGAATTCCCTGTATTTATTATGGAGATGAAGTTGCCATAGACGGATATACCGATCATGATTCGGGCTTCAGATACCCTATGCCATGGGATCGGATCACAGATGAAGGAAAGCGGCATCTAAACACTATACATATCATGACCGGGCTACGCAAAAACTATGATGCATTTTCAAGAGGAGGAAGAAAAGTAATATACGACGATGGCTATATCATTGCTATTGCCAGGTTTTTTAAGGATGAAGTTTTTTTGGGAGTGTTGTCTATGGAGGAAGAGGACAAGGAAATCACACTTCCCTTGAAGCTTGTGGGAGCATCTGCACCTGAAGGTGAGAGAGATATGTTTGGCATAAGCATAAAGGGAAGAGCTGCGGAAAATGGTGACTATATATTGTCAGTTCCGGCTGAAGGATCGTTGTTGATGAAGTGTTTATAATTTTTGCAGTTGGTTGAGCGCGTTTGAGGAATGTGCTATAATGGTGCGGATATACCGCAGTAAGCGGTTTGACCAAGGGAATTATAATCAGAGGAGGTAACGACAATGGCAGTTTTAAGTATTATCCTGGGAATTCTATTAGTGATCGGAGGGTTTTCGTGCATGTTCACGCCTGTACTGACATTCATGAGTACCGGATTTTTCATTATCATTTTGTTTTTTGTATATGGATTGTTCGGTATTATAAGGGGCATCTCCGAAAAGCGCTATAACCTTGATTTTTTCTTTTCTATCCTGAGTCTGATCGCCGGCATAATAGGATTTGTTTTTCCCGGAGCAGCAGCGATGGAGAACAATATGATGCTGTTATTCATGGCGGCATTCTGGTTTATTGTAAAAGGAATCTTAGACATTATTCTCACACTCAATATCAATAAGGTGGTGCATAATACAGCAGCGACAGTCATAGGGGTTCTGCTGGGTATATTAAGTATCCTGCTGGGATTTTATTCCTTTGCACATCCTTTTGTTTTGGCGATCGCGCTTGGTTTCCTGATCGGATTGTATTTTGTAGAATCAGGCATTTCAATGATCCTGTTTTCCACAATAAGATCAGGCGAATGATGGGAAAATGAGTGAATATAAGTTTTATAACTGGGAGAGTGCAGATGCAGCTCCCGTAAGCGAAGAATATAAAAGCATAAAGAATCCGCGTCAGTTATACGATATTTTATCACAGCTTTGGTGTGAACACACCTGCGCACCCCGACTGAGAGAAGGCTGGTCCAAGGATAATATTACCCTTGGGCAGTGTTCTATTACGGCTTTTTTAGCACAGGATATATTTGGCGGAAAAGTATATGGCGTTAAAAGACCGGCTGGAAATTATCACTGCTACAATGTTGTTGGCGACTGTGAATTTGATCTGACGAGTGAACAATTCGGTGATGAGGTACTTGACTATTCTGATAACCTGGAACAGTTCAGGGAAGTTCATTTTGAAAAAAAGGAAAAGGAAGAGAGATATAATTATCTGAAGGATGCATTGAAAAAATATTTGAAAAATACAGGGGAATAAGAAAAATGCTGACACAGGCTTTAAGAGATGCCAGAAGATTTGAAGAGGAAAAGGAGAGAGAGATCACACCTGACCAACGTCCGAAGTATCACCTTTCTACAAGGGTAGGCTGGCTGAATGATCCGAATGGTTTTTGTTACTATCAGGGGAAATATCATCTGTTTTATCAGTATCATCCATATAATTCACACTGGGGTCCAATGCATTGGGGTCATGCGGTAAGCATGGATCTGATCCACTGGGAATATCTTCCCTGTGTAATGGCGCCGGATCAGCCGTATGACAGGGATGGATGCTATTCAGGAAGCTCGCTTACATTACCGGACGGAGGACATCTTCTGATGTATACCGGGGTAGTGAACGAGGAGACCGACGGAGTGATGAGAGGTGTTCAGACTCAGTGTCTGGCTATAGGTGACGGCAGGGATTATGATAAGTATGAGAATAATCCTGTGCTTTCACTATCCGACATCCCTGAAGGCTCAAGCAAATATGACTTCAGAGATCCTAAGATGTGGCAGGGTAAGGACGGCAGATATTATGCGGTAGCTGTTACCAATAATTCATCGAAGGGCGGAGGACAGGTGCTGTTGTTTGTAAGTGAAGATGGATTTAAGTGGGGTTATGAGACCACGATTGCCTCAAATGACGACAGGATAGGTCGCATGTGGGAGTGCCCGGATTTCTTTGAACTGGATGGCAAGGATGTTCTTATGTGCAGTGCAATGGATATGCTGCCCCAGGATTTAAAATACTACAATGGGAATGGTACATTTTATATTATCGGTGAATATGATCCCGACAGGGGAGTATTCAAGGAAGAAACGGATCATGCCGTAGATTACGGTATAGATTTTTACGCGCCGCAGACGATCTGTACGCCCGATGGCAGGCGCATTATGATCGCCTGGATGCAAAATTGGGATACCTGCAACCTTCATACACCGGATGTGCCGTGGTTTGGGCAGATGACCATACCAAGGGAGCTTTCCATAAAGGACGGTAGGCTTTATCAGAAACCAGTTCAGGAAATTGAACAGTTCAGAGAGGGGTACGTTTCCCACAAAGACGTAAGGTTTTCTGATGGTGAGATTTCTCTTCCCGGGGTAAAGGGCAGATGTGTGGATATGACACTTACCATAAAGCCTGCGGAAGATAAAGTATATCAGAAATTTGCGCTTCGTTTTGCAGAAAATGCCAAATATCATACCGCGGTCAGCTTCAGACCCCATGAGGGAATACTAAAGATAGACCGTAAATTTTCAGGTTCAAGGCGTGCTATCATCCATCAGAGAAGGGCGGCTGTTGGCTGCAAGGATGGGTGTATAAGGATGCGCCTGCTTTTAGACAGATTTTCAGCGGAAATCTTTGTTGGTGAAGGTGAAAAGGTGATGACCACGACTATAACTACTGAGATGTCAGCAGACGACATAACATTTTTTGTTGACGGCAGCGCTTATATTTCAGTAGAAAAGTATGATCTTGTTATGTGATCACCCTTTAGCCATTTCCTCAAACTCACTTACCGGAACCGGTCTTGCAAAATAAAAGCCCTGGAACATGCGACACCCCATAGATACCAGCATATCAACCTGTTCCTTTGTCTCTACGCCCTCGGTGATAGTCTCCATGCCCAACTGGGCAGCCATTTTGACAATGGACTGCAAGACCTTCCGGCTGCGTTCGTCTCGGTCTGTCTCCCTGAGGAAGCTCATATCTATCTTAAGCACATCGGCCTCAATGCTCTTAAGCATTGAAAGAGAGCTGTAGCCCGTGCCGAAGTCGTCAATCTCGACTATAAAGCCGGCGTTGCGAAGCTCATGCACTCTGAGAATTTGTTTTTCTGCATCTGACATTATTGCGGTTTCAGTGATCTCAAGCTTAAGTTTGCTGCGGTCTATCTGGTATTTCTCAACCAAAGAAGTAATTGCATCAACCACATCTATATAGTAAAAATCCAAAGCGGAAATATTTACCGAAAGATACAGATGGGACAATGGGGTGTTTTCCCATTCTTTTAGCTTTTTGGCAGCGAGCTCCCAGACGCGCCGGTCAAGCCTGGCTATAAGTCCTGCCTTCTCAAGAACAGGGATGAAACGTATAGGTGGAACGATCTCTCCGTTTGGACGTACCCATCTTGCAAGTGCTTCTCCTCCAAGTATTTTACCGTCTTTGTCCACTTGAGCCTGTATAAAGATGCAGTATTCATCATTGGCAAGATTTCTCTCAAAGCCGCTGGTTATCTTTTGCTGATAGCGTAGCTCTTCAAGCATTGTCTCGTCAAAGTGAGAAATCTGCGAGGCGTGTTCTGTGCGGTTTCGTACCAGTGCCATAACAGCCCTGTCAAACATTACGGATATCGGAAGACGGCGGTCCTTTACTTCAAATACCCCAACTGTAAAGTTCATCCTGAAAGCGCTGTCATCTAACAGAAGATCTATGCTTTCGATCACATCTAAAAGCCGGGAATTGTCAAATTGAGAGGATAGCATACAGGTAGCAAACTGATCAGCCTGAAGCCTTGCAACTATTGAATCATCGGGAGCAAAGCTTTGCAGCTGACGGGAAATCTCTATCAGAATATCATTTGCCCTTTCCCTTCCGAAAAGGCTGTTGACCATATTAAACTGGGCTATATCACCTGCCATGATACAGCAGGCTTCGTCAGGATGGAGATCAAGGAACTCACGGGTCTTTTGATGAAAACCGTCCCAATTATAAATACCCGTCAGAGGATCAATAAGGGTTGCCGGCTCAAATGCTTCGCTTCTTCGGTCATTAACATGATTGATCTCATCTTCAGTTGCTTTATGAACAGTAATAAACTCAATAACGCAGGATAATACGGTTCCGTCATCCTGCGCGAGTTTGACCGGATTGGACAGGATATGGAATACCTGGTTTTCAAAGTATTCTTCCTTTTCCCGACGGGCGCCTGACACGCAGGCTTTGTAGCTGCTGCAGTTCTTGCATCGCTGGCTGGATTCCCAGACATTATAGCATCCGTTGGCAATGCTGAGCTGACCGTCCTTTATGGTTATCTCACGACATTCCAAGGGGTCTACAAGCCTGACCACATCATAGAGATCGCCTGTCATCTTCAAGAATTGTTCCATTTCCTTTACGTTGTATTCAGAGTAGTCCATATTACATTCCTTACTATCATAAGTATCTCGCAATTATATGCTTATTATGGTAGAATAATGGTGATTTGTCAATTCATACATATTTAGTATGCTAACGGTAAAGTTAGGTTAGACCATCATGTGGATAAGGTATTGTCGGGATAATGTCATTATGAAAGGATTATGATATGGAAGATTTTAGATTTTACGCACCTACAGAGATTATCTTTGGAAAGGATGCAGAGGACAAGCTCGGAGAGACCGCTCGGAAATATGGGAAAAGGGCATTGATCGTTTTTGGGAAAAACAGCGTCATCAAAAGTGGATTGCTGGATAGTGTGCACAATTCCCTTAAAGCCTCAGGTGTGGAGTACAGGGATTTTGGCGGGGCAAAACCAAATCCAACATTGGTGCATGCAGTTGAAGGAGTAAAAGAAGCGATTGATTTTTCTGCGGATATGATCATCGGAGCAGGAGGCGGAAGCGCGATAGATACTGCCAAGGCAATAGCTCATGGAGCGGCAAATTCACAAGAGAGCCTATGGGATATATGGACTAAAAAGGTTCCTCTCAACAGATCACTTCCGGTGGGTGCGGTACTTACTATTGCTGCCGCAGGCAGCGAGATGAGTGATTCAGCCGTTCTTACAAATGAAGAGCTTGGTAAGAAATCCGGCTTGAATACAGATTTTAACAGGTGCAGCTTTGCTATAGTAAACCCTTTGCGTGGAGCAACGCTTCCAGTACATCAGATTGCTGCAGGTATAACGGATATAATGATGCATACGATGGAAAGATATTTTATCCCGGATGTGACTGCGGAAATGACAGATGAGATAGCAGAGGGGCTTTTGCGTACAGTAATAAGAAACGGTGCCAGAATTGTTAAAGATCCTTCGGATTATGACGCGATGGCAGAGGTGTTTTGGGCGTCAAGCCTTTCTCATAACAATCTGACTGAATGTGGCAGGGGAAAGGATTTTTCGGTTCACAAGCTGGGGCATGCGCTTTCCGCAAAATATGATACAACACATGGAGATTCACTGTCTGCCGTTTGGGGCGCATGGGCAAAGGAGCTGTATGAGGATGCGGTTGGCAGGTTTTCAAAATATGCCCGTAAGGTATGGGCAGTCAATGAAAGCGACGATAAAAAAGCTGCACTGGAGGGAATTGATCATACAATAGATTTCTTCCGCTCAATAGGCATGCCGGTTAGTCTGGCAGATCTGGATATTAATCCTGATGATAATGAGATCAAAGCGTTGTCTATGGATGCGACAATGCAGGATACTTTGAAGCTGTCGAGGATACGCCCCCTAAATGCGGCTTCGGTAGAAAAAATATATAAGGCTGCTGTTAGATAAGGTGTTGAAAGCTTATGATAATAGATGAAATAAGAGCAGAATTATTTGAGAATCAGGACACAAAATATCGTGATTTTCAAAGCAAATTGATTCCAAATGTTGATACGGACAGCGTAATAGGGGTCAGGACACCGATATTACGCAAAATGGCAAAGAAACTGTCCAAACAGGAAAATATTGGGGAATTTCTGAAGGCTGTCCCACATACATATTTTGATGAAAACCAGCTTCATGCATTTATTGTTTCGGAGATAAAAGATTTTTCGCATTGCATGGAAGAAACGGAAAAATTTCTTCCATATGTTGATAACTGGGCGACCTGTGACCAGATGTCCCCTAAAGTATTTAAGAAACATAAGACCGAATTGAGTCAAAAAATAAAAATGTGGATCAACGCGAAAGAAACTTATACCGTCAGATTTGCGATAGGGATGCTGATGGAGCATTTTCTGGATGAAGATTATGATCCGGATTATCCAAAGTTAGTGGCAGCAGTCCGTTCTGAGGAATATTACATTAACATGATGATTGCGTGGTATTTTGCCACGGCTCTGGCGAAACAGTATGATTCAATATTGCCATATATAGAAAATTACTGTCTTGATACATGGACGCACAATAAAACGATACAGAAAGCAGTGGAGAGTTATCGTATCACAGACGGGCAGAAGGAGTATCTTAAGTCATTTAAGGTGAAAAACAAAAGGAAAAACATAAAATGACTGGATTTTCTATGCTTATTATCATAAAATAGGTTTTATAAACAGCATTAATAAAGGTGGTTGGGGAGTGTGACTATATGAAGGTGTTATTACGCAAAAATGCAAAATACATAACATTGGCATTGATCTTTTTGGTATGGCTGTCATTGCTGGTATTGTTTACCAAGGTCAAGATTCCGGCGGGGGATAATATTTCAGAGGTATTGCTGTATGCAGCCATGATAGGACAGATCAGTGCGGTTTTTTTGATCGCGATATTTGGATTTGGAGGCGAGGAGACAACTGGTACAGTCAAAAGTGTTGAAGATACTTCAAATGAAGAAATTGGACGTCTGACAGGTGAACTTAAGGCATCAGAGGAAGAGCTTGGACGTCTGACAGAAGAGCTTAAGTCGTCGGAAGAGAAGGTAGTAAGTCTGACGGATGAGTTGAAGGCATCAGAAGAGAAGGTAGAGAGTCTGACCGAGGAACTGAAGAGTTCGGAGGAAGAAGTCAGTCGTCTGACGGAAGAGCTAAAGACGACCGAGGATAGAGGAGAAGAGGTTGGCCGCTTGACCGAAGAACTGAAGGTGTCAGAGGATAAGATTGAGAGTCTAAGCGATGAGTTGAAGGCGTCAGAGGATAAGGTTGAGAGTCTGAGCGAAGAGCTGAAGAGTTCGGAGGAAGAGGTCAGCCGTTTGACGGAAGAGCTAAAGACGACCGAGGATAACGGAGATGAGGTTGGACGCCTGACAGAAGAGCTTAAGACATCGGAAGAGAAGGTAGTAACTCTGACGGATGAGTTGAAGGCATCAGAAGAGAAGATTGACGGTCTGACCGAACAACTGGAGAAGTCAAAAGGAAATGTCACCAGTCTTACTGATGAGCTGGCAACGTCCGAGGGAAATGTCCGCAGGCTGACCAGAGAACTGGAAAAGGCACTGGATGAGGCAAAGAGCCTAAAGGAAAGCTTGAATCAGATGAGTGAGGAAGCGGAGAATAAGGAAGAGAGTACGAGCGCCTCAATAGACAGCTCCATCATCGAACAGATCAAGAAAGAAACAGATGATATTAGCAATACGGCTTCTGAAACAAGCCGGCTGTCGCTGGAAGCAGCTATGCGTTCCGCAGCGCTTGGTGAAGAAGGCAAGGAGTTTTCCGAGGTAGCCAAGGAGGTGCTGACCTTTGGAAAGACAGTAGGAAAATCCGCAAAATCAATAAGAGACCTGTGTAATAAAATAACTGCTTGACAAATATTTGCATTTGAGCTAATATACTCCCCATCGGAGATGATTCCGGTACAACTTGATATGTTACAGACAATGGCGTCAAAGAGAAGTTTTCTTTTTGACGCCTTTTTTCATTGGAAAGGAGCGTACTATGAGTAGTGTAAAAGAAATCTTTGGAAGCAGTGTATTTAACGACGAGACAATGCGTGAACGTCTGCCGAAGGATGTTTACAAGGCGCTGCAAAAGACCATTGCCGAAGGAAAGCATCTGCAAATGGATCTTGCGAATGTGGTTGCGGAAGCCATGAAGGACTGGGCTGTAGAAAAGGGTGCAACTCATTTTACGCATTGGTTCCAGCCCATGACGGGAGTAACTGCAGAAAAGCATGACAGCTTTATATCTCCTGAAGAGGGCGGAAGAGTAATGCTTGAATTTTCAGGAAAGGAGCTGGTTAAGGGTGAACCGGATGCTTCATCATTCCCCTCTGGAGGACTACGCGCCACCTTTGAGGCAAGAGGTTATACGGCATGGGACCCTACCTCATATGCTTTCATCAAAGACGACACTCTCTGTATTCCTACAGCCTTTGCTTCCTATGGTGGAGAGGCACTTGATAAAAAAACTCCATTACTTCGCTCAATGCAGGCATTGGAAAAACAGGCACTTCGGATATTGAGACTGTTTGGCGACAACGAATCAAAGCGTGTTCTTACAACTGTGGGACCGGAGCAGGAATATTTTCTTATTGATGAGAAGATGTACGCAGAAAGACCGGATCTTATCTATACCGGAAGAACCCTGTTCGGTGCAAATCCTCCCAAGGGCCAGGAACTGGACGATCATTATTTTGGAATGATAAAGCCGCGGGTTAAGGCTTATATGAAGGATCTGGACGAAGAGCTCTGGAAGCTGGGGATATACGCAAAGACAGAGCATAACGAGGTTGCCCCGGCACAGCATGAGCTTGCTCCCGTATATCAGACTACCAACATAGCAACTGACCACAATCAGCTCACAATGGAGCTTATGAAAACAGTAGCTCAGAGGCATGGTATGGTATGTCTGCTGCATGAAAAGCCCTTTGCCGGAGTAAACGGTTCAGGGAAACACAACAACTGGTCAATATCAACTGATACGGGTATAAATCTTTTGGAACCTGGACAGACACCATCACAGAACGCACAGTTTTTACTGTTCTTAGTTTCGGTGCTAAACGCAGTCGATACTTACCAGGGACTGCTTCGCATGTCGGTATCAAGCGCAGGCAATGACCACCGTCTGGGAGCGAATGAGGCTCCTCCGGCAATAATGTCAGTATTTTTGGGTGATGAGCTTGATGCTGTGCTTTCTGCCATAAGGGACGGCAGGGATTACCATGACAGTGAAAAAGAGCTTATGAGCATTGGCGCAAGCGTGCTGCCACATATTCCCAAGGATACGACAGACAGGAACAGGACAAGCCCCTTTGCATTTACAGGAAATAAATTTGAGTTCAGGAGCCTTGGCTCATCAGCCTCCATATCGGGTCCCAATATTATACTTAATACCATAGTTGCTGAAGCGCTTCGCGGCTATGCGGATATTTTGGAAAAAGCAGATGATTTTGATCAGGCACTTACCGAGCTTATCAGAAATGAAATAAAGGAACATGAGAGGATATTATTTAACGGCAACGGTTACGGCAAGGAGTGGCCCAAGGAGGCAGAGAAGAGAGGACTTCTTAATCTGCCGACAACAGTTGAGGCAATGGAAACATTTATCGAGGATAAATCCATAGAGCTTTTTACAAAGCATGAGGTTTATTCCGAATCAGAGATCAGGGCGCGTTATGAAATCCTGCTGGAGAATTATTATAAGCAGATCAATATTGAGGCCCTTACCATGCGCTGGATGGTCAGAAGAAATATCCTGGGTGCAGGGCTTTCCTATGAGTCAAAGCTTTCAGAGCTTATCATCAAAAAGAAGCAGGTGGGAATATCTTCGGAGACAGAAGAAAAGCTGCTTAACAGGTCATCTGAGCTAATTAAAATGATATACGACAGGCTTGAAATTCTTGAGGAAGCCATTGCCGGAGAAAAGGATATTGACAGCGTAAGCGAGCTGGCAAGATATCATGAGTACACAATACATGAGGCAATGCACAGCTTAAGAGAGGCAGTTGACAGCCTGGAGTCAATAGTGCCGAGGGATATCTGGCCGTATCCCACATATGGTGATCTGCTTTACAGCATAAGATAACGACAGAATCGAGGGTAAGAGCATGTGTTCTATATTAGGTTATTGCGGGGCAAAAGGGGAATTAAAGGCAATAAAAGAGGCATTATCAAAAACTCATTCCAGAGGGCCTGATGACAGCCGGCTCCTTAATACTGGCAATGGATGGCTTGGCTTTAACAGGCTTTCTATAATGGGTCTTACAGAGTATGGGATGCAGCCCTTTGCATACAGCAACAAGCGGACAGTAGCCTTATCTGACGAAATGCTGGGATCAGAAGACCCAATAATACCAACAGGTACGGAAACGGTACTTGTATGTAACGGAGAAATATACGGCTTTCGTCCGATAAAAGAAGAACTGACACAAAAGGGTTACGAGTTTTTAAGCGACAGCGATTGTGAGATCCTCCCTGCACTGTACCATGAATATGGGACAGGAATGTTTGAAAAATTAGACGCGGAATTTGCTCTTATCATCTACGATGTTAAGGAAGACAAGTATATAGCCGCCAGAGATCCTATAGGCATACGGCCTCTTTACTATGGTATTACGGAGGATTCGACTTTTGTGTTTGCTTCCGAGCCAAAGAATCTGACATCACTTGTAAAAAGAGTATATCCTTTCCCGCCGGGGCATTATTTTAAGGACAATAAATTTATAAAATACCGTGATATGTCTGAGGTAAGCTCTTACAGCAAAGATGGGATCACGGAGGTTACAAAAAACATCCATGACCTTCTGATAAAAGGCGTGAAAAAAAGATTGGATTCCGATACGCCGGTGGGATTTTTGCTTTCCGGTGGTCTGGATTCCTCGCTGGTATGCGGTATTGCTGCCGCTGTTTCAGATAAGCCTCTGGAGACATGGGCAATAGGAATGGAGACAGATGCGATCGATCTAAAATACGCCAGAGAGGTTGCGGAATTTATTCATTCAAACCATCACGAGGTCATTATTTCAAAACAGGATGTCCTTGATGCATTAGAAGAAGTAATTGAGGCGCTTGGTACATATGATATTACCACTATACGCGCTTCCATCGGGATGTATCTTGTCTGCAAGGCGATACATGAGCAGTCCGATATTAAGGTAATAATGACAGGTGAAATATCAGATGAAATATTCGGATATAAATACACGGATTTTGCTCCTAATGCAGGAGAATTTCAGAGAGAGGCTCAAAAGAGGATAAGCCAGCTTCATATGTACGATGTGCTTCGGGCAGACCGGTGCATAAGCGTAAATTCACTGGAAGCGAGAGTTCCTTTCGGAGATCTGGATTTTGTGGAATACTGTATGTCGGTTGACCCCGAACTAAAGCTTAACACCTACGGAAAAGGAAAATATCTTCTTCGTAAAGCCTTTGAAAAAGACGAGCTTATTCCGGAAAATATTTTATGGAGAGAAAAGGCCGCTTTTTCAGATGCAGTTGGACATTCTTTAAAGGACGATCTTGTTGAATTGGCAGAAAAGCAATATTCAGATGAAGAATTTGAAACAGGCTGCATGAGATATTATTATGCAAGGCCCTTTACAAAGGAATCACTGATGTATCGTGAAATTTTTGAGCATTATTATCCGGGACAGGCGGAGATGATCATTGATTTCTGGATGCCAAACAAGAACTGGAAGGGCTGTGATGTTGATGATCCTTCTGCAAGGGTATTGTCAAATTATGGTGACAGCGGAGTATAAGCTAAAAGGGAAAACGTATGATGGATTCTTTTGAAAAAATTCAAAAAGAGGGATTGTATGATCCCGGATTTGAACATGATAATTGCGGAATAGGGGCAATAATAGACATAGAAGGCAGGGCGTCAAATAAGCTGGTAAGCGACGCCCTGCTTATAGTTGAAAATCTTGAGCATCGTGCAGGGAAGGATGCGGAAGGCAAAACCGGAGATGGCGTGGGTATACTTACACAGATACCCCATAAGTTTTTCGTTAAGGAAATGAAAAAAGAAGGAATAGAGCTTCCGGGCTTGAGGCAGTATGGGGTCGGAATGATATTCTTTCCACAGGATGATCTTGATATGAGACAGGCAAGATCCATGTTTACGATAATCGTAAGGAAGTCTCAACTGAATATTATAGGCTGGAGAAAGGTGCCCTGTGATCCTGAGGTACTTGGCAGCCGCGCCGCAGAATGTATGCCTGATATATGGCAGGTGTTTATTGAACGCCCCGAATCCGCAAAAAGCGATCTTGATTTTGACCGCATGTTGTACATTGTCCGCAGGGAATTTGAGCAGAGTAATGTAAATACCTATATCTGTTCTCTTTCGTGCAGGACGATAGTTTATAAGGGGATGTTTTTGGTTAAGCAGCTTCGTACATTTTTTACTGATCTTTGTGATAAGGATTACGAATCCGCGATAGCTATGGTTCATTCCAGGTTTTCCACTAATACTACACCAAGTTGGGAGCGCGCCCACCCCAACCGCTTCATGGTTCACAATGGAGAGATAAATACCATTAACGGTAATGTGGACAAAATGCTTGCAAGAGAAGAAACTATGCACACCAACCTCTTCTCGGATGAGGATATGGTAAAGGTACTCCCGGTCATTTCCCAAAGCGGCTCCGATTCCGCCAGCTTTGATAATACCCTCGAATTCCTCGTGATGAGCGGATTGGAAATACCTCTGGCTGCAGCGGTAATGATACCGGAGCCATGGGCGCATAATGAGACACTTTCACAGGAGGAACGGGATTTTTATCAGTATTACGCCACCATGATGGAGCCGTGGGACGGTCCCGCTTCCATTCTGTTTTCTGACGGGGATATAATGGGAGCGATATTGGACCGCAATGGTCTTCGTCCTTCGCGGTATTATGTGATGGATGATAACAGGCTTATTCTGTCCTCCGAGGTAGGAGTTTTGGAGCTGGATGAAAGGCATATAATAAAAAAGGAACGACTTCATCCCGGGAAGCTTCTGGTAGTGGATATTAGAGAAAAACGAATAATAGATGATGAAGAGCTGAAGGAAAAATATGCCCATGGAAAGCCTTATGGAGAATGGCTTGACAGCAAGCTTATAAACCTTTTTGAGCTTAAGATACCAAATAAAAAAGTAAGATCCTATACGGCAGAGGAAAGGGCAAAGCTGCAAAAGGCCTTCGGTTATACCGTGGAAAATTATCGTGACGGGATACTTCCCATGGCTTTAAACGGCAGTGAGTCGATAGGTTCCATGGGTGTCGATACTCCTATTGCTGCCTTATCAAAAGAATATCAGCCGTTGTTTTACTATTTCAAACAGCTTTTTGCCCAGGTTACAAATCCTCCGATCGATGCGGTCAGGGAGGAAATAATAACCTCCAGGACAGTTTATGCAGGTAAAAACGGAAATCTTTTAGAGGAAAAACCGGATAACTGTCAGGTACTAAAAATAAACAATCCGATCCTTACAGACCTTGACCTTTTGAAGATAAAAAATATGGAAAAGGAGGGCTTTAAGGTTTCAACTGTTTCACTTTTATTCTATAAGACAGCGCCTATGGAGAGGGTGATAAAACGTCTTTTTGTGGAGGTGGACAAGGCTTACAGGCAGGGAGCGAATATACTTATCTTATCCGACAGGGGAGTGGATGAAAACCATGTAGCGCTCCCTTCGCTTTTAGCTGTCGCAGCAGTACATAAGCATCTCGTAGAGACAAAAAAATGTACAGCAATGTCACTTATCGTAGAATCTGCTGAACCAAGGGAGGTGCATCATTTTGCAACGCTTCTGGGCTATGGTGCTTTAGCCATAAATCCCTATCTGGCACATGCCACCATAGCGCAGCTCATAGAAGAGGAGCTGCTGGATAAGGATTATTATGCCGCGGTAGAGGATTACGATAAGGCAATACTGTTTGGAATAGTAAAGATCGCCTCCAAAATGGGGATTTCCACCATACAGTCATACCAGGGCAGTAAGCTGTTTGAGGCAATAGGCATATCTAAAGAGGTAATAGATGAATATTTTACCGGAACTGTCAGCAGGGTTGGCGGCATTACTTTAAGGGATATAGAAAAAGCAGTTGACAGTCAGCACAGCCGTGCCTTTGATCCGCTGGGGCAGCCGGTTGATCTGAAGCTTGATGCTCTTGGAAGGCACAAGCGAAGAGCTGACGGGGAAAAGCATCGATTCGATCCGCAGTCTATACACCTGATGCAGCAGGCAGTAAGGGAAGGAGATTACGGTAAGTTTAATGAATTTTCAGCTATAGTTGACAGTGAAGATACCGGATATTTAAGAAGTCTTGTGGAATTCAAATATTCCAAAAAGCCATTGCCGCTGGATAAGGTTGAAGATGAAGCGTCAATAGTTAAACGTTTTAAGACAGGAGCCATGTCATACGGCTCTATTTCCAGTGAAGCGCATGAGACCCTAACTATTGCCATGAATCATCTTAATGCCAGCTCTAACAGCGGAGAAGGCGGGGAAAGTGATGAGCGCTTACAGTCCGCAGGTACAGCCCTGGATAAAAACTCCGCAATAAAACAGGTTGCAAGCGGAAGATTCGGAGTCACAAGTAAATATCTGGTAAGCGCAAAAGAAATCCAGATCAAAATGGCACAGGGGGCAAAGCCGGGTGAAGGAGGACATCTGCCGGGAGAAAAGGTATACCCGTGGATAGCTAAGACCAGACACTCCATACCGGGAGTATCTCTGATCTCACCTCCGCCGCATCACGATATATATTCCATCGAGGATCTGGCCCAGCTTATTTATGATCTGAAAAACGCTAATAAGAACGCAAGGATTTCGGTTAAATTAGTTTCTGAAGCAGGAGTCGGTACGATAGCGGCGGGAGTTGCAAAAGCAGGCGCTGCGGTGGTATTGATCTCAGGCTATGACGGCGGCACAGGAGCGGCGCCTCTTTCTTCAATCCATAATGCAGGGCTTCCTTGGGAGCTGGGGCTGGCGGAAACCCATCAGACACTTATAGCAAACGGATTGAGAAATCGCGTGATCCTGGAGACAGACGGAAAGCTTTTAACGGGACGGGATGTGGCAATCGCGGCAATGCTGGGAGCAGAGGAATTTGGTTTTGCTACGGCACCCCTTATTGCTATGGGCTGTGCAATGATAAGACAGTGCCAGTCTGATACCTGCCCCATGGGAATAGCCACACAGAATCCAGAGCTTAGAAAACGTTTTGCGGGCAAACCCGAGCACGTTGAGAATTTCATGCTGTTTGTAGCAAGACAGCTTCGTGAGATCATGAGCAGGCTGGGAATAAGAAGCGTGGAAGAGCTTGTGGGAAGGAGTGATCTGTTAAAGGTCAAGGATAAGCTTTCTGAAAAGCAGAGCAAGATAGATCTTTCAAAGATACTTATGGATACTCCCCACAAAAAGATTTCTCATTCAAAAAAATACCTTTATGATTTTGAGCTTAACAAGACAAAGGATGAAAGCGTACTGCTGAAAAATGAGACCATAAATCGCGCAATGGAGACGGGAGAAAAGGGAGAGTGTTCCATTAGATTAAGAAGTGTGGACAGAACCTTTGGTACTCTTTTGGGAGCAGAGATTACCAGACATTTTTCTGATGGTTTAAAAGAGGATACAATAACGATAAACTGTCTGGGCTCAGGCGGACAGAGCTTTGGAGCATTTATTCCGAAGGGGCTTACATTAAGGCTTACAGGCGACTGCAATGATTATCTCGGGAAAGGGTTATCCGGTGGTAAGCTCATAGTAAAAGCTCCTGAAAACGCAGGCTATGATCCCGGAGAAAATATCATAGCTGGAAATGTTGCCCTTTACGGAGCTACAGAAGGAAAGGTTTTCATTGCAGGAATGGCAGGAGAGCGTTTTGCTGTCAGAAATTCCGGTGCCTTTGCAGTAGTGGAAGGAGTAGGAGAGCACGGCTGTGAGTATATGACAGGAGGTAGGGTTGTTGTTTTAGGACCGACAGGAAAGAATTTCGCGGCAGGAATGAGCGGTGGAGTTGCTTATATTTTAGATGAGTCAAATACCCTGTACAAGAATCTCAATAAAGAGCTTGTAACAATGGAAGCTGTGGAGTATAGTAATGACCTGGAAGAATTAAAGCAGCTCATTGAAGAACACGTACATTATACCGGTTCAAATAAGGGAAGGCTTATCCTTTCAAAATTTGAAGAATACATACCCCATTTCAAAAAGATCAGTTGAGGAAAAGAGATGGCAAAATTTATTTTTGTAACAGGCGGTGTGGTATCAGGACTTGGAAAAGGGATTACTGCCGCATCATTGGGAAGATTATTAAAGGCGAGAGGTCTTAAGGTGACGGCACAGAAGCTGGACCCTTATATTAACGTTGACCCGGGTACCATGAGTCCTTACCAGCACGGGGAGGTTTACGTTACAGAGGATGGAGCGGAGACTGATCTTGACCTGGGGCATTATGAGAGGTTTATAGACGAAGACCTGAATAAATATTCCAATCTCACTTCCGGCAGGGTTTACTGGAATGTCCTCAACAAGGAGCGCCGGGGAGAATATCTTGGCTCCACGGTTCAGGTGATACCTCATATTACTAACGAAATAAAGGAATTTGTCTACCGCGCGGGGAGACATACTGACGCAGACATCGTTATAACGGAGATCGGAGGGACTATAGGTGACATTGAATCACAGCCTTTTCTCGAAGCTGTAAGGCAGATCTCACTGGAGGTTGGTCCATCAAGCTCGCTGTTCATCCACGTTACGCTGGTGCCATATCTGCACGGTTCCAATGAGCATAAGTCAAAGCCCACCCAACATTCCGTAAAGGAGCTGCAGGGAATGGGCATAAAGCCTGATATAATTGTATTACGCTGCAATGAGCCTCTGGAAGACAGCATAAAGAAAAAGATATCCATGTTCTGTAATGTCAAGGAGGATTGCGTCATAGAAAATATGACCCTTGACAGCTTATATGGTGCGCCTTTGATGCTGGAGAAGTCAGATTTTTCGGGAGTTGTATGCAGGGAGCTTGGAATTGAAGCGCTGCCGCCGGAGCTTTCGGATTGGGAGCTTCTGGTAAAGAGTATTTCAGATACTGACAAGGAAGTAAATATTGCCCTTGTGGGGAAGTATGTCCAGCTTCATGACGCATATCTATCCGTGGCAGAAGCGTTGCATCATGCGGGGTTTTTCTACAGGTCAAAGGTTAATATCAAGTGGATAGATTCGGAGGAGATAAACGAGTCTGATATTTCTGAAAAGCTATCAGGCGTGAGCGGCTTCATAGTGCCGGGAGGCTTTGGAGACAGAGGATGCGAGGGGATGATACTCACTGCAAAGTACGCCAGGGAGAATAATATTCCTTACTTTGGCATATGCCTTGGCATGCAGATCGCAGTTATAGAATTTGCCCGCAATGTTGCCGGAATCCATAATGCGTGTTCGGGAGAATTTCACGATGCTTCCGAGCATAAGGTCATAGATTTTATGCCCGGACAGTCCGATGACGTGGAAAAGGGCGGAACACTCCGATTGGGCAGTTATCCCTGCGATATAGCTTCCGGGACATTGCTTGAGAAATTATATGGTACAGACCATATTTCAGAAAGACACAGGCACAGATATGAATTTAATAATGAATATCGCAAAATCCTTTCACAAAACGGACTCATCCTTTCGGGCTTATCACCTGATAAAGAGCTTGTTGAGACCATAGAGCTTGCGGAGCATCCGTTTTTTGTGGGAGTTCAGTTTCACCCCGAATTCAAGTCCAGACCCAACAGACCACACCCAATATTCAAGGGGTTCATAAATGCAGCTTTGAAAAAGCAGGGAGAAAAGTGATGCAGTATTCTTTTGAAGAGGTAATGAAGTACATAGAGGAAGAGGATGCCAAATTTATCAGGCTTGCATTTCGTGACGCTTACGGCATCCAGAAAAACATTTCCGTTATGCCCACAGAGATCAAAAAGGCGTTTGAGGAGGGTATTCCCATTAACGCAAGAAAGATCGCGGGATTTAAAGAGTGTCCCTATGCTTCTCTTTATTTAAAGCCTGAGGCAGAAACTCTTTCCGTATTACCTTGGAGACCTGACAGCAACAAGGTTCTCCGTATGTTCTGTGGAGTGTACACTCCTTCAGGAGAGGAATATGCTTCCGATACAAGACTTCTCCTTAAAAATGCTGTTTTGCGCGCAAAAGAAGCAGGGATAGAATTTAAGTTTGGAAATGAAACTGAGTTTTATCTGTTTATAAATGATGAAAACGGTAAGTCTGCCAACATTCCATACGATGAAGCGGGCTATATGGATATCGCCCCTTTGGATAAATGCGAGAATGTCCGAAGGGAGATATCTCTCACCATAGAGAGAATGGGGCTTATCCCTGAAAGATCCCATCATGAAAGCGGCCCGGGGCAGAATGAGATAGATTTTCATTATGCCAGACCCTTAAAAGCCGCGGATCAGATGACAACCTTTAAAATGGCGGTCAGCACAATAGCAAACCGGCTCGGGCTGACTGCTGATTTTTCCCCAAGACCGCTGCAGGATTATCCCGGAAACGGTTATCATATCAATATATATGCATCAGACGCAGACGGCAATGACATGGCAAAATATGCTGCAGCAGGCATATTAGAGAGGATCAGGGAAATAACCATCTTTCTTAATCCCACAGAGCTTTCTTATTCCAGACTTGGCAACAACAGTGCTCCGGACAGGGTAAACTGGTCAAAGCAGGGAGAATCAGAGCAGCTATTGTACATGGAAACACGTAATGGCCGTACAAGGGCGGAGCTCCGTTCTCCGGATGCGGCAAGCAATCCATATCTTGTTTATGCACTTTTAATATATGCGGGACTTTCCGGGATAGAGCGAAGGCTTTCGCTGCCGGAAGAGACAGAAGAGAGCGGGGTATTTCTTCCTGCTTCCAGAAAGGAAGCCGTTAAGCTAATGCAGGAAAGCGATTTTGTAAAGCGGTTTGTGCCTCAAGAGATTATCAGGGAATACGCCAATGTATGATAGCAGTGATATTATGCATAGCCTGCTGGTGGTTTCTGCCTCGGATCAATTTGATTCCGCTGTCAGAAGATCCATTCCCCAAAAGAAATTTGGCTCGATAGAGTTCAGAAAAAGTTCAGCGCTGGCGAGAAGATTTCTTTTGGAAAGAGAGTGTGATGTTGTAATTATAAATATGCCTCTTTCAGATGAAACGGGAGAGGAGCTGGCTCTTTACGCGGCGGAAGAGAGTACGACTTCCGTGATACTTGCCGTGCCAAGAGAGGTTTATTCTGCCGCCACTGAGGTGATGAGCAGTCATGGCATACTTGTGATATCCAAACAGGATATAGCCTCACAGGCAGAGCATGCTATTAGCTTTATGGGCTCATGGCAGGACAGGATAAGTCTTTTAGAGCAAAAGCTATTAAAGTCACAGAACAATCTGGAAGAACAAAGGATCATAACAAGGGCAAAATTCCTGCTGGTAGAGAATAAGAAAATGACAGAGGATGATGCCCACCGTTATATCGGAAAGCTTGCAATGGACAGAGGCGTTTCAAGAGCCAATATTGCGAGGCTTCTGCTGGATGAAATAGGGTGAGATCGGGGGTATCCTATCAGTAGTCAAGCAAAAAATCCTTAATCTTCCTGAAAGCAAGGGCGTTTACAATAAAGGCAAAAAGCAGCGTGATCCCTGCAGAGAGGATCAGGCTCATGGGATCAGGTGTGCGGACAAGTTGGATGTGCGGCTGCTCCAGGGTCCTGATGATCCAATAGGCCAATCCCATACCGGAAAGCAAACCTGCCAAAATACCTGCTATGGTGGTAATTATAACCTCTTTTGCGGCATACATGGTTGTTTCGGATATTGTAAAGCCGTTTATCCGCATAATGCACAGCTCTTTCTTTTTTTGCATTACATATAGATTTGCCAGATTAAGAAGAACTACCGAAGCCATGATCGCTGCCAAAACGATCAGCAGTACGATCACTCCGTTTAAAACAGCAGAAATGGAAGCAAACAGGGCTCTGGAGGTATCTGATCTCGACATAGAGGTAAAGCCCTTTACCTTTCGCAAGGATGCTAACAGCGCTTTCTCATCTGCGCCATTGAGCTTGACAAAATATGTATCCATGGGACATGGACGCTGGAACAGGGTCTGATAATAATCCTCGGAAATTACCATAGCGCGTCCGGTATAGTTATCAAAGATGCCGCCAATAGCAGCCTCATATTCATTGACAAAATCATCGAAAATCCTGAAGGTATCTCCTGCCTTTAAGTCATAGGTTTCTGCTAAGCGCTTTTGTATCAGTATACTGTCAGAAGGAATTGTCATCAGCTTTCCGTCTTTGACATTTTTTACGGCAAAAAAGTCATTTAACCGGTCTGTATCCCCACAGATCAGTTCGGACAGCTCCATTGAACGGTCAACCTGATAGGTGGTGAATTTGTCAAGCACCTGCAAATAATCCGTTCCCGCGTCCTTTAAAACAGCTTCGATATCATCGGCCGTCGTGTCGGATGCATCAGGATTAAACCGGACTTTTTTGTCATATTTTACAATTTCACCATATTGCTTATCCATTACGCCGTCAACCGCAGACTTGAGTGAAAATCCGATAACGAGAAGAGCCATGCAGCCTGCGACGCTGACTGTTGTTATAAGGATTCTTTTCCAGTCTGTCCGGATGGCCTCACCCTTCATAAGAGATACCGCTGTATGTGAAAGAAGCCTGTGACATGCGCTAAAGGCGGCTGTTAGAGCTAACAGGATTCCCATTACAGCTACAATGGCTGTAGGTTCCGGTGAAAAATAAGGCATTGATTCCCCAAATACATACATTCCGGCGTAGCCCTTACAGATCACGGCCTGCAGCCCCAGGTATGCCAGGGCTGTCCCCAGAATAATGCCGACAATTACACTTGTCAGCGCGAATAAGGCATATTTTTTAAATATTTCACCGGTAAAGAAACCAAGTGCCTTCTGGGCACCTATCAGGGATCTTTGTTCGTCAGCCATCCTGCCAATAGTCGCATAACACACCAATGCTCCCACGACAACGAAAAGCAGAGAAAAGGACATGGCAAGACTACCAAGGTTGCTTGCTACCATTGAAAGATCCACAAAAGCAGCATTTGCCATCCGGTCAAAGGAAAACCACCTGCAGGCACCGATTTCTTCAATTTGTGCGCGTATTTCTTCATATTGCTTTTCGGCTGTGATCAGGGATTTTTCATATTCATTCAGTGCCTTGCCGGCTTTATCAACAGATTTTTCAAGCTTATCTGACTGGTATTCTGCGACATATGAGGCATCAATACCGTATTTTTCTTTGGTATAGGCTGCATAATCCTGCCATAATGCAGCGTATTTTTCGTTTATTTCTTCAGTTTCTTCCTTTTCCGCTAAGGTCAAAACCTCTTTTGCGGAATTGTATGTATTCCATCCATTTTCTATCTGTGCCTCGGTGGCTTTCAATGTGCTCCAGACATAGGAATCCCTTAATTTGGAACGCTCTATGCCCAAGCTGTTAAGCTCATCCTGTATTTTTGATATTGCCTTGAAATAATCATCCTCAAATGGATTAAACCCTCTTGCTACATCGACCCTTATGTCTGCCCGCATATAGCTTTGCATGGTTTGTAACGGGTCAAAGGCTTCCCTGGTCACAAGAACGTATAAATTTTCCGGTAATCTTACGGTGATATGATCCGGGTGCAGTACCTCACCAACGATCAGATAGTCCGGCCGGATCAGATAATTTGCGGTATTTCCCTTTGCGGTCAAAAGAGAAACCGTATCTCCTACAGAAAGAGAAAGCTTTTCCATAAGCTTTGACTCCAGAACACATTCTGACGGCTTTTCGGGAAGTCTTCCCTGCACAACGATAGGGACGCTTACCTTTTCGGTCAGGGAGTTCACCGTGACATTCTGTGTTTTTGTTTTGTTCTTTACCACAGCATTAGTCTGATAAAAGCCTTCAGCGCAGGAAACTCCATCTATGCTTTCTATGGCATCTACATCGCTTTGTGAAAACATAAGAGTGGATACTGCCTGAATATCCCGGAACGCTGTTTCGTCATAAAACTGTGCTCCGGAACGCTTAATTGCCTCGGAAGCGTAGATGATCCCAAGATAGCTGGTGACTCCGAGTGCTACGATAAGACATACTGAAAACCAGGATATCTTTTGTCTCGTAATATTTCTTATATTGTCTGAAAATTGAGTTCTTTTCATCATAAATCACCATTTACCATAGAAGCTCTTTTGCGGAAAGAGGGTGGAGATTGACCCGGATCGCCGATACCATGCCATCCTTCAACCGAACCACCCGATCCGCCATTTTTGCGATCTCTTCATTGTGTGTGATCATACAGACAGTTTTCCCCTGTACCCTGACCACATCCTCTATAACGGAAAGCACCTCTATGCTTGTGGAAAAGTCCAATGCAGCCGTTGGCTCATCGGCTATGATCAGCGTAGGGTTTTTGACCAATGCTCTTGCTATGGAAACGCGCTGCTGTTGTCCGCCGCTCATCTCGGAAGGATAATTGCCTGCACGCTCAGACAGTCCGACTTTTGCAATAGCTTCTTCCGGAGATATGGGGTTTTGTGATATTTCCGCAATAAATCTGACATTTTCCAGCGCTGTAAGATTAGGCATGAGATTATATGATTGAAATATAAAGCCGATATAATTCCGGCGATATGCCGTAAGCTCCTTCTCTGTGGGCTTGGAAAAATCTTTTCCTTCCACGATAAGAGAGCCTTCTGTCATAAAATCCATTCCTCCCACGATATTCATCATAGTGGATTTTCCGCAGCCGCTCTCGCCAAGCACAACTAAAAATTCATGCTCGTATATATCAAGGTCAATACCCTTTAAAACCCGAAGTATATGATCACCATTGCCATACTCTTTGACGACTCCTCTTAAGGATATTAGGGTCTTTTTATCTTCTGCCTTCTCGACTGATCTGCCGTCCAGAATGGCATCAACATGCTCATCTGTAAGATACTGACCATAGGTTTTTTTGATCAGCTCATCCCTGCGGTCCAGAGACTCGTTGAGCCGTCGTATCTCCTGTTTGGCTGACAGGGCATCCCTTAATTCGGAAAGCTCGGTGATATCCTCAATTATCAGGACTATAAACTGCCTGGATGAGTCCATTTCAATGGAATAGGTACTGACAAGGTAATGCTTTGGCTCTCCTGACAGCTCATATTCTACGGGCACCCTCATATTGATCTTGTCGTTGAGGATAGCATCTAACATAATATCCATCAGATCATCATATTTCTCTCCATCAGCCTCAAAAAATACTTCCGCAAGGCTCTTTCCCGTAATATCATCCTTAAGCCCTAAAAATGCTCTGATAGACGAATTCCCCATCTGGATCCGCCGGTCTGTTCCGACCACCAGGACCCCGGCACTCATGTTTTCGATAACTCGTTGGTAAATTGTCTGTTCCATAGAATATCCCTCTTTATCACCAGATAATGACATGAATGGTATTAAAAATCGGGGCAAGGAGTTGATCCAATGCCCCGTTTTTATTATTGATAGTCCTTAACGTTTGAGGCTGTAACCGGTTCAAAAGGAACCCATACTATTGTGCCTTCGTCATTAAGCCCCTCAAGGCCTTTGGCAGAGCCTTTTGTGGCAAGGGCTATGGCGGTCTTGATACCCATTTCGCCCTGTCCGGCAGCGGACTGATATGCTGTAAACTGCATTCCGCCGTCTACGATTGACTGGCAGCCGGCAGCCGTGGCATCTACACCAACAACAGGTATTTTGGAGGTGTCAAAGCCATGCTTTTTCATTTCTTTGACAATTCCTATTGCCATGGTATCGTTATTACAGAACACCGCGTCAAAATCCTGTTTCGTCCTCAGGAATATATTGAACTTGTCAGCAGCTATCTCGTCAGACCAGTTCCCGTAGTCACAAAAGACGAAATCCGCGTTTACCCCATTATCCTTGAAATAGTCCTTTACTGCGGAAGTACGGCCGATAGTGCCTGAATGTCCAGGCTCACCCATAAATATTAGGGCGTTTAGGGAAGAAGGCTTTCCAAGCTTATCCCAGACATATTCCGCCTGGAATGTGCCTGCATCCCTTTCCTGGCTTCCGACATACATGTATTTGTCGGCATCAAGCTGATCCTCGGAGGGCATACTGTTTACAAATACTATAGGCAGATCGCCGGCGACAGCCTCAAGCTGCAGGGCAGTAGAGGAATCACTCATAAGACAGATTATGGCGTCATAACCGCCGGATACGGCAGACTTGATCTGATTAACCTGATCGTCTACAGACGACGTGCCTTCCTGTACATCCAATGTCACACCCTCGGTGGAAGCCGTGGATATGGTCGCTTCCTGAAGCAGGGTCCTGTAGTCATCCAATGTGTTTGTTACATACATTATCTTTAGACCGGCTCCGCTGCCGCCCTTATCGCCGCAGCCAACGAAAACGCAGACAGCGATCAGAGCTATGGCAAGGAGGAAACCTGTTTTCTTTGTAATATTTCTCATCTTACTCATCCTCCTTCTTAATCTTAAACTGCTGAACATAGCCGGTAAGTGTCTGGGAAGTCTCCGCCAGCTCGTGGGAGTTATCCGCAACGTCCTGGCTGCTTGCGGTAATGCTTTGAGCCTGCTCAACCATGCTCCTGGAGGTTTCGAGTATTTCATCGGCACTTGCTGCCTGCTGTTCTGAAATTGCCGCAACGTTGGCAGCAACATCATCTACCTTGGATACTCCGATTATCATTTCATCAATAACATCACTGGTAGACTGGATATTCTGGAATATCTGATCAAAGGTCTGCATTGCCGTGGCAATAAGCTCACTGTTCTCCTGAATACTTCTGGCACTTGCATTGGCCTGGGAAACAACGTCGTCGATCAGACCTCTGACCTGGTCGATAAGCGCTGAGATGTTGTTTACACTATCAGCGGAGTTGTTGGCAAGTCCTCCGATCTCTGTTGCCACTACCGCAAAGCCTCTTCCCGCCTCTCCGGCTCTTGCAGCCTCTATGGAAGCATTAAGCGAAAGGAGATTGGTCTCTTCAGCAATATCACCGATCATGTCTACGATGTTAGTGATCTCATCCGAAGCCTTTCCTACCTTGTTAATGGAAGTAACAAGCTCATCATTTGCCAGACGGATCCCGTCCATAGCTTCTGAAAGCCTTTCCATGTCGGCGCGGCCCTTTTGAGAGATGTCAACGGTTTCCTTCATGCTCTCTGAAGCCTTGTCAGAGTTGGCCTTGGTATCGGATACTACCATCTTTAAGGTAGTGGCGTTTTCGGCTATTTCGTTTACAGCTATTGCAAGCTCGTCAACGGTATGATTGAGGTTCTCCATGGCCTCTTCCTGGGACTGGGAGGCATCGTACATGTTGCGGCTTACGGTATCGCTGTTGTCAGACTGGATCTTGAGACGCTCAGACTCATGGTTGATGGACGAAAGCATATTGCGCATTGAGCCGACGAATTTGCCAACTTGTTCACCCATGCGTCCGATCTCGTCATTGGAGGTATTGGACACTTCAATGGTGAAATCTCCCGATGACATAGCGGAAATATTCTCGGTGATGGCTGAAATAGGCTTTATAACCCGATCTACGATAAGTCTGATAAGGATACTGATTATTATCACAGCCAGCAGGCCGACCAGCAGAAGTATCAGGATCAGGCGGGTAACGTTCGCCATGATGATCTTGTTCTCGATGTAGGATACCAAAAGCCAGTCAGTATTGGAGACTTCAGAAAAGGCAACGGTATATCCACCCATCTGATCCGTGGAATAGTCGGCGTTGGCTATTTTCTCATATACTCCGGCAAGAACAGGATCGCTGCTTCCGGGTGAAAGCGTCGTGGACACAAGTGATGAATCCCGGTGGGCCAGGATCATGTTGTCGTCGGTGTTGACAAGGAACGAACTGGCGTGCTTCATCTTGACGCCGGAATTAACGATGATCGAGATCTTGTCAAGGGTAACATCCGCCGCGGCTACCTTAAGGTCATCACTGCCATCATTGATGATGCCGGAGGCGGAGATGACGTATACACCGTCACTGTTCTTGTAAGCTTCGCCGTATGCCATGTCTACACGGGTAAGTCCCTGTTTAAACCACTCAGTTGAGGTAGGGTCGCTTACCGAAAGCTCTGCGCCCTCACCAACATACAGCTTGCCGGACTGGCTTGCGGCGTAGACACCGTTGGGTGAATTGCTGTTCGTGCCCACATAGGCGCTTAACAGGTCTGCAAGCTCATCGTCAGAGGGCTTGACAGCCTCTATTGTAGTCTTGATGGTGGAGAAGTTCTCGAGATTCTCCTGCATCCAGGCTTCGATGTTGTCACTCTGATTGGTGATCGATGCTTCAAGCTCTGACTGTGCCATCTCATGCATCCGTGACCTTGTAAGAACCGAAGATATAAGCACCAGGACAACGATAGTGACAAGCACCGCAGGCATGATGGACTGCAGCAGCTTATCCTTGATCTTTTTCTCCCTTTTTCCGTTGATTTTGCTTCCGGAACTTCCCGATGTGCCGGAAGAGCGCTTTTTTTGTCTTGCCATTATTACCCTCTCCCTAAAAAATAAAACAATAATATGTCCACTATTGTACCACAATATAGTAAATATGCACAATAATTATTGTATTGCGGGAGAATAATATTTTCCGTATAATTTACAGTGGCTGAAGTGGCATTGAAAGGAATTGCTATGAAATACAAAAATATAGTATTTGACGTGGGTCATGTACTGCTATCATATCGCTGGAAGGGACTGATGATAGATTATGGCCTGACACCGAATGAGGCAGAGGAGTTTTACAATATAACCTGCCGCGATCCTCTGTGGGCTGAATTCGATTATGAGAACATTCCCTATGAGGATGTGATTGAAATGCTTGTAAAGAAGCATCCGGGGCATGAACCGGAGATAAGATATTTTTTTGAAAACAAGGAAAATATGCCTGTTGCAAGGCCCGAGGTATACGACAGGTGCGAAAGGCTTCATCAAAAGGGATACAGACTGTACATACTTTCAAATTACTCAAGCGTATTGTTTGAGACCCATACCCAAAAGATAACCGCGATGAAGTATTTCGACGGAGCCATGGTTTCATATATGATACACAGGATCAAGCCCGACTACGAAATATACAACGCTCTGTTTGACAAATACGATATCCTTCCCGAAGAAAGCCTGTTTTTTGATGACAGACCGGAAAATGTCCAGGCGTCTATCGAATTGGGAATGGACGCTGTTTTGATAGAGTCAGAGGACGCCTTGCTGATCGAACTAAATAAGCTTTTGAAATAAAAAGCGGGGTTAGTGTATTGACAAAGGAGTTTTTTTGCCCTATAATCCCACTAATCCCGTAGGAATATATAGATTTTGTTGGCGGAGGTTGTTATGACTATATCAACAAAAGGAAGATATGCCTTGAGAATCATGCTGGATCTGGCTATTTACAACACAGGTGAGCCGATACGCGTGAAGGATATAGCAAAGAGGCAGAAGATATCTGAAAAATACCTCGAGCAGATCATTTCCATGTTAAATAAATCAGGTTATGTTACGTCGGTCAGGGGCGCAAACGGAGGCTATTACCTTAAGAGAGCAACCAAAGAGTATACGGTGGGAGATATATTAAGGGTCACCGAGGGGAATATTACCCCTGTTTCCTGTGTGGACAATGATGATTGTGACAGGAAGGAAGCCTGTGTGGCGAATATTGTCTGGAAGAAGCTTGATGACGCCATCCGGGGTGTTGTAGATAATATAACCCTGGAGGATATGGTCGGCTGGTATGGCGACATGTCTGTTGACTATGTGATATAGAGGAGAGTGTAATGGCAGGGATAGTTGAGGTTAAAAACCTATCAAAGACCTTTTACAACAAGGATTCCGAGGTAAATGCCCTAAAGGATATCAACTTAAGCATTGAAAAGGGAGACATATACGGGATCATAGGGATGTCGGGCGCAGGAAAGTCAACATTGGTACGATGTCTTAACTTCCTGGAAAGGCCCACCAGTGGTGAAGTATATATAGACGGGGAGGCGCTGTCGGGACTAAGCGACAAAAAGCTAAAGGAGATCCGGGGCAGCATAGCCATGATCTTCCAGAACTTCAATCTGCTGAATCAGGTCAATATCATTGATAATGTAGCTTTTCCGCTCCGTATACAGAAGATGAATAAGGCTCAGGCAAGGCAGAAGGCAAGGGAGCTGCTTAAAACCGTAGGCTTAAGTGAAAAGGAAAAGAATTATCCGTCCCAGCTTTCCGGAGGACAAAAGCAGAGGGTGGCGATAGCAAGGGCTCTTGCAAACGATCCGAAGATCCTTCTGTGTGATGAGGCAACAAGCGCCCTTGACCCGAGGACTACGGCTCAGATACTGGAGCTTTTGAAAAAGATAAATGATGAAATGGGAATAACCATAATTGTTATTACCCATCAGATGTCCGTTGTTCAGGATATATGCCACAAGGTGGCCATAATAGAAGACGGCAGGCTGGCTGAAAGTGGGATAGTGTCGGATATATTCGCAAATCCCAAGTCTCATGCGGGAAAGATGCTGGTGATAGGGGAGAAGGATATGGAGATTCCTCTTCTCCATGAGGACAGGAGAATAAGGATAGTATTCGAGACAAATTCTTCATATGAGCCGGTCATAGCGAATATGGTGCTTCATTTTAAAACACCGGTCAACATATTAAGAGCCAACACAAGAAATGTTGAGGGAACCGCTATGGGAGATATGATCCTGGGGCTTCCGGAGGATAAGAGGATGCAGGAAGATATGATAGCATACCTTGAAGAGAAAAAGCTTGTGGTATCGGAGGTTACGGAAGATGTTTGAGAGTTTTACCGCTGAAGTAGTCAGCATGATAGGCAAGGGTATATTTGAAACCCTATATATGACAGTTATATCCACATTTTTCGGCTATATAATCGGACTGCCCTGGGGAGTGGCATTATATGTTTCATCTCAGAAAGGACTTAAACCCAACGCCGCGATATACGGCATATTAAGCTTTATAGCCAATGTCATGAGGAGTATTCCCTTCCTTATCCTGTTGATACTTGTGATGCCCTTTACCTTATTCATTGTAGGAAGGACCTACGGCTCCACGGCAACGATAGTGCCACTGACGCTTTCCGCTGCCCCGCTTATTGCGAGAATGGTGGAATCCTCAGTATCAGAGGTTGACGCAGGAGTAATTGAGGCGGCACAGTCCATGGGAGCAGGAACCTGGACCCTTATAACCAGCGTACTCCTTGTGGAAGGCAGGGTGTCTCTTATATCAGGCATTGTCATAATGCTGGGAACTGTTTTGGGCTATTCCGCGATGGCAGGAGTCGTTGGAGGCGGCGGTCTGGGAGACATAGCCATACGTTACGGCTACTACAGATATCAGGCAGATATAATGATCGTTACGGTTGTGCTTCTGGTAGCGCTTGTAATGATCCTGCAGGCTCTGGGTTCAAAAATAGCTGTCGCTTTCGATAAGAGAAAGTAAAGATTGGTAAAATTGTACAAATTATGATGAAGATAAGGTGAAAAATTGCACTACTAAACCTATTGAAATAGTAGGAATAGTAGAGTATCATTCTTACTACCATATGAGTTAAGGAGGTAACAGATTATGAATGGTTTAGGGAAAAAGCTTACAGCGTTGCTGTTGACAGGTGCTCTGGCAGGAGGACTTGGAGCCTGTGGAGGAGGCGGCTCAAGTCAGTCAACGGATACATCCGGGGCATCCTCCGATGAAGAGGTCACCCAAGAGGCTTCAAGTGATGTGGTTTACAGAACGCTGGATGAGATAAAGGATTCCGGTACGGTAAATATTGGTGTATTTTCCGATAAGAACCCCTTTGGTTATGTTGACGAAAACGGTGATTATCAGGGATACGATGTATACTTTGCAGAGAGGATCGGAGAGGATCTGGGAGTAGATATCAATTATGTATCCACGGAAGCTGCCAACCGTGTTGAGTATCTTGAGACCGGCAAGGTAGATATAGTTTTAGCAAACTTTACCGTGACAGATGAGCGTGCCGAAAAGGTTGATTTCACTCTTCCTTACATGAACGTGGCTCTCGGTGTTGTATCTCCCGACAGCAATGTGATCAAGGATTTGAGTGAGATCGGAGAGGATGATGAGGTTATCGTTATTTCCGGAACCACAGCAGAGACTTATCTTACAGAGAACAACCCTGAGATCAAGCTGCAGAAGTACGATACCTACGCAAATGCCAAGACAGCTTTAGAGAACGGACAGGCCGTGGCATGGGCGAACGACAATACAGAGGTTATAGCCTACGCGCTGCAGAATTCAGGCTATACCGTGGGCATATCCGAGCTTGGAAGCAAGGATACCATAGCAGCGGCAGTTTCAAAGGGTAATTCAACTCTTCTTGACTGGTTAAACGGTGAGATAGAGAGCCTTGGAAGCGAGAACTTCTTCCACGCAGACTATGAGGCGACCCTGCTTGATACTTACGGAAAAGATTACGAAGAGACACTTGTTGTGGAAGGCGGCAAAGCTGAGGCAGCAGGTGCTGAAGGAACAAGCGACGCTGATATTCCCGAAGGAAACGGCGAGACAATTAAGGTTGCAGCATCCCCCACACCTCATGCTGAGATCCTTGCAGAGGCGGCAAAGGTATTATCCGAGCATGGATGGAACCTTGAAGTAACAGAGTTTGAAGATTATGTACAGCCCAACCTTGTTGTTGAGCAGGGTGAGTTTGACGCAAATTATTTCCAGCACATCCCTTACCTTGATGATTTCAATGCTGAAAAGGGTACACATCTAATAAACGCAGGCGGTATTCATTATGAGCCCTTCGGGATCTATCCCGGAACAAAGAAGGAGCTTTCAGAGCTTTCTGATGGGGATGAGATAGCAGTACCTAATGATACTACCAATGAGGCAAGAGCACTCCTTCTGCTCCAGGACAACGGTATCATCACCTTAAAGGAAGGCGCAGACCTTACAGCAACCAAGAACGATATAGTTGACAATCCCAACAATATTGAGATCGTTGAGCTTGAGGCTGCACAGGTTGCAAGAGTAGCAAACGAAGCCGCGTTTGTAGTTCTTAACGGCAACTACGCTCTTGAGGCAGGCTTCTCAGTGGCAAATGATTCTGTTGCATATGAGTCAAATGACTCGACGGCAGC
>CAJOFN010000006.1 GCA_905233905.1 uncultured Lachnospiraceae bacterium
CCATCAGCCATGCTCAAACTCCTTTTCATCTGATATTTGATACGGAAAAGTATACCATATCGCAAGGCTTGGTACAATCAGGGAGCAGATGTTTATACTCATTCTTCCAATCAGAAATTGACTAAAATCACTCCAACAGTTACACCATTCCGGTCAAGAAAATAGGACTAAGCCTTTGAAACCATTGATTTATCAAGGTTTCTCTGGCTTAGTCCTATTATTTCACAAGCATCTTTGCCACCCGTTTTTTCAATATCATTCAACATCTTTTTCGTCGTAAGTCAGCTCCGGAAATTTTATTACAGCTTCATCATAGAACTTTTTCTGTGCCACCTCCTTGCTGTACTCTCCCTTTACATATCCTGTAAACGCCTCCTTAAAGGCTTCCGTCAAGCCCTGATCATATGGACCGACGACGGACATGTCAATCTTGGGCGCGGCATCTGAAAACAGGGCAATATGGTTCTGCCCACCTAAAAATGCCGACTTGTAATCGGAATGTGCTATCTCCTGCATGCCGGATATGGTATTAGTATAGTCCTCTGTTCCCTTAGTAATGGCGACCATATTGTCCTTATCGCAGGTCATCTTTCGCATTATATCCGCAACCAATGACGCGTTATCAGTTCCCCTGGCACCTGCGATCCAGGTTCCTCCCCAGTACCATGCCGCAGGTCCCTCACAGACTGCCCAGTCTCCAAAGCCTTCCTCTCCTGCGTTACCCACAAGGGTAAAATTGATGCCCCATGTCGAATAAAAGAACCCGAATACCTTTCCCTCAACAGTCTGATCAAAGCTCCATTCATCACTCCAAAGCGCAGCGGTTCCCATCCAGCCGTTCTCATAATAACGCTTGCACTTTTCGGCCCAGTCAAATAGTCCGTCGTCAATCTGGATATGCGGTGTTGAACTGTTCAAATCTGATACCCAGGGCTGCTTGGCGTTATTGGAAAATACACGGAACCAATCCTCCATACCCGAAAGCATCTTATAGCCTTTTTTATGTGCTTTTGCCGCTGTATCCTCAAATTTATCCCAATCAGATAATGCCTTTTGTACCTCTGTCGGATCATCAGTCCCAAGTACATCCTTTGCGATAGAACGACGGTAAGCAAACAATCCCGGAGTTGCCTGCCAGCTTGATCCTTTTAGCTTCCCCTCCTGGGAAGTTGCAATTTTTTTCGTGTATGGATACTGATCAGAAAGCTCATCCTCCGAAATGCCGAGATCCTTCATAATATCCAATGTATAATCCGAATCCACATATTTTAATATATAATCCGCCTCCATCAGAAACAGATCTACCTTATCATCCGCGGAAGCGTCCATATTTAATAACAGAGCCTCATCAAGGGCATTCTGGTATGCGTATTCTTCCGTAGGGTTGATCGTCCATACTACCTTCGTATCTCCAATACTGCCGGTACCGTCTCCGTTGTCCGTATACCCCGGATAATAGTCAGTCATACGCTGTTCAAACTCATCGTTCCATGAATAGATATTAAGCACCTTCCCGCCGTCAGTACAAGCCGCCTCTGATAAAGAGCTTACCTGGTCGTTTTCATTCTTACCGCAGCCCGCAAGCAAGACAGCGCTTAAAAGCATACAAATTCTAACAAGCCCTTTTTGCGTCATGAGTTCTTCTCCTCCTCTATGATAATCTCATTGATATTTTCATCCAGAGTCCTGGCGATCATATTAAGCCCATCTATGCCTGCTGTCATGGTCTGCAGCGCACGAAGTATACCTGCCAGATTGTCCGAAGTCTCCTGTGAGCTCTCCGCATTCTGTGAGGCAATAGAGGAAAGACTGTCTACTGTATTTATTATACTTACACGGGCATTCTCCAGTTGATCTGTATGTCTCCGGATATTGTCAGCATTATCAAGGGAACCGTCTATGCCCTCCCGCACACTGCGAAAGGCTCCGGAGGTCTGCTCTACCATTATACTCTGCCTCTGCATGACTTCACGAACCTCATCCATTACCTCTACGGCTTTTGAAGAATTTTGTATAAGCTCTTCTACTATAGTATCTATGCTTTCTACTGAAGCTCTGGACTGCTCCGCAAGGTCCTGGACGCCTGAAGCAACAATAGCAAAGCCTTTGCCGGCTTCACCCGCGCGGGAGGCCTCAATCCTCGCGTTAAGAGAGAGCAGATTTGTCTGGCTTGCAATGCTCGAAATGAGCGCAGTCACTTCCTTGATCTTCTCTGCTGCCTGATTCGTTTCATTTGTCTGTTCATAGATGCGGTCTATTGCTTTAGCGGTCTGTGCATTGATCTGTACCAGCTCGGTCAGGACTTTAAAGGCCTCCTCACTGGTCTGGCTCATGCGGTTGGCTGTCTCGGAAAGACTTGAAACCTGCGTTCCGGTATCTATGATCATTTCTCCGATAATACCAACCTCCTCATTTGCCCGCTTGGTTTCCGATGCTCCGGTAGCAATTTCCTTTACGGCTGAATCAATCTGTGATGCCGTCTCATTGGTCTCCCTGGCATTTCCCCAAAGCTCTCCGGCGGACTCATACAAAAGTGAACTCTGCTTTTTGATCTCTGTGATGATCTTTGACAGCCTTTCCTGCATATTCTCAACAGATGCCGCAATAATGCCTGTTTCATCCTTCCTCTTGGCAAGATACTCCGTCCTCTCATCTCCTCTGAAATCCAACGTCCCTATCCGGTCAACCACCTCGGATACTGTTTCGATCGGCCTGGTAATACGAAGAGCCTGATACAGGCCAAACATAAGCATGACTGCAAAGATTCCGATGCCTGCAAGTATAGCCATTCTCGTTGTTCTGTTGATCGTGGCAAGAAAATCCTCCCTGTCTGAGCATATTGCCAGGATAAAGCCCTTGCTGCTGGCATAAAAAGCAGCTATCTTTTCCGCTCCGTCCTCTTTATAGGTTATAATGCCCGGCTCCGGAGGCTCACCGCTTTTCATTTGGCTTACAATGTCCTGGAGATCCTCTATGCCAACCTGTCTTCCCACCTTTGTAAGATCAGGATGAAGGATAACGGTTCCGTCCTCTCTAATCAAGAAGCAGTAACTGCTTGCGCAGTTTTCAAGCCTTGCTTCCTTCAAAAAAGACTCCAGTCTCGAGGGAACTTTTCTGATATCCACATCATTCTTTGTCAGGTTTACTGCCGTCTCCAGCTTCTGCCCGTAAAGCACTGTCGTCATGTACAGATAATTCGTGTTGACGCTGTCAAGCTCACCCCGCACAGGTATCGTCACAACGAGCAAAATAGAGATAACAGCGATAAATACCGCGATTCCAATAGTAGACATGATGCGGAAACGAATAGATG
The DNA here is from genome assembly GCA_905233905.1 of uncultured Lachnospiraceae bacterium. Lineage (GTDB taxonomy): Bacteria > Bacillota > Clostridia > Lachnospirales > Lachnospiraceae > RGIG4930. Next base: position 3,314 of record CAJOFN010000006.1, read on the forward strand.
AAAAAACAGGAATTCTTCGTCCGGCAGCCCGCTTTTTTGTTTTTAATTTCCTCATACAGATTCCCCCCCTTGTTACTCTACCGGTATAGCCCAACGGAACACGTAATCATCCGGATCTATCTGTGTACCAAAAAAAGGTCCCAATATACATATTCCATAGCAAGGTCCCTTCGCCTTTAAGTTCCTTTGCTCCATCTCCTCTAAAAGCATATCCGCTCCATTTTGCATAACATCATCATCGTTTCCTTTATAAATAAGGGAGAAAGCGTGTCGGGCATGAAAGCTTATGACCTTTGATGCGTCAGGAATATGTCCGGGATCGATGGCAACCGCTATAGTTGTGCCTATATTGGAATGATTTTTTTCGTATATTTCATTTACTCCGGGAGCTATGGAAAACATTGGCACAGTTGCTGCTGGCTTAAACCCCAGATCATACATTTCCTGCACCTTGCGATAATTATATTCAATCTGGTCCTTCGGCTTGGACATTGGAGCATTGAATGTATAGCACATGACTTCCGGCAAGGTGATATACTCATAGCGGATGCTGCCCCTTTCGATAAGCCTTGCCTCAAATTCCTCCACACAGCGCTTGGCAACTGCAAGTCGTTCGTTAAGAGCGGCAAGAAAATCAGCAGCTTCCATCTTGTTGTCAAAATAGGAATATATCTCTTTGTTTGAGAGTCCCATAAGCTGCAGCATCTGGTACAATTTGATTCGGTGAATATTTACTACATCATAGTAGCGATACCCATTTTTTTCATCAACATAACGCGGCGAGTCAAAGCCTGCCTTCTCCATCCGAATAAGGGTTGCGCGGCTCACACCGCAGATTTCCGCTGTTTCCCGTATTGTGTACATTTTCTCGCCTTCAATCTCAAAATCTTTTTTCATCTGCTACACCCCTGCTCACTGTAAAAATCGTACACTTTTACTCAATTCATCTAACTTTATCATGTCCACTACTGGACACGTCAATAATATATTAGAAAAGAAATTTGTACCATTAGCTATGAATTTGTTGTATAATAGTCGTTTGGAAAAAGGAGGCCGGAAAATGCAGAGTCTTATATTATTGATGGTTTCTTCAGGCGCGCTGCTCATGGTTGCCAATATTGCGCGCTTTATAATATTTATCCGCGGTAGCCGTGATGTGCTTTCATCTGGTGTCCGATTGGACAGGATATGGGAAGGATTGTCTCTTGTATTGCTTATATTTTTCCTTATAGGATATATCTCCGTGGCATTATCGGGTGCGGCAGATTTGATGCTTGCCGGAATTCTCTTTGGCGGAAGTATATTTGTCGCTATAATACTGACTCTGATCTTCCGTCTGGTATCTACAGTAAAAGAAAACTGTCTTAATATTGCCGAAGCATTGATAAGTGTGGTAGACGCGCGTGATCCAAATCTTCGTGGTCACAGCCAATATGTCCAGAATGTTACCATGCTCATATATCAATATCTGCCTGCACACAAGCGTGCGGGCATCAACCCTTTAAGTCTTGAATTTGCTGCTCTGATGCACGATATCGGAAAGCTTGGTATTCCTGAGCAGATACTCAACAAACCTGCTCCCCTGACAGATGAGGAATGGGTGATAATGCGTAATCATCCCCGTATTGGGGCACGTATTTTAGAACCGCTCCATTCCTTTAAAGAAATTCTCCCGTGGATCGAATATCACCACGAAAGACTTGACGGCAATGGTTATTACAAAATTCCATCCGAAGAACTATGCACCGCAACGCGCATAATAGCACTTGCGGATACCTATTGTGCCATTACAATGCGGCGTTCCTACAAGGATCCGCGTACCTATGAGGATGCAGTCTCCATACTGAAGGAGGTTTCAGGTACCCAGCTCGATGCTTCTTTAATTGATATCTTTCTTTCCATTCCTAAAACCGAGCTTCGCGCATGTGTTCCGGCATCTGTAGAAGTATAGCTTCCAGCACATCGGAAATGTGAACACTATCCATCTACAGTTCCGGCAGGCTGGGTTCTTCCCATGCCTTCTGCATCTCGGTTCTTAAGATCTCAAGCTGCTCCTGCATCATCGTATCCGCTACAGGCAGATTATCCCTGACTCTTTGCGATATCCCACGCAATAGGAAAGTCCAGCTCGAAAGCCATGCAGCACTGGGATATAAGGCTTTCAAAATTTGTTCTTTCAAAAGTCTTGGGCACACATCGATGCTCTCGGACACAACGGATTATATCATCTCTTGCCGGACCTATCGAGCCATCCTTTGAACCGGCAATGATGGATCGGTTCCTCTCATCATATGGCGGCTCTGTCAAAACTCTGAAGATGTCAATTTTATCCGAGCTTCTTATGAGCTTGCAGTAAAACAACGTACCTGGGTCCAAGCTGTCCGGAAGGGTCAGCTTGTTGTGGAGACGGATTGCAGTTTCACACATTTTAGCCATCTCTTCCCATCCATCAAAATCCTCATCCTCCAAAACAAGCCAGTCGGAAGGGTCAATGAAGCTCTCTATCAGGGGTTTCCCCGTTTCAGAGAATGGCATGGAAAACAATATATCAGCTCCCAGCTCTGCATGGTCAATGGAATCCCTGTCAATGAATGTCCCAAATTGTTTTAGCTGCTCAAATCTTCCTATATCATGAAGCAACCCTATGAGCCAGCAGAAGTCTGTCTCAATCTCAGACAGCTCAAAGCTCCTCGCGATCCGCTCACATATGTCAGCCACCCTGTATGTATGGTCTATCTTAAGCTTTATTTTCACATCGGAGCTGTCATACCGGTCTGTATAAGCTTTAAATGCTGCCATTGCTTTTTGTTTCATTTGTCACTTTGCTTTCTGCTGTATCGATCAGTCCATCCTTAAATTATCACATCTGCCATTTTAACATAAATTTTACATTTCACCGCGAATTTTTTTCTGTTCTTTTGCGTCTATTTTTAGTTGTAAATCCCATCCTGCCATGCTATACTCTCCTCGAAGGAGAGCAATCCTATGGGCAAAAGGAGACACCCCGGAGACCGCCTTCAAAGGCAGCATCAACATCCGATTCAAAAACCCTGAACAACACAGGCGAGCTGCCGTCTACGCATTATCACACAACCAGAGCCTCAACAGCTTCATAGTGGATGCAATCGACGATAAGCTGACTGTTGTAAATGCGTAACCAGTAAACAAGTCGCCAGAGGCGTCATCGTACACAGAGGAACCCGCCCTATGAACGAAGAAATGACCATGTCCGTATCCCCCATCTGCCTTAAGGATAACAAAAAATATGCCTTTGTCAGATTTGTGGACAAAAAAAAGAGCTGCGAATGGATAATACCCGACGCAAAGCTCTCCTCCAACAACGGTTTTTCAGACGATGAAATAAGCGCTCTGAAGCTATATATTACTACCAATATGGCACAGCTCAAAAAAACAGCCGCCGGCATCAACCTCTTTGATGCTTTCAAGAACGGCTGATTTCTCATACAGTTTTTTGCGAGAGTCTCTCAACTATGGGCATTATCATATCAAGCTCTTCGCTGCCCAGCTCTCCTATCATGCCCTGCAGCTTTTTTGCCTTTTGGGGATATTTAAGCCTGTCGTCAAAGAACTCCTCCGGCGTGATCCCAAAATATTCGCATATCCTGAAAAAATCCCTAAGCTTCGGCAGGCTCTCTCCCGCAAGGAGCTTTGTAAAATAATTCTTGCCAAAGCCCAATGCTTTGCTTAGCTTATAAGCTGCTATTCCATTTTGGTCCATAAGTGCAAACAGCCTTTTTCTGAAAAAATCTTCATAATCCATTCGCCCATTGTAATACTTTTATGCAAGTACAATAACACGCTATGAGGTATATAAACTACCTCAGCCCGACCTAATAGGTTATATCTATATCACCCGCACTCACTCATGGAATGAAAGCATCCATCCTCACCCTTATAATACATATCATTCCTGTGGATACCAAGCCTGAAATTTTCTGTATCAAGTCCCATAAAGCTCATTAAATTTTCCATGACAAATTCAGGCTTTATATTATTCTGTGAACCGGAGGATATAAGCATTTCCACACTTTCACCAGATATTTCAAGCTCATATATCAGCTTCTTCAGATCGATTTCATTTTCACTTTTTTTAGTCTTTTTTACAACGATGATCTCATTTTGATCAAGATAAAACCTTCTTATCCCATCTTCCAAAAGACTTATATCAAAATCATCGTTTTTGGTGAAAACCCCGATGCGGTAGCTTGCCGCTTCCACCGCTGCCATGGATTTCTTTGCATTTGGAGCTACATATCCTGCCGAGATTATCCCAACTCCTTTTGCCATGCACTCATCAAGCTTTGTCTTAATAAGCGCAGGCTCCATATCCTCCTTTAGCTCAATATCCATATATTCGCCGCTGCTTGTGATACCCATTCCAAGAGGCAGTGCAAAGGACATGATCTGGTGGGGATGAAAACCATTGCTGTAGGCAATGGGAATTTCCGCCCTTCTTACTGCCTTCTGGAAATACCTCATCATATCAAGATGTCCCACATAAGCAAACATTCCGCTCTTTGAAAAGCGTATCCTCACCCTGATCCTGTCAGGCATGGCATACACCTCCCCCGTAAACGGCACAGCCGCAGCCCTGGCATTTTGCCCTGCAGTTTTCGGTAACTATTCCCTGCTTTGATCTCTCCCATTCACGGACAAGAAATGCCTTTGTAATGCCCACATCAATAAAATCCCATGGCAGCTTTTCTTCAACATCCCTCTCCCTCATGGTGTAAAAATCAGGGTCTATCCCACATTCTTTAAATGCCGCCATCCATATATCATTATCAAAGCATTCGCTCCAGGCATCAAATATTGCGCCCTTTTCATAAGCCTTTAATATCACGGCGCCTACCCTTCGGTCTCCTCTTGCAAGCACCCCTTCCAACACACTCACATCAGTCTGGTGCCACTGATACTTAAGGCTCTTGCGGTTTAGCTGCTCCTTCATGGTTTCATTAACAAGGGCAGCCCTTCTCTTATATTCATTCGCCGGATACATCCTTGCCCACTGAAAAGGCGTAAATGGCTTTGGAATGAAAAATGAGGTACTCATTGTTATCTGGCAGCGTCCGTTTCGCTGCTCCTTGGGAACAGTATCATAATACAGAGCGGCGATCTCATTGGAAAGCTCGGGTATTGCCTTCATATCCTCATCAGTCTCGCCCGGCAGACCCAGCATGAAATAAAGCTTTACCTTGCTCCAGCCGCCCTTAAAGGCCATCTCGCTTCCTGCAAGAATATCTTCCTTTGTGATACCCTTGTTTATCACATCCCTCATCCGCTGTGAACCGGCTTCCGGCGCAAAGGTCAGGCTTGTCTTTTTTACATCCTGAACCTTTTTCATCACATCAAGAGAAAAGGCGTCAATCCGCAGTGAAGGCAGGGAAATATTAACATTCCTCGCGGAACATTCTTCTATAAGGAAATTCACAAGCTCCGGTAGCCTGCTGTAATCACTTGAGCTTAAGGAAGACAGGGAAATCTCATCATAACCCGTGTTATCCATCATCTGTTTTGCGTAGCCCTTTAAGGTCTCAAGCGACCTTTCCCTGTTGGGACGATACACCATACCTGCCTGGCAGAACCGGCAGCCCCTGATGCATCCGCGCATTATCTCTAACACTATCCGATCCTGGGTAGCCTGCACATATGGAATTACCGGAGAAGTAGGATAAACAGCCTCATCCAGCTCCTTAACGATAACCCTCCTTACCGTACCTGGAACATCCTCATATCTGGGAGCGAAATCACAGACCGTACCATCCGGATTATAAGACACTTCATATAAGCAGGGCACATAAATTCCCTCAATATGAGACGCCTCATGCAAAAAAAACGCCCTGCTGTAATTGCCTTCGTCCTTTAAGCTGTTATACAGCTCAAAAAGCTCATCGTAGGAACATTCTCCCTCTCCGATATAAAAAATATCAAAGAAATCCGCCAGCGGTTCCGGATTATAGGTACAGGGTCCCCCGCCGATAACTATGGGGTCAGCTTCTCCCCTTTCCGAAGCCAAAAGCGGTATCTGCGAAAGCTCCAATACCTGAAGGATATTGGTATAGCACATCTCGTACTGTAAGGTTATCCCAAGGAAATCAAATTCCTTAACCGGCCTCTGGCTTTCCAGGCAAAAAAGAGGGATATCCTTTTCCTTTAAGATATCCCCCAGATCCGTCCATGGAGAATAAACCCGCTGCGCCCAGACATCATCACGTCTGTTGAACATTTCATAAAGGATCTGGATACCGAGATGGGACATGCCTATCTCATACAGATCGGGAAAACACAGCGCAAAGCGGATTCGTATACCGGACTCATCCTTGATCACACAGCCCATTTCATTGCCTGTATACCTTGCCGGCTTATCAACAGCCAGCAATATCTCTTCAGGCAGGGCAAGCTTTATTGTATCTTCCATAGCCTATCTCTGTGCCAATTCACGGGTTACCTCCTCCCATGTGACATTCTTTTCAGCCATCAGCACCATGCAGTGATAGAGGAAATCCGAGATCTCATACACAAGCTCCGACGGCTCTGTATTTTTCGCCGCGATAATAACCTCCGCGGCTTCCTCTCCCACTTTTTTGAGTATCTTATCAAGTCCCTTGTCAAAGAGATAATTGGTATATGAGCCGCTCTTGGGATTCTTCTTGCGGTCCATGATCACCTCATATACATCGTCAAAAACCTTCTGCGGATTACGCTCCACATATTCTTTTTTAACGATATTATTGAAAAAGCAGCTCGGTCGTCCTGTGTGGCAGGCAATTCCTCCAACCTGTGAGACCTTTGCCAGCAATGTGTCAAAATCACAATCTGCCGTAAGGGCTTTTAAATATTGTAAATGGCCGCTGGTCATACCCTTTGTCCAAAGCTCGTTCCTGCTTCTGGACCAGTAGGTCATCTTGCCTATGCGGATGGTGGTATTAAACGCTTCCTCATTCATATATGCCACCATAAGCACCGCATTGGTCATATAATCCTGAACCACAACCGGTATCAGTCCGTCCGGCCCCGGCTTAAGATCAGACCATGAAAGCGCCGCCTCAAAATTATCCATCCTTATCCCGCGTTCGGACAGTGATGCCTTAAGCTGCATTATATCAATATTTTCCTGATCTATGAAATCACCGTATATCCCTCTGATATTCTTTGAGGATAACAGGGAGACCAGCTTTTCAAAATCCATCTCATCCTGTCTTAAAATATAGGGAATATCCACGATCTGCTCTATGCTTGTAAGGGTCTCCTGGTTCATCACGATAAATTCATGGATGCAGTCCTCGGAAAAATCCTTGGTCTTGAACACAAAATCCATGTTGTCGATAGACACCAGTATCTTATGCGCTCCGAAACGCTCGCTGGCCTCCTTTACAAGCTGGATAGTCGAAGGCTTGGAGCCGTTAAGTATGACCTCAACACAGCCGGCGTAAAGAAGCTTTTTAACATCCTCCAAGCGGTTTACATTTCCTGCCCCGCAGATCTTTATGGAAAATGTACGGTATATCTGTCTTATGGCAAGAAGATTTACCTCATGCTCCTCATCATCCTTTGAAAGATCCACGCAGATGATCTTATCAACTCCGCTGTCGTTATAAAGCCTCGCCAGCTCCATAAGATTCATTCTCTCTGACAGATCCTCAGGACTGTTTACCGCCTTTCCATCTTTGATGTATATGGTAGCTACGATATTCTTATGCTCCATTATTATAATCTCCCTTTCGTGGACAGAACACTCTTTATCCTTGGATCTTCCATGGTGGCCATATCAAGAGCTTTTCCAAAGGACTTAAACATCGCCTCGATTACATGATGGGTATTGCCATCCGCCAAAACCTTAAAATGCAGATTCATGCCTGCGGAATATGAAATGGCATAGAAAAATTCCCTTACCATTTCAGTATCAAAATACCCCAGCCTCTCAACCTTAAATTCATGCTCAAATCTGAAATACGGTCTTCCTGAAAGATCTATGGCGCATAGCACCAAAGCCTCATCCATAGGCAGTATACATTCCCCGAAACGCTTTATGCCTGTTTTATCGCCCAGTGCGTCCCTTATGGCTCCCCCAAGAACAATTCCCGTATCCTCCACCGTATGATGGCAGTCCACGTTCAGATCTCCCTTTGCCTGTATATCCAGGTCAAAAAGTCCGTGCCTTGCAAAGCCATCCAGCATATGATCGAAAAACCCGATCTCCGTAATAATATCGGTTCTCCCGCTGCCGTCAATGTCAATGGTTGCGGTAATATCCGTTTCTCCCGTTATCCTTGAAACAGTAGCCCTTCTATTTTTCATATCTTACCTCTATGGAATTGGCGTGGGCAGTTAGCTGCTCACATTTTGCGAATGTAACAATATCAGGATATATCTCCTTTAAGGCTTCCTTTGAATAGGCTATAACACTTGATTTTTTGATGAAATCATCCACCGAAAGCGCCGAGAAAAATCTTGCCGTTCCGTTGGTCGGAAGCACATGATTGGGACCCGCGAAATAATCTCCCAAAGGCTCTGATGAATATTCTCCCAAAAAGATAGCCCCGGCATTTTTGATCCTTGTCATAACATCGTAAGGGTCCTTTGTAACGATCTCAAGATGCTCGGATGCTATGGCATTAGCAGTTTCTATTGCCTGCTCCATGCTTTCGGCCTCTAAGATATAACCGAAATTATCCAAAGATTTCTGGATTATATCCTTCCTTGAAAGCACCTCCAAAAACCCCTTTATTTCTTCCTCCACAGCGCCTGCCAGCCATGCTGAGGTCGTGATCAGTATCGCGGAAGCAAGCTCATCATGCTCAGCCTGTGACAGAAGATCCGCTGCCACAAACCTGGGATTGGCAGTTTCATCCGCCAGCACTAAAATCTCACTTGGCCCTGCAACGGAATCAATGCTCACATGGCCGAATACTGCCTTTTTCGCCAAGGCCACAAATATATTTCCCGGTCCGGTGATCTTATCAACCTTGGGAATGCTTTCTGTTCCGAAGGCCAGCGCTGCAATGGCCGAAGCCCCGCCGCATTTATACACCGCGTCCACTCCTGCCTCTGCCGCTGCCACAAGGGTTGAAGCCGGAATATTTCCCTTTGCGTCACAGGGCGTTGTCATTATTATCTGCTCAACCCCCGCGATCTTCGCGGGAACAATGTTCATAAGCACAGAGGAAGGATAAACGGCCTTGCCTCCGGGAACATATACTCCCACTCTCTCCAGGGGAGTGACCTTCTGCCCTAAAAGCACCCCGTCCTTTGTCTCAAACCAACTGTTCTGTCTCTGCTTTTCATGGAAATCTTTTATATTTACAAGCGCCTTTCTGATAACGGATAAAAGCTTTTCATCCACGTTCTCATAGGCCCTGTCAAATTCCTCTTTTGTAACCTTAATGGTATTCTTTGTAAGATCAGCCCCGTCAAACTTTTTGGTATAGTAAAACAGCGCATCATCACCCCGTTTTTTTACGTCTTCTATGATCTCCCTTACAGTATCTTCATATTCGCCATACTGGTGGGGACTGCGCTTGAGTAATGACTGTGTTATATCCGAAACCGTATCCTTTGATAGTTTTAAACGCTTCATAACGCTCCTTTCAGGCTGCGTATAAGATCATTTATCCTCTCGTTGTTCATCTTCATGGAGACATGGTTTACTACCACCCTTGCAGAGAGGGGGACGACCTCCTCCAAGACCACAAGCCCGTTTTCCTTTAAGGTGCTGCCTGTCTCGACTATATCAACGATCACCTCGGAAAGCCCAACTATGGGCGCTAATTCTATGGAACCGTTCAGCTTGATTATTTCCACAGTCTGATGCTTTTTGTTAAAAAAATAATCAGATGCGATATTCGGATATTTGGAAGCAACCCTGATCTGTCCGCCTCCGGAAAGATACTTTTTCGCAGACTCGGGACCGCAAACGCACATCCTGCATTTTCCAAAACCAAGATCCAGTACCTCGTAAATATTCCTGCCTTCTTCGAGAATTGTATCCTCACCCACTATCCCGATGTCGGCAGCCCCATATTCCACATAGGTAGGTACGTCAGGAGCTTTTGCCAGGAAAAACCTGATCCTGTTCTCTTCGTCTGTAAATATCAGCTTTCTTGTCGTTTTATCGTTTATGCTTTCACAGGAAATGCCTATCTTTTCAAACAAGGCTATCGCCTGCCTTGCAAGACGTCCCTTTCCCAAAGCTATGGTAAGATATTTATCAGACATAGATCACCTCATATCCTGTAAGTCCGGGATTTTTGTCGTACTTTTCCTTATCAAACAAGCTGACCACATAACCCTCTTTTCTGTCCGCCATAGCCCTTCCTACAGCTTCCTTAAAAGAATTGCCGTCATAAATATATGCTCTTTTTCTGGTATTAACTGGAATCTCTATCCCCTGTCTTTCCATTGCACCAAGCAGCTCATCCGACATTATGGCAAAGCCTATGGCCGGCATATTCACCCCAAAATATTCCATTAGCCCGTCATAACGTCCCCCGGAAAGGATTGCCTGGCCGGAGCCGTAGGTATATCCGAAAAACAGGATTCCGGAATAATATCTGTAGCTTGAAACCAGCCCCAGCTCAAATGAAACATGATTCCCAACTCCGTAGGCCTCCAAAAGCTCATAAAGCTTAATAAAATATGAAAAGGTATCAGCTATCAGAGTGTATTCCTCTACGTTTCTTTTAATATCCTCAAATTCCTCAACGGAAGAAAACAGCCTGCCTACGGAAGTGAATAATTTAACAAGCTTTTCATCCACCTTCTTTTCTAAAAGAAGCTCCTCCAGTCCGAAAACATTTTTGTTTATCATCCTGTCATAAACCTTGGCTTCCTCTTCTTCTGAAAAGCTGTAGGCGGAAAATAATCCCTTTAAAAGATTTACATGTCCTATGGAAACCGTAAAATCCGAAAGCCCGGCAGCCTCCAAAGCCTGTATCGCCATTGCGACCACCTCAGCATCAGCGGTTATACCATCGTCTCCGATAAGCTCCGCTCCGATCTGTGTGGTTTCCTTAAGCCTTCCCTGATGACTGGAATGGTTTATGAAAATATTTTCTGAATAAAACAGCCTCTTAGGAAGCGCGTCTCCTTCCCTGTGATTATTCGCGAAGACCCTTGCCACTGAAGGGGTAACATCCGGGCGCAGTACAAGGGTATTCCCCTCCCTGTCAAAGAATTTATACATATCCTTTGAAGGAATGGTCCCAACCCTGTAGCTGAAGGTGTCAAAATATTCAAAGGTCGGGGTTTCAAGCTGTTCATATCCATAGGATAAGATCGCGTCCTTAAGAGCCCTGTCTATAATGTGCTTTTTTTCACATTCAATGCCGGTAATGTCCCTTACACCCTCCGGCGAATGAAGCTTAAGATCCATATGTCATAATCCTCTATTCTTCTCTAAGACTTAAATCCAGTGAAAGCTTTTCAAGATACGGTATAAATAATGCCTGCTCAGCGCGAAAGAAAAATCTCTTATCCAGCTCATCCATGCGAAAGCTCTTCCTTCCGCCCTGCTTTGACCGGTTCCAGAACAACAGCGCTTCCTCAAAGGTCAGGTAGTAAAATATATCCTCTGACGTAAAATAGATCAGAAAAAAAGCTATCCCGTCCTGCCTCTGCCATTCCTCCATAAACTCCATCTGGTGGGCGTGGATATTGGCAAGCGGAAATGTACTCTCGTGACATTCCTTGGCGTCAAAGCACACCGGTATACCCTGTACAGCTCCGATGTAATCCACCGTACTTTTCTGCCCGAAATATGCCAGGGTGATATGCCTGGTTTTCTTGTCTATCTCAATAGGAGTAATGGGCGTTGGAACCTTCTGAATGAGGGCAAGACCGTTGCTGCGATATTTTTCATTGGTGTGGTTTATGTATTCCTCCAGCGCCGACCCTCTTAAGCCTCTGGAAGACCAGGTCGCCATATCTCACCTCTCTTTAGCTTTTCAAAAATATCCGGGCATTTTGCCACTATCTCTGTCCCATCCCAAAGTTTTACCCTGTACGCATGTAAAAGCTGTCCGGGATACAGAAAATAATGCTGTGAATCTGACCTTGTGCCGTATTTCCTGTCTAATACAACGGGATTTCCCAGATGGGAAAGCTGTGCCCTTATCTGATGGCTTTTTCCGGTAACAAGCACTGCCTTAAGCTCTGTAAAATTTTCGTATTCTCCCACGATTTCAAAAATCGTCTCTATCCGGGTAAGCCCTTCCTCAAAGGAGTCAAAAACCTCAACTGTATTGTTTTTCTCGTCCTTTTTTATGTAAGCCTCGATGCTTCCGCTCTTTGCAAAATGACCGTATACGATGCATCTGTATTCCTTGTAAACCTTACCCTCCGCTATGGCAGAAGAAAGCCGCCTTGCCCCCAGGGGAGTTTTGGCGCATAGCACTATGCCGCTTGTCCCCCGGTCCAGCCGGTTCATTGCCGATGGCTTAAAGCGCGCGTACCCTTCTTTTGTAAGAGCTCCCTGCCCAATCAGCCGGGCACAAAGCTTCTCATTAAGGGATATATCCTCAATATGCGCCTTCTGTGTCAGCAGCCCTGCAGGCTTATTGACCGCGATAATATCATCGTCCTCATATAAGACCCTGATATCCCCGCCGGCTTTTTCAAGGCGCGTCCATTCTTCTTCCGATACTCCGTCGCCCCGTAGCTTTTCATATGTCTCATCTGAAAAGTAAAGCCTGATATTATCCCCGGTCTTTAGCTTTTCATTGCCCTTGGCTTTGCCGCCGTTTAGCGTAATGTTTTTCTTACGGAGCATCTTGTAAAGAAAACCCCCGGCAGCCTGTGGTAACAGACGCCGAAGGTATTTGTCGAGACGCACGTCCTCATCAGAATTTTTGATTATGATTTCTTTCATTCTTTGTTGAAGAATTTTTCAGAAAGATTTTTCACACCCTTAGAGCCCTGTGACTCTTCCTTCTTGTCATCCGCTTTTGGCTTTTCATCTGCCTTCGCCGCTCCCTTGTCATTATTATCCTTACCGGGGATCGGAGTAGGCTCTACAGGCTTTTTCCTGGTGAGATTAGGGGTCTGTACCTGGCTTGCGCTTCCCCTTGCCGCCGGAATGGGAGCCCTTCCTCCCTTGGGCTGGGGCGCGTTGGCTATAGTCTCCTCAGGTGAAGGTGAAAGCTCCATACGGTTGGATACCACCCTGTCAAGATACTGCTGGAGATCGGCAAGATAGGCATCCGCCTTCGTCCTGGTGGAATCCATTGTCCTTACGATTATCTCCTGAAGGTTCATCAGAAGCCCGTCGGTGTAGGCAATGGCACTTGTCCTTATATCATTCGCGTCATTGGTGGCGTTGTCAAGCAGCTCCTGCGCCCGCTTGGTGGCAACCATAACAACCTCATTGGCCTGCGCGTAGGCCTGCTGCATAATCTGATGCTCGCTGATAAGCTCATCGGTCTTGATCTGGGCCTGGGCTAAAATGGAATCAGCCTGCTTCCTGGCATTATCAAGTATTGCCTTTTCGTTGTTGATGATCTTCTGATAACGCCTTATCTCTTCAGGCGTCTTGCTTCGAAGCTCCTCCAAAAGACTTTGGATATCATCGCGGTTTACGCTGATCTTATTGTTTGAAAAAGCCACCGGTTTACAACTGTCGATGTACTCTTCAATTTCCTCAATGATGTCTTCGATGGGACTTGCCATAACCTTCTCCTTTTGTTACTAAAGTTTTTTATACTTAGCTCTGATAAGAGGTATTATCTGCTCGGGAACAAAAACCGAAATATCTCCGCCATAAGACGCGAATTCCCTTACTATGGTGGAGCTTAGGTAAGAATAATTCAGCGAGGTCGTCAAAAATACCGTATCAAGCTCCGGTAACTCAACCCTGTTGGTCTGGGCTATCTGAAGCTCATATTCAAAATCTGTAACAGCCCGTAGCCCTCTGATAATGACCTGTGCATCAATGCTCTTCGCGTAATCCACCAAAAGCCCGTCAAAGGAATCCACAGCTACGTTGGGATATTTGCCAACAAGCTCCTGTATCATACTAACACGTTCAGCCACAGAAAACAATGCGGTTTTTGAGCTGTTTGCCAAAACAGATACCACAACCTCATCAAAAAGCTTTGCGGATCTTTCTATTATGTCCAGATGTCCGAATGTAATGGGATCAAAGCTCCCGGGATAGATCGCCTTTTTCATTGTACTGCCTTTTCAAAAAACAGATGCTTGTTGGTTTTATATCTCTTTTCTTTTTGAAGCTTAAAGACCCCTGCTTCTTCTGAAATGTCCGTATCTATATCCGCCTCAAGAATAAGGACTCCCCCATCCGATAAAAGCCCTGCTTCTATCACGCTAAGTATCAGCTTATCCTGACCGTCAAAGGCATAGGGCGGATCCATAAATATTATATCATATGCCCCGGTAATGCGCCCTGAGCCTATAAGGGCTTTTACGTCTCCCTTAAGAACCTCAGCCTCTTCGGATAATCTTGTCTTTTTCAGGTTTTCATTTATGGCGTTTATAGCCCCATTATCCTTATCGGCAAACACACAGTGCCTTGCGCCTCTGCTAAGAGCCTCAATGCCTATCTGTCCGCTCCCGGCAAACAGATCCAGAAAATCTGCCCCCGGTATACGGTCCGAGATCATGTTAAAGAGGGTTTCCTTGATGCGATCCGTGGTAGGTCTTACATCCCTGCCCGGGGGAGTTACAAGCGGAATGCTTCTGCATTTCCCGGCAACCACCCTCATTGCGGTCCATCCCTTGTGATCACGTCATATATAAGGTCAAATGCCCTCTTTGCGGCGTCAAGCCGTATCTGGTAACGGTTCCCCTTGAAATTGTATTTCCTGACGGTAACCTTATCCTTGTAGGCGCATCCGATATACACAAGTCCAACGGGCTTTTCGGGCGTGCCTCCGGTGGGTCCGGCTATCCCCGTTGTCGCGATGCCTATATCGCTTCCTGCAGCCCGCCTTGCTCCGAGAGCCATCTGTGCGGCTGTCTCCTCACTTACCGCGCCGACAGTATCAAGGGTCTCTTTCTTTACTCCGAGGTTCTTTTCCTTGGCTTCGTTGGAATATGTCACAAAGCCCTCGCCGAAAAGCTCCGAGATACCGCTATAAGCCACTAACTCACTTGCTATCATGCCGCCGGTGCAGGATTCCGCGCTGGCTATTTTGAGATTGTATTTGAATAATAGATCTACTGCCTTATCTGCCTGTTTCATTTATTCTCTTTTAAAACATTTTTATTTTTGATCACATAATCAAAAAGGGAAATTATTGTAAGTACAAGAGCGATCCACATAAGGATACCCGCCAAAAATTTAAGCGGCGCTGCTATCGGTTCTATTATCATAACAATGACCATCAGCATCTGGAAAACGGTTTTGAATTTGCCCCAGTAGGAGGCTGCTATCACCACGCCGTTATCCGAGGCTATAAGCCGGAAGCCCGAAATGATAAACTCCCTGGATATTATGATCACCACTATCCATGAAGGGATTTCCTTTAATTCGATAAGGCATATCATCGCGGAACACACAAGCAGCTTATCCGCCAGCGGGTCCATGAATTTGCCGAAATTAGTCACCAGATTGTATTTGCGGGCGATCTTGCCGTCCAGCATATCTGTAAGGCTTGCTATGATAAAGATTATCTCCGCTCCGATACGGAACCTTATATCATCAGGCGCCCACAGCAGCAAAGCCACAAAAAACGGCACTAATATCACTCGAAATGTCGTCAGCTTATTAGGCAGGTTCATTGTTGTTCCTTATCTGACCAATCACATCGTATTCCTTTGCCTCTGTCACATCCACCGTGACAAAATCTCCGCTCATAAGCTCGTAGGGCGATTCAAGGAATACATATCCGTCTACCTCCGGGGCATCCATATAGCTTCTGCCCACATACACATTACCCTCTCCCACAAGGGCTCCTTCGATAAATACGCGCTCCGCTCTTCCGATGCGCTTTTTATTTACCCGGGTTGATATTTCCTGCTGCAGGCTCATCAGCCTGTCGTATCTTTCCTGCTTTACTTCCTCGTCAAGCTGGCCTTCAAATTCCGCCGCGGCAGTCCCTTCCTGCCTCGAATAAGTAAATGCACCAAGCCTCTCAAAGCGCATAAGCTTTACAAATTCCAAAAGCTCTTCAAAGTCCTCTTCGCTTTCCCCGGGGAATCCCACTATGACCGTTGTACGGATAGTAATATCCGGTATCAGCTTTCGGAGCTTGACTATGGTAGATTCAAGCTGCCATCTGTCAGTATACCTGCCCATGCGCCGCAGAATGTCATCATTGCAGTGCTGTATGGGCATATCAATATAGTGGCAGACCTTTTTGTTCCGTAATATGGCAGCGATCAGCCCGTCGTCTATCTCTTCGGGATAGGCATACATCAGCCTTACCCACTCAATACCCTCTATGGCGCAAAGCTCATCCAACAACCTTCCCAGGCTCTTTTGACCGTAGATGTCAGTGCCGTAAACCGTGGTCTCCTGGGCGACAAGGATCAGCTCCCTGACTCCCTCAAATACAAGCTGTCTGGCTTCCTCCACAAGCTGTTCTATGGGAACGCTCCTGTAGCTGCCTCTTACAAAGGGGATTACGCAGTAGGTACAGTGCTTGTCACAGCCCTCGGCGATCTTAAGGTAGGCATAATGCCCACCGGTGGAAACCATCCTTCCCCTGCCAAATTCAGGAAGTCCTGCGGGCTCTGAGGTCTTTACGAAGGTATCTCCCTTTAATGCGGCGTTTACGGCTTCAACGATTTTATCATAATCGTTGGTGCCTATGATCCCATCAACCTCTGGAAGCTCCTTTGCAAAATTATCGGCATACCTCTGTGCCAGGCATCCGCAGGCAAGAAGTACCTTGCATTTGCCCTCGGTCTTGTAGCTTCCAAGCTCTATTATGGAATTTATGCTCTCCTCCATTGCGTCATGGATGAAGCAGCAGGTATTTACAATGATGATCTCAGCCTCAGCCTTGTCGTCAGTCAGCTCAAAACCCGCATCCTCCAAGAGATAGAGCATATGCTCGGAATCTACCAAATTCTTATCACAGCCTAATGAAACAAAGCAGATCTTCATGCTTCTTCTGTCTCGGTCCCGGCTGCCTCTTCCTTAGCGGCTTCTTCTACGGCAGGCGCTTCTTCCTTAACAGCTTCCTCTGCTGCGGGTGCCTCCTCCTTAACGGGTTCAGCGGGCTCCTCCTTAGCGGCAGCAGCCTTTCTGCCTCTTTTGGGCTTTTCGGCAGTAGCAGCAAGCTCTGCTTCCTTTGCCCTCTTCTCGTCTACCAGCACGCGCATCTCTTTTGTCTTCTGTGTGATCTCATCAAGCTTTGCCTGCTCTTCATCGGCTTCCTCAGCGGTAAGCAGCTTTAATTTACCCTCATACATCTCATCTACGGCAATGGACAGAGGCTTTCTGCCGTATGCCCTTTTTTCCGCTATCAAGGGCTCGGATGTATCGATCAGTTGTCTTGCTCTCTTAGCTGTGGCACATACGATGCTGTAACGGCTGTTTACCACGGGCTCCTCCCCGATCACCACATCATCATTTACTACCTTCATCAGCTCCACATAAGACGGATGTATCATTTATCTTTCCTCCTTTAATCATTAAGCAAAAGCCTTAAGCTGCGACTGCATCATCGCTATTGCGGATTTATTGCGTTTGGTTGCAAAATGCTCACTCTGTATTATTCCGTGAACCTCACAAACGGCCTCTTCCAACACGTCATTGATTATCAGATAATCATATCTGGGCATGAGAGCCGATTCCCTGGCGGAAATGGCAAGCCTCTGGCTTATCACCTCGCTGCTCTCGGTGCCTCTCCCCACAAGCCGCTCCTTAAGCTCATCCGCGCTTGGCGGCATCACGAACAGAAGCAGCGCGTCGGGAAATATATCCCTTACCTGTAAGGCTCCCTGAACCTCGATCTCCAGTATGACATCCTTGCCCTCTCTGGTAAGCTGGGTCACATATTCCTTTGGGGTTCCGTAAGAGTTGCCGTTGAAGGTGGCATACTCCAAAAACTCCCCATTGGCTATCATCTCATCAAATTCCTGACGGCTCTTAAAGAAATACTCCCTGCCGTCCCTTTCGCCTGTACGGATAGGCCGCGTGGTGGCGGAAATTGATAAATGGTAAAAGCCCGGATATGAGGACATAAGATGTTTCATGATGGTTCCCTTGCCTGCCCCGGAAAATCCCGACAGAACTATCACCATCCCCTTATCATGCTTCATCCTTCTTTTGCTCCTCTTGCTTTCTGGTGCGGTCTGCTATCGTCTCGGGAACCAATGCCGACAATACCACCTGTCCCGTCTCAGTGACCAAAAGCGCCCTGGTACGGCGGCCCTGGGTAGCGTCTATTGCCATCCCCTCGTCCCTGGCCTTGGCTATCATTCGCTTTGCCGGGGCGGAGTCGGGCGTTATCATCACAACAACCTTGTCGTCATTTATCATATTTCCAAAGCCTATATTGATAAATGCCATAGCTGCTACTCCAGATTCTGAACCTGTTCCCTGATCTTTTCTATAAGTGTCTTAAGCTCTATCCCTAACTGGGCGATCTGCGGGTCCTGGGACTTGGAAAGAATGGTATTTGCTTCCCTGTTCATCTCCTGTGCCAGAAAATCCAGCTTGCGTCCCACAGCTTCCCCTGTCTCAAGCGTCTTTTTCATTTCCTTGACATGGGAATAAAGCCTTACTATCTCCTCATCCACGCATATCTTGTCAGCGTAGATCGTAACCTCAGCGGCGATCCTGCTGTCGTCTATCCTGCCGTTTTCAATGAGCTCTGAGATCTTCTGGGTAAGCCTTTCCTTGTACTCGGCGATAATGTCAGGGGAACGCTCCTTAATGGCATCCACCATAGAGTCCATCTCCTGCGCCTTTAAGATGAGATCGGCCTTTAAATTCTCACCCTCGATCCTGCGGCTTTCAAGCAGCTTGTCGCATGCGGCGCCAACTACCTCAAGCACCATCTCACTAAGCTCCTTTTCGTCCCGTTCCTCGGCAACCAGCTCAAATACGTCGGGATAGGAAGCAAGGGAGGAAACGGTAACATCGTTTACAATGCCAAACTCCTTTGCCATTGCTTCCATGTTCTCAACATATGCCCTTGCCAGCTTGTCATTGTAGCGGATGGTATAGGTCTCGTCCGCGGACTGCTCATAATGCACATAGGCATCTACCTTGCCGCGGCCGATGTTCTTTTTTAAATATTCTCTGATCGCCGGCTCTAAAGCCGTAATGCTGCGTGAAGTCTTGATATTGACATCCAGATACCTGTGGTTGACGGACTTAAGCTCAACCACAACCCGTTTGGTCCCGGATACCTTCTCGCAGCGCCCGAAACCTGTCATCGAGCTTATCATTGCAAATCATCCCCCATATGTGATACGATACCCTATAAACATACAGAGTTATTATACCCAATACCACCCTTCAAGTCAACGAAAAGGAAGATAATATGGCTTTTGACGGAGTTACAATACGCGCCCTTGTGCGGCAGCTTGATAAAGAACTGAAAGGCGCATACATCAGAAAGATCGCCCAGCCCGAAGCATCAGAGCTTCTGCTCACCCTAAAGGGCTCCACTGGCACTAAGCGGCTTTTTATGTCTGCCAGCGCCACCCTGCCCCTTATCTATCTTACAGAGGAGAACAAGCCGGCTCCCATGACCGCGCCCAATTTCTGCATGCTCCTTCGCAAGCATATCGGAAGCGGCCGTATTACAGACATAACCCAGCCCGGCAACGAGCGTGTCATCCGCATTGATGTGGAGCACCGCAATGAGCTTGGCGATCCCGCCGCAAAGAGGCTCTATATCGAGATAATGGGCAAGCACTCCAATATTGTTTTCACCGACGAAAATGACCTGATCCTTGACGGGATCAAGCATATCTCCTTTACCACCAGCTCCGTCCGTGAGATCCTTCCCGGCAGGACCTATTTCATCCCCTCCCAGGAAGGAAAGACCAATCCCTATGAGACTTCCCGGGAAGAATTTATTTCATCGATAACAGGCGCCCACATGAAGCTTGCCGGTGCCATCAGCAAAAGCTACACCGGCATTTCCAAAACCACAGCCCAGGAAGCCGCTTTCCGTGCCGGGCTTGACGGCGATGCCAGCACCGACTCCCTTGCCGAAGAGGATATCCCGCATTTATGGGACAGTTTTTTTGAGCTTATTCATGAGGTTGATAATGATGCTGCCTCTTCCTGCATCATATATGACGATAAAAATAACCCGGTGGAATTTGCTCCCTATCGCCTGACAATGTATGGCGATATGACGGTGGCGGAAATACCTTCAATTTCACAGACTCTTTCAACCTATTACAGCAATAAGAACCGCGCCCAGAACATCCACCAGAAGTCCACGGATCTCCGCAAATTAGTTTCAACCCTGTTAGAGCGCGCCGAGAAAAAGCTTGCCCTACAGCAGCGCCAGATGGCGGATACCGCCAAGATGGATACCTTAAAGACCTACGGCACACTCCTTCAGGTATATCCCCACGAAGCTGCCCCCGGCGCGAAGGAGGTAACCCTTACGGATTTTGAAACAAATGAGCCTGTAAAAATACCCCTTGATCCCGACAAGAACTCCATAGACAACGCCACCGCTTACTTTGAACGCTACGCCAGATTAAAGCGCACCAAAGAGGCTCTTAACGTACAGCTTGCAAACACAAGCTCTTCGGTAGAGCATCTTGCATCCATCCAGAATGCACTTTCCATAGCGGAAAACGAAGCCGATCTTGCAGAGATAAGGCGGGAGCTTTATGAATCCGGCTACATCAGAAAACGCCAGAACAAAAAGGGCTCGCGGCAGGAAAAAAGCCGCCCCCTCCACTATCTCACCGGGGACGGCTTTCATATCTATGTGGGTAAGAATAATTTCCAGAATGACGAGCTTACCTTCAAGCTTGCCACAGGCAATGACTGGTGGTTTCATGCCAAAAAGATACCCGGCTCCCATGTCATAGTCCGCACCGAAGGACGCCAGCTTCCCGATGAGGTCTTTGAGACCTGCGCCCGCATAGCAGGCTATTATTCCTCCGGCCGCATGTCTGACAAGCTTGAGATCGACTATATCCAAAAAAAGGAAGTCAAAAAGCCCTCCGGAGCCGTACCCGGCTATGTGATCTATTACACCAATTACTCTATGACCGTTCCCCCGACTCTGCCGGAGGATTTACAGCTCATAGATTAGAATATACCACGGTATCCATCTTCTTAAGGTATCCGGCGATCTTACGGGATTCCTCGGATTTGAGCTGCGGATCGGCAGCCGTGATCTCCTTTGCGTCCGCCGAAGCCTCACGCATGACATCCGCGTCCTGGTAAATATCGGCAAGCTTAAAATCCATATCCCCGCTCTGTCGGATTCCGTAAAAATCCCCGGGTCCCCTCAGTCTTAAGTCCTCGCTTGCGATAAAAAACCCGTCATTAGACTGGGCAAGGATCTTTAATCTCTCGCTTGATTCTTCATCCTCCGAGGCATCCACAAACATACAGAAGGACTGCCACTGTCCTCTGCCAACCCTGCCTCTTAGCTGATGAAGCTGGGCAAGCCCGAATCTGTTGGCATCCTCTATCAGCATGACTGTGGCATTGGGTACGTTGACTCCTACTTCAACAACTGTCGTGGATACTAAAACATCGGTTCTTCCTTCCGCGAAATCCCCTACAACCTCATCCTTCTGCTCAGGGGACATCCTTCCGTGAAGCATTCCTATCTTTATCTCTCCCCCGTAATATTTTTCAAGGGCACCGGCGTACTCCGTAACATTCTCCGCCTCTGTCTTTTCGCTTGCTTCCACCAGGGGACAGATAATATAAGCCTGATGCTTTCCTGATACCTCTTTTTTGATGAAATCATAGGCCTTGCTTCGCTGATTTTTGGTGATTATGGCGTTCTTGGTACGAAGCCGGCTTGTGGGCACATCCTTAATGACCGATATCTTCATATCGCTGTACAGGATCATTGCAAGAGTTCTGGGAATGGGCGTTGCGCTCATAACTATCACATGAGGATCCTGCCCCTTCTGGGAGAGGATCTTTCTCTGCTTTACCCCGAAGCGGTGCTGTTCGTCAGTCACCACCACCGCCAGGCTGTGATAGTTCATATTATCGGACAGCAGCGCGTGTGTCCCGACAATGAACAATCCCCCCTCATTCGCGGCCCGTTCGTTTAATTTCTTTCTTTTTGCTCCCTTGTCCGAGCCCGTTATACAGATCACGTCATAGGGCAGGTCAAACATTTTTATGTAATCGGCAAAGGTTCTTTCATGCTGTCTGCAAAGCACCTCTGTGGGCGCCATGATCGCTGCCTGGAAACCGTTTTCAACCGCCATAAGCATAGCTAAAAACGCGATAATGGTCTTTCCGCTTCCCACATCTCCCTGCAGCAGCCTCTGGGATACCACCTCAGACGAAAAATCCTTTTTTATATCCTCCAGGGTGTCCTTCTGTCCCGTAGTCAGGGGAAAGGGCAGATTTGAAAGAACCTTTTCATACTGGACTGTTTCGGGAAAGCTCCACCTGTTTGGAATGGCGGAAATCCCGGCGCCTTCCATCTCCTTTGTAATAAAGAATTTAAGGAATTCATCATAAACAAGCCGTCTTCTGGCGTTTGTAAGGCTTTCCATATCATCCGGCCTGTGCATCTGGTCCATGGCCCTGTGATAGCCCCACAGCTCCCTCTTCTTTAAAATATCCGCCGGCAGATATTCCTCTGTAAGTTCAATATCATCCAGGCAGAGAGCCATTGCCTTTTTTATGGCTTTGTTGGTAAGACCCTTTGTAAGTGAATATACCGCCTGGGGGCTGCGCTCTAATTTATCATATTCCAATGGTTTAAACACCACAGGCTGAACAAGCTGCCAGACATTTTCCCTTACTGCCTTTAGCTCACCGTAAAAAACATATTCGGTACGAACCTTTATGCTGCTTTTAAGATACGGCATCCGAAACCATATCATCTCAAGCCTTTCATCCCCAATTACGCAGCCTGTGGTGGAAATATCCATCTTTGAGGTATGCCTTACCACCACATTTGTCCGAAGGCTCGTCCTTACCGCTACCTTTTTGCCCTCATTCCCTGAAAGCTTTTTTATGGGCTTTGGATATAGCTGGTAGGTTCTTGGGAAATCATAAATAAGGGCGCCCACACAGTCTATGTCGAGCGCCTTAAAAAGCTTTTCAGATTTGGGTCCGACACCTTTTATTTTGGTAATCCCGTCGTCAAATCTCATTTGTCATTCTACGGACAGAACATAATAATACACAGGCTGTCCGCCCTCTACAAGCTCTATCTCCATATTTGGATAAGCATCCCTTACTTTTTCAAAAAGCTTCTGTGAATCCTTCTTTTTTACATCACTTCCGCTGTATAAGGTAATAAGCGCGGAATCCTCATCAACCATGGAAGCAAGCATGCCAAAAAGTGTCTTGTCTATCTTTTTTTCAACCGCAATGATACCGTCGTCTCCTATGCCCATATAATCTCCAGCAGAGATCTGCTTGCCTTCAATGTTGGTATCCCTTACGGCATAGGTGATCTCCCCGGAACGCACCAGGGTCATTTCCTCTTTCATGCGCTCCTCATTCTCCTCGGCGCTGTCTCCCGGAACATAGCTAATAAGAGCTGAAATCCCCTGAGGCATGGTCTTTGACGGAAGCACAAATACTTTTTTGTCCTCTGTAAGCTTTGCGGCCTGCTCGGCGGAAAGGATTATGTTTTTGTTGTTGGGAAGCACGAATACATTCCTGGCGTTTACCTGGGAAATAGCATCCATGATATCCTCGGTACTGGGATTCATGGTCTGTCCGCCCTCTATCACATGATCCGCCCCAAGATCCTCAAAAACCTTCTTCATGCCCTCACCGGCGGAAACAGCCACAACTCCTGTCTCCTTTGGGGGCTCATCCGGCTTTTTGGTTTTGACGGGAGCCACCTCTTTAGGCTTTGCCGCTTCGGTTTTCTTTTCCTGCTTATCAAGCTTGGTATTGTCTATGGAAATGGATTTTATTACTCCGTTACGGAGTGCCTTTGTAATTATCCTTCCGGGGTCATTGGTAATGAGTCTTCCGATGTAGACATCATCCTCTCTTTCAAGATGTCCCCCGTCTCCAAGGGATTTCATGAAGTTCCTTAGATCCCTGCGGTCCTCATGGGTATTGTAAGGATTGGGAATGAGTTCAAATTCCATTCTGTAAACAAAACGGCTTTCTGTAACGTCCTCTTCCTCCTTACCTGCTTCGGCAAGAGTTATATCCGTATCCTCACCTGAAAGAAATGCAAGGGCGCCTGAGAGAACCATGCAAAGCCCTTCTCCGCCTGAATCCACAACACCCGCCTCCTTCAGAACAGGAAGCATTTCAGGGGTTTTGTCAAGCACAGCCTTACATTCACCCACAACCTCAGACAGAAACTCATAAACATCATCCGTGGTATCGGCAATCTCCAATGCCTTATCAGCGCCGGCTCTTGCCACTGTAAGGATGGTTCCCTCTTTTGGAGACATAACAGCTTTATAGGCAGTTTCAACCGCGCGCTGCGCAGCCTCGCACAACACCTCTACGCTTAAGGTCTCCTCGGTCTTGATCACCTTATTAAAGCCTCTGAAAAGCTGTGAAAGAATGACACCGGAATTACCCCTCGCCCCTCTTAAGCTGCCGGAGGAAATAGCCTTGCAGAGACTTTTCATATCCAGCTCATCCAAAGCATTGACTTCCTTTGCGGCGGCAAGGATGGTCATGGTCATATTCGTTCCCGTATCGCCGTCCGGCACTGGAAAAACATTCAGCTCGTTTATATGATCCTTGTTGGCCTCAAGCTTCTTTGCCCCCGCAAGAAACATCTTTGAAAGCATCTGGGCATCAATATTGTTCATTATCTGTTTCCTCCCCTTAGTCGATCACCCGGATACCATCCACATAAATGTGAATATCCCCTACGTTCATACCCGAAAACTCTTCAAGCTTGTATTTAACTGTTGATATCAGATTATCCGCTACAGTTGCGATGCTTACACCATAAGAAATGATCACATGAAAATCCAGAGCTATCTCATTTTCATCATTGATCCTGACATCTATTCCGTGACTGAGATAATCCTTTTTAAGAAGCTTTACAAGCCCGTCCTTAACATTGACCGCAGCCATGCCAACTATTCCTACACATTCCACTGCCACTGTCCCCGCGTAAGTCGCGATCACATCCTTGTCAATGGTGATACTTCCAAGCTTTGTTTCTATCTGCCCTCGCATGCTACACCTCCATCCCAAGCACTTCGCTTAAGGTTTCCTTTATCATATCCAAATTGATGGGCTTTGAAATATGCCCGTTCATTCCCGCGTCATGAGCCTTCTTTACATCCTCCGCAAAAGCATTTGCTGTCATCGCGACTATGGGAACACTCGCCAAAGCCTCATCATCAAGCTTTCTTATGGTACGCGCTGCCTCATATCCGTCCATGACCGGCATCTGGATATCCATAAGCACCACATCATAATAGCCCGGTCTTGAAGCGGAAACCTTTTCCACGGCAACCTTTCCATTTTCCGCGCTTTCCACCTCAAAGCCCACGCCAGTAAGTATCATGGTCGCTATCTCCCTGTTGATCTCCATATCATCGGTAAGAAGTACCCTCTTTCCCGCAAACAGGTTCTTATCGTCCTGGGGCTTTTTGTTCTTTTTGCTTTCGGCCTTTTGAATCGTCTCCTTATCCTGAAGCGCAAAGCTGATATTTATAACGAAGGTGGTTCCCTTCTGCGGAGCCGTGATAACTTCAATGGTACCGCCCATCATATCGACAATGCTCTTTGTGATAGCCATTCCAAGTCCGGTACCCTGTATCTCATTTACGGTTTCATTATTTTCCCTCTCATAAGCCTCAAATACCTTCTCGGCAAATTTCTTTGTCATGCCAATTCCGGTATCGCTTACCCTTAATTCGTAGGTTCCGTAGTCCTCCCTTTCGTCATCTAACTCCTTTAATACAACCTTTACATCCCCGTGTTCGGGAGTAAACTTATAGGCATTGGAAACAAGATTTAAAAGCACCCTGTTCAGCCTGTTCTTATCACACATTACATAAGGGTCAGAAACCCCCGATGTATCCACGGTATAATTGATATGCTTTTCGCGCATCTGTGTCGCAAACATATCCCTGACTTCACTTAGCGCCTTTACCAGATTAGCCGGCGCCGGCTCCAGATCTATCTTGCCGCTTTCTATCCGGCTCATTTCCAGAACATCATTGATAAGCGCTAAAAGATGCTGACTTGAATCCGCGATCTTGGACATGTAATCCCGCAGCGTATCCGCATCCGCGTCCTCCCTTTCGGCAAGGGTTGTATACCCGATTATGGCGTTCATGGGTGTGCGGATATCATGTGACATATTGGAGAAAAATACACTCTTTGTCTTGTTCTTCTCCTCGGCTACAAGCTTCTCAACCTCCATCTCTTTTTCACGCCTCGACATGATATTGTAGATGGACAGCATGATCCCAAGAGCCATGACAATTATCAGCATCTGTATGACACTGTTTCGGATAAGAAGCCTGTCAGCCTCCATGAGCTCTTCTTCTATAAATCTTGCAGCTTCCTCCAGAACACGAAGAGAGCTTGTAGGATTGACATATTCATAATAATGTGTAATATCAGCGGCAAGATTCCTTGTCATATCCGTGGTGGCATTTCTGATCCACATAAGTGACGCGAAAAATATCAGGAATAAAAGTCCTATCCATACAACTGTAGTTTTGCCGAATTTATGCTCCTCGTCCTTTGAGAAAATTGTTCTGAAATAGACAAAGCCTAAAATACTCCAAAGCGTCAGTATGAGGTAGGATTCCGTAGCCATGGCTCCGGCTGCTATGGACATAAAATACAGGAAGAACAGTACGGAAACACCCATGCCGAAAAGCCCGGTGAATCTGTAAACGCTGTCATTATTGTCCTTTGCGTTCTTGTATGCCGCCGCGCTGGTATAAAAGTAGGTGACGATGGCACAAATTGTATTTACATCCACGATCCACCCAATGGCGGTCCTTCCCACAAAAGGAATGAGCATGGAGATCGCCATGATAAAACGAAAGGCGTTGTCAGGTGTGCGTTCGTGGTTAAGATGTAAAAACCATTCCGGCAGCATGCCCCTTTTTGACATGGAATACATAAGACGGCTTGCGGCTATGGAATTGCCCATCAGCCCTGTAATAATGGCGGCAAAGGCGGCAAATCCCAATATTACCACTCCCCTGTGTCCAAGGGCACTGCTTGCGGCATAAAATGTAGGCAGTCCCTTAAGCCCCTCCATTTTTGAAAGCCTTGCCATATACTCGCCCCAGTCCATATATTCCGTATGCGCCGCAATGACAGCCATATAATTAAGCATGATATATGACAGAACCCCGGTCAGAAGCGCCGCGAATAAAACATATATTACCTTTTTGGTGGAAAACTTAAAGCCCGAAGCGGAGTTTGATACGGACTCAAAGCCCACAAACGCCCAGGGTGAAAGGCAGATTATTGTTACGATCTGGCTCAAGGGAGACTTTCCATTTACCGCGAAATCACTGTCATTAGCCAAAGCCTGTACCGCACCGCCCATATTTGCAGCGGCAAGGGTACATATGACTATCCCCACAAATAATGTAACGGCAAGTATCACCATAGTAAGAGCGGAAATCCTCTTGCCATATGAGCAAATACATCCTACAATCAGTATCGCTGACCAGGACAAAAGCATTTCCCCGAAATACACCTCATAGCCTAAAAGCGTATAATGAAAACCAAACTCAAAAACATCACCTAAAAGATTCCGGGCGATCAAAGGAAGCGCCGTGGCATTTGCCCAGATTATCGCCATGTATACAAGAAGCAGAAACCATGATGCCAGATAGCCGTGGTCATAACCAAAGGTCTTTACAGTATATGTAAGAGTGCCGCCGGCATCCTGATATTTATTCATCATGTAGTGATAATTCATGCCGATGATGAGCATGATAACAGCACCTATGGAAAGTCCTATTGCCGTTCCAAGAGGTCCCGCAGCCGGAAGAAATGTGGTTCCCGGCATCACAAAAGCACCCCAGCCTACTGCGCACCCAAAGGACAGCGCCCATACAGACACGGGTGATAAATATTTTTGTAATTGTTTTTCTTCTGTTTCCATAAACTATAC
Source organism: uncultured Lachnospiraceae bacterium (assembly GCA_905233905.1). Taxonomy (GTDB): domain Bacteria; phylum Bacillota; class Clostridia; order Lachnospirales; family Lachnospiraceae; genus RGIG4930. Next base: position 31,513 of record CAJOFN010000006.1, read on the forward strand.
TGCTTTTCTACAGCAAACTCATCGCCACTCTATGATTTTATCACTCCAACCCCGGCTTGACAATATCGCCAAACCACATTATCATTTTTTGTGGTATAGGTAAGCTGTGGGGCGCCAGTACAGGACTCGTGCTTGCTGTATGAGTCCTGTACTGGCAGCCAAAATTACTTGCAATCCTACTGCCCCACAGAGCGGCAGCAGCCAGTAACCCAACAAACCAACTACCTAAACAAATGAAAGGAACAAAACCCATGCCTGCAAAACTGATCTCCTGGAACGTAAACGGCCTCCGCGCCTGCATCAAAAAAGGCTTTCTCGACTCCTTCAACTCCTTTGACGCCGACATCTTTGCCATCCAGGAAAGCAAGCTCTCCGAAGGCCAGATAGATCTCGACCTCCCCGGCTACAAACAATACTGGAACTACGCCGAAAAAAAAGGCTACTCCGGAACTGCCATTTTTACAAAACAAGAACCTCTTAACGTATCCTACGGCATAGACATCCCCGAGCACGACCACGAAGGCAGGGTAATAACCGCGGAATATGATAATTATTACTTCGTCTGCTGCTATACCCCCAACTCCAAACAAAAGCTTGAACGCCTCTCCTACCGCATGGAATGGGAGGATGCCTTCAGAGCCTATCTTTTGTCTTTAGACTCCAAAAAACCGGTGATCCTCTGCGGCGATTTAAATGTTGCCCACGAAGAGATAGATCTCAAAAACCCCAAGACCAACCGCCACAACGCCGGCTTCACCGATGAAGAACGCGCTAAAATGACCGAACTCCTAAACGCCGGATTTACCGACACCTTCAGGCATTTTTATCCTGATGCTCAGGGGATTTACTCCTGGTGGTCCTACCGCTTTCAGGCACGCGCCAAGAACGCGGGCTGGCGTATAGATTACTTCATTACTTCAAGCAGCATCGACGGCAGCTTGAAGGACGCCCATATCCATACGGATATCTTAGGCAGCGACCACTGCCCCGTGGAGCTTCTGATCGACCTTTAAAAATTAAAGGCTTGTCCTGACGATCTTCGGCTTGTAGCCTCCGTCTGCCAATGCGTCCATTATCTGGCTCTTGTGAGCAGTTCCAAATGCTTCAAGGGTTATGCGAAGCTCAACCTCAACGCTCCGGTTGGTGGTAACAAACTGGTTATGCTCCAATTTTATTACATTTCCGGAATGTTTTGCTATAAGTCCGGATACAGCCGCAAGCTCTCCGGGCTTGTCCGGCAGGAGTACGGATACCGTAAATATCCGGTCCCTGAATATCAGTCCCTGCTGTACCACCGAGGACATGGTTATCACATCCATGTTACCGCCGCTTAATATGGCAACAATATTTTTTTCTTTTATGTCATCCAGATGTGAAAGAGCCGCCACCGTAAGGAGTCCGGAGTTTTCCACCACCATCTTATGGCTTTCAACCATGTCAAGGAACGCCACGACTAACTCATCATCAGTTACGGTTATCACCCCGTCTAAATTTTTCTGGATGTAGGGGAATATCTTTTCTCCCGGTGTCTTTACCGCGGTACCGTCTGCTATGGTATTGATCTCGGATAAGGTAGTCACCTTTCCGTTCTGAAGGGAAATCTGCATGCAGTTTGCCCCTGCAGGCTCTACTCCTATCACCTTGATCCTTGGATTAAATATTTTTGCGAGAGTGGAAACACCGCAGGCAAGCCCGCCTCCGCCAATGGGGACAAGGATCATGTCAACTAAGGGAAGATCCTTTAATATCTCCATTCCGATGGTGCCCTGTCCTGTAGCCACTGCCTCATCATCAAAGGGATGGATAAATGTAAGCCCCTTTTCCTCCGCCAGCTCATAGGCCTTCTCGCAGGCCTCATCATATACATCGCCATAAAGTACAACCTCAGCTCCGTATGCCTTGGTACGGTTCACCTTGATAAGAGGGGTTGTGGTAGGCATAACTATGGTAGCGTTTACGCCATAGCGTTTGGCAGCGTAAGCAACGCCCTGCGCATGGTTCCCCGCGGAAGCCGTAATAAGCCCCCTGCCCCTTTCCTCATCTGAAAGAGTAGATATCTTGTAATACGCGCCCCTGACCTTGTACGCGCCTGTATACTGCATGTTTTCAGGCTTGAAATAAACATTATTCCCAACCTTTTCTGAAAAATGCTCACTGTATATCAGCTTCGTCTCCAACGTAACCTGTGAAACAAGCTTCGCCGCTTCCTCAAATTCCTTTTTACCCAGCATTGAACTCTCCCTTTTCATTCATCTTAACATCGAACAAAGCCTCGATGAATGACATTGTGTTAAACTTTTGCAGATCCTCTATGGACTCACCAACTCCGATGTATTTTACCGGAATGTTAAGCTCTGACTGAATGGCAATGGCTATGCCGCCCTTTGCCGTGCCGTCCATCTTGGTAAGCACTATGCCCGTAACATCGCATACACTTGAAAACTCCCTTGCCTGATTAATGGCATTCTGCCCCGTGGTAGCATCCAAAACCACAAGGGTTTCACGGTATGCGTTCGGAAATTCCCGGTCAATGATCCGGTTCATCTTTTCCAGCTCATTCATAAGATTTTTTTTGTTGTGCAGGCGCCCGGCAGTATCTACAAGAAGCACATCTGCTCCCCTTGCCTTTGCCGCCGAAACCGCGTCAAATACCACTGCCGCCGGGTCGCTGCCCTCTGCTCCGGATATCAGATCTACTCCGGCACGCCTGGTCCAGGCTTCAAGCTGTCCTCCTGCCGCTGCCCTGAAGGTATCCGCCGCAGCCACTAAGACCTTTTTATTCATGCCCTTAAGCTTGGAGGCAAGCTTTCCTATGGTGGTTGTCTTTCCTACGCCGTTTACGCCTATTACAAAGACAACGGAGGTCTCATTCTCATAACGGTATGCCGCGTCGCCTATATGCATCTTCTGCATCATGCTCATGATGAGGATGTCCTTGCAGTCGTAAGGCTCGGTAATATGCTGCCGCAATACCTCTTCCTTTAACTCCTCAAGTATCTCCTCGGTGGTGCGCACGCCGATGTCACCGGAAATAAGTATCTCCTCCAGCTCATCATAGAAATCATCATCTATGTTGCTGAAGCTTTGAAAGACCCTGTCAATGCCCTTTACAAATGTCTCCCTGGTCTTGGTAAGTCCGGAAAACAGCCGGGCAAAAAATCCCTTTTTTTCTTCCATCTGTTCTATTCCTCCAGATCATCCTCAATAAGATTAACAGATACAAGGGTAGAAATACCCTTTTCCTGCATCGTGATACCGTATAACCTGTCAGCGGCGTTCATGGTGCCCCTTCTGTGGGTTATCACGATAAACTGCGTGTTTTCTGTAAGCTTGTGCAGATATTTAGCGAAACGGTCTACATTGGAATCGTCCAGCGCTGCCTCGATCTCGTCTAAAAGACAGAAGGGGGACGGCTTTAAGTTCTGGATCGCAAATAAAAGGGCGATAGCCGTAAGGGATTTTTCCCCGCCGGAAAGCTGCATCATATTCTGAAGCTTTTTTCCCGGAGGCTGGGCGATGATCTTAATACCGGTCTCTAATATATCCTCCTCCGGCATCAGCTCCAAAGTACCCTTTCCTCCGCCGAATAACTGCTTAAACGCAGCGTCAAATTCTCTCTGGATGTCCTTAAAGCCCTTCTCGAACTGAGCCCTCATTCCCTCGTCCAGCTCTTCGATTATTCCCTCTAAGCGTTCGGCAGCCTCCACAATATCATCATGCTGCTTTTTTAGGAAATCGTATCTTTCCTTTGTCTCCTGGTATTCCTCCACCGCGGCGGTATTGATGGTACCCATGGCACGGACTCTTTCACGGATGCCCTCAAGCTCCGCCTTCATGGCAGGTGTATCTGTAAGGCTTTCATCCTTAAGCTCCTCCGCCGAATGTAAGGTAAGCTCATATTCCTCCCACATATGATCCGTGCGGTACTGCATGGCGTTTTCTGTTTTGTCCACCATGTTTTCAAGACGCATCAGTTCTTTTTCAAAATTGGACACTTCGGCCTGCTTGTCCTGAAGCTTTTCAAATAATTCCTTATTACTGTTTTCCAGCTCCTCCCTCTTTTGGGTAGCATCGCTGATCTCTTTTTCTATATTTGAGTTTTCCTCTCCTGTAGAAATGATCCTTTCAGAAATATTTTCTATAAGTCCGCGGATATCCTCTATACTCTTTTCTCCGTTTTCGTAATCATTTTTAAGTCTTTCCTTTGACTCATTATGCTTGTCAAGCTCGCTCTGTGTCCGCCTGATATTTTCCTCAAGGAAATCCCCCTTTTGTCTTGCGGCGGACTCTTCCATCTCAAGCTCGGACAGGCTCCTTGACGCGGCAGCCTCCAGATAGGTCTGCTCGTCCATTTTTTTATTTAATTCTTCGTTGGAAAGATTTATCTGTTCCTGTCTTTCTTCTATCTCCTTTTTGTAGCCCTCATTATCCTCCTTGCGGGTCTTTATATTAAGGAGCTCACTTTCCATTGATCTCCCTTCATCCTCAAGAGCCGTATCCTCGTTTTCGCTTTTTTTGAAAACCTCCTGCGCCTGGGTTAATCTTACCTTGGCGGTATTCTCCTCTAACTCCGCAGCTCTTAAACTCTCATTTGCCTCGTCAATATCGTCATTTAAAAGCGCGATAGCCGTATCCAGCTCATCAAGGCGTTTTTTCTTTGAGGCCGCATCCTTTTCAAGAGCTTCTATCACATTTGTGATCTCTTCCATCTCACGGTTTCTCGCAAGAAGATTTCCGGAATGTCTGTAGGCGCCGCCTGACATTGAGCCTCCGGGACGCAGATATTCTCCGTCAAGAGTTACGATATTCAATGTATAGCGGTTCTTTTTCGCAAGCTTAAGGGCGCTGTCAATATCCTCTGCAATTATTATCCTTCCAACAAGATACATGATTATGCCGGAATATCTCGGATCGTATTCCAAAAGCTCAGATGCGAATCCGATTATGCCGTCTCTTCCAACAGCAATATCCGGTCTTCTGACATTCTTTCCGTCAACGCTGGTAAGGGGAAGAAAGGTCGCGCGTCCTGCCCTGTTGCTCTTAAGGAATGAGATCATCCTCTTGGCGGTTGCTTCATCCTCCGTCACAATATTCTGGATATTTCCCCCAAGGGCTGTCTCCATTGCCGTCTCGTACTTTTCCGGAACGCTGATAAGGTCCGCCACAACTCCCACAAGTCCGCTTTCCCGGTCCTTTTGTTCCATAACGCGCTTTATAGCGTTGCCATAACCCTCGTATCTTTCAGCGATATTTCTCAGAGATTCAAAACGCGATCTCTGCTGCGTGACCTTTCTTTCCGTTTCCAATATTTCACCGGAGGCAGCCTGATATTTTTCTCTTAAGTCCTTTTGCTTATTATTTAACTCCTCACATTTTTGTTTCTGCCTCAGACACTCTTCCTTTGCCTTATCATAATCCTCTTCGGCCTTAGCCTTTTCCTCAGAAAGCATATCTGTTTCGGTCTTTCTGGCAAGAAGTCTCTGGTTTAATCCGGCGCGTCTGATGGCGATCTGTTCCTCTAAGGTCTTTAACCTCTCATCCTCTGAAGCAGCGGATGTGCGGTCTTCCATGATATTTAAAAGCTCTTTATTGTTTTCTTCGATCTTTGTGCTGCAGCTTGTGATCTCTTCCTTGATATTCTGATACTTTTCCTTTGCTTCTTTAAGAGCCTCTGCCGTTTTTTCGATCTCGGAATTTATTTCCTCCTTCTGGTCGAGATATTTGTCAAGCTGCTCCTTTACAGCGTCTATTTCATCGTCTATTTCCTTTGTTCTCGTCCCGTAGTTTTCCTGCATGGAACGAAGGGATGTTATACGCTCGTTTAACACGGCTCTTTCATTTTCAAGCTCGCCTTTTTTCAGGATGCTTTCCTTTTCTCTTTCACGAAGACTCTCAAGGGAATCCTTTATCTCGGAAAGCTTTGCGTCTGCCTTGTCATAATCTATCTGCATATCACGGATCTCCATGTTGCCGTAAACTATTTCCTGATCCGTGTTCTGGTAATTCTTTTTTAATTTCTCATATTCTTCTTTGTAGGCAGCCATATCTGTAAGAAACAGATTAACATCTAACGCCTTTTGCCTTCCGCGAAGCTCAAGATATTCCTTTGCCTTTTTAGCCTGCTCTTCAAGGGGCCCGACCCTTTTTTCAAGCTCTCCCAAAATATCGCTTACCCGGACAAGGTTATCCTGTTCCTCCGCAAACTTCTTCTGGGCAAGAGCCTTTCTCTTTTTGAATTTTACTATTCCCACAGCCTCGTCAAAAAGCTCCCTGCGTTCCTCAGGCTTTCCGGAGAGGATCCTTTCGATCTGTCCCTGTCCGATAATGGAATATCCCTCTTTTCCGATACCTGTATCATAAAAAAGCTCGGCAACATCCTTAAGCCTGCAAGCGGTTCCATTCAAAAGATACTCGCTCTCACCGGAGCGGTATACCCGCCTTGCCACCGTAACCTCGTCATAAGACACCGGCAGCACATGATCGCTGTTGTCAAGGGTAATGGCTACATAGGCATAGCTTACGGGCTTGCGGTTTTCCGTACCCGCAAAAATAACATCCTGCATGCTTGAGCCACGAAGCTGCTTGGCAGACTGCTCCCCCAATACCCATCTTACAGCGTCACCGACATTACTCTTGCCGCTGCCGTTGGGTCCTACTATTCCTGTTATCCCATTATGAAAATCAAGCACGATCTTATTCGCGAAGGACTTAAAACCGTGCATTTCTATACTCTTTAAATACATATTTTTTCCAGACCCATACGGGCAGCTTCCTGTTCGGCAGATTTCTTCGACGACCCTGTTCCTGTTCCGATGACCTTGTCATCAAGCCTTACTTCAACATCAAACCTCTTGGCGTGATCCGGTCCCGATTCACCCACCACATGGTAGCTTATAACTCCTAAATGTTCTCCCTGTACCCTTTCCTGAAGCTGGCTTTTGCTGTCATAAAAAAGCCTGTCTGTATCAACCTCATCAAGAAGCCTGGATCGGATGAAAGCAGCAGCCTCCTCCATGCCCGAATCCAGATATATGGCTCCTATAACAGCCTCAAAGGCATCTGAAAGAATGGATTTCCTGCCCCGCCCTCCGGAAGAATCTTCTCCTTTGGAAAGGCGTATGTAGCTGCCAAGCTTTATCCTGTTGGCGCAGTCCGCCAGGGTAGGTTCACATACCAGAGCGGCGCGGAGCTTGGTCAGCTCCCCCTCCGGCATTTTGGGATTATTCTTAAAAAGATGATCGCTTACTACGATCTCTAACACAGCATCTCCCAGAAACTCCAGCCTTTCATTGTGCCCAAGCGCGGACAGACCGGCCTCATGGGCATAGCTTCTGTGTGTGAGCGCACACTCCAACAGGCTCTTATCCGAAAACTGATAAGAGATTGTCTCACATAATCTTTCAATATCTCCCATAATATCACTTTTCAACCGTATTCTTTATCAGCTCTTCAGCGTCGCCTACCGTCCTTACTTCCTCTAAGGCATCCTGGTCAACCTCAAGCTTTAAAGCCTCTTCTATACCGAGGATTATCTGAAAAACATCAAGGGAATCAGCCCCCAGATCATCCTCAAAGGTTGTCTCCCTGGTGATCTCGGCAGGATCAACATTAAGCACTTCGGCTATTGTATTCTTTAACAGTTCAAATTCCATTATTCTTCATCCCCCGAGATCATAGATGCTATCTTGCCTGTTATATCCTGCTCACAGAAGGTTATGCATTGTACGATGGAGTTCTTCACCTCTATTGCCTTTGAACTGCCGTGTGTCTTTACAACAAGACCATTAAGTCCCAGCATAGGCGCTCCTCCGTATTTTTTGGTATCAAAATCCTTAAGGGTTTTCTTAAGGGATGGCAATGCCAGCGCCGCTCCAAGCTTTGCCCTTACAGAGCCTGTAAGACCCTTCTTTAAGGTACTCATGAACATATGAGCCGCGCCCTCGTAAAACTTTAAGATAACATTTCCCACAAAGGCCTCGCAGACAATGACATCCGCCCCGCCCTCAGGGATATCCCTTGCTTCGATGCTTCCGATAAAGTTGATATCCTTTGCATCCTTCAGCAGGGGAAAGGTCTCCTTGACCAAAGCATTACCCTTTTCTTCCTCAGCTCCGATATTTACAATGGCGACCCTCGGGCGTTTCTTTCCCATAACATGCTCCATGTATATGGAACCCATCCGGGCAAACTGCACTAAATGCTCTGCTCTCGCGTCAACATTGGCTCCGCAGTCGATCAGAAGGGAAACTCCCTTCATTGTGGGAATAAGCGGTGCAAGCGGCGCTCTTTTTACGCCCCGTATCCTGCCGGCTATAAGCTGTCCTCCCACTAAAAGAGCTCCAGTGCTTCCGGCGGAAACAAAGGCATCCGCCTCACCGGACTTTATCATATTAAGCCCGACCACCATGGAAGAATCCTTTTTCTTGCGGATGGCGGCAACTGGCGACTCCGCCATTTCAATGACTTCAGAAGCGTTTACAAGCTCTATGCGGTCTCCCGGGAAATCCTCTCCCTTTAATGCCTCTTCGATCTTATCCCTTTTGCCTGCAAGGGATACTTTAAGCTCATTATGCTCTTTTACTGCCGAAACTGCGCCCTTTACTATTTCCTCCGGGGCGTTATCGCCACCCATGGCGTCAACTGCCACATGAATAGTTTTACCCATTGTATCACCCCTGTAAAAAACAAATCCCCGTGACCGGGAGTTTTTATTAACAGCTCCCCTGCCACGAGGTATTTGAAAGAACTCTCAGTCTTTAGTCAACCGCTATGATCTCACGCTTATTGTAAGAACCGCAATTCTTACATACCCTGTGCGGCATCATAAGCTGTCCGCACTTTGAACACTTAACCAGTGTCGGAGCGGTCATCTTCCAGTTAGCTCTTCTCTTATCTCTTCTTCCCTTGGAAGATTTGTTCTTCGGGCAAATGGCCATCGTTTACACCTCCTTAAACACATCTAAAAACTTCTGCATACGCGGGTCTAAAACTTCACGGTCACAATCACATTCGACAATATTGCGATTCTTTCCGCAGATGGGACAAAGCCCCTTACAATCCGCGTTACATAACACCTTCACGGGAAGCTCCATCAGAACCTCCTCCGCCAGCAATCCGCAGACATCCAAAACCCCTTCCGATAATGCCGATAAAGGATCGTCTATATCCTCTACTATCTGATCATCTATCACCGGAAAGCTTCTGTCTATGTCAACCTCAACGGATACCGGCGTATCCTCCAGACATCTGTCACAGGGCATATGTCCGGATATTACAGTATTGCCGCAGATACTAAACACATCACCGACGCCTTTTTCGCATTTTAACACAAAAGGCTCAACCTTCTCTGCCGTAAAGCTGCCTGCGTTTACCCCGGCAAGCTCATCACCTTCGACTGAGGTGTCAATATCTGCTTCCGGAACGGGCTTTAAGGCTATCTCATTAAGATCTATCTTCATAAATACCCTCCCATTGCCGGAACTGCAACGTTAGAATTATACTCATCAAAGCCTATTATGTCAAGCTTCAACTACCAAATCCAGGTCATGACCTTCATTCATGCCCCTGCATATCTCAATAAAACGCTCCAGCGGCACCCCGTTCATCTTCTTGTTGCCGCGGATCGTAACTGATACTGTGCGCTCCGCAACCTCCTTGTCTCCCACAATGACAATGTAAGGGTCCTTCATGCCGTGGAAGCTCTTGATCTTCTCCTTCATATTGCGATAGGCAAAATCCGCCTCAGCCCTGATGCCGGCTGCCCTTAAGCTCTTAAGCACCTCCTTGGCATAGTCATTGTGTTCCGGAAGTATTGGAACAATACCCACCTGATAAGGACACAGCCAGAACGGAAACAGCCCCTTGTAATTCTCTGTCAGTATCCCGATAAATCTCTCAAAGGAACCGAATATGGCCCTGTGGATCATTACGGGCCGCTTGTGCGAGCTGTCGTCCGCCACATATTTGAGATTAAAGTTCAGCGGAAGCTGGAAGTCAAGCTGGATGGTACCCATCTGCCACTGTCTCCCCAGTGCATCCTTCATTTGAAGATCGATCTTGGGTCCATAGAAGGCACCGTCGCCCTCATTGATCTCATAATTGCCCTCTCCAAACTGATCGTCAAGGATCTTCTTTAAGGAATCCTCCGCCATGTTCCAGACCTCAATATCACCCATGAAATCATCCGGCCTCGTGGAAAGCTCCACCGTATAGGTAAGTCCAAAGGTGCCGTAGATCTCAGTGGCTATGTCCATGATATCCTTGATCTCGGAGGCGATCTGATCCTCTGTTACAAAGATGTGGGCATCATCCTGTCTGAACTCCTGAACCCTGAAAAGTCCGTTAAGCTCCCCGGATTTTTCCTTTCTGTGAATCACGTCTACCTGGGAAATGCGTACCGGAAGCTCCTTATAGGAGCGCAGGGTATGACGGTAAACATTGATGGCATTAGGGCAGTTCATGGGCTTTGCCGCATATGTCTCATCGGAGTCTATTAAAAGGATTTCATTCCCCTTCTCATCCAGCTTGTCATTTCCCTGCGCATCCTTTTCCCTTGCGGGAACAAGGAACATATTGTCACGATAATGTCCCCAGTGACCTGACGTCACCCACAGACGGCGGTTGTTGATAACAGGAGCGGAGATCTCCTGATAGCCATGCTCCTCATGTATCCCTCTCCAGAACTCAAGCAGGGCGTTATACAGCTTCCAGCCCCTTGGAAGCCAGTAAGGCATGCCGGGAGCGCTCTCATCAAACATGAAAAGCTCCATAGCCGGACCGATCTTCTTGTGGTCACGCTCCATTGCTTCCTTTATGAACTGAAGATGAGCCTTTAAATCCTTTTTGTTCTCAAAGGCATATACATATATCCTCTGAAGCTGATCCCGGTTCTCATCCCCTCTCCAATAGGCGCCGGAAACGGACTTTATCTTAAACGCCGCGTTCATAAGCTCCTGTGAGTTTGAAATATGGGGTCCCCTGCATAGATCAACAAAATCCTCGCCTGTACGGTATATCGTGATCTTCTCGTCCTCGGGAAGATCTCTTATAAGCTCCTCTTTGAATTTCTGTCCTTCAAAAAGCTTAAGCGCCTCATCCCTGGAAAGCTCGCTTACGCTCCAGTCTTCCTTACGCTTTATGATCTCATGCATCTTCTCCTCGATGTCAGGAAGATCGTCATTGGTAAGATTTTTGGGCAGCAGAAAATCATAGTAAAATCCGTCGTCGATCTGGGGACCTATGGCATAGCTTACTTTATCCTTACCGAATATCTCGATCACGGCCTTGGCAAGAATATGAGCCAGAGAATGACGGTATACCTGTGAATAAAACTCTTTGTATTCTTCTTTATTCATTGCCTCACTCCTCTCCTAAAAGATTAAGTGTAAGGGGTTCCGCTCCCTTTTTCCCATGACAGAACTTGTATTTCTTGCCGCTTCCGCAAGGACAGGGATCGTTGCGCCCAACCTTGATGGGGTTGCGTACCGTATGAGCCTTTTTCTGGTCCAGATACAGCGCCTTCTTGGTCTTTTCATCGTAGATCTCATCCCACTGGGGAAGCCCGTAAAGCCACTCTGCATCCGCATCGACCATGTTGCGGTAAAGCTTTTCGTTGTCAAATTTAAGAGACACCGGCGTATCCTCTTCTAACTCTTCAAGAGGATTTTCTTTTACAAGACTATCATTAATGCCGTCCAAAAAACCGGTCATCTCAATTACTGTAACACCGAATTTCTCAGCCAGCTCCTTTACAGTTCCCTTAACCTCTTCATCCCTGTGGGTCAAAAGCCAGTCATAGATGTTCTTTTCCTTTTCAAAGAAATCATTCCAGAAAGCATCTATCTGCTGGCGGGTCCTGTTTTCAGTATCATATGCCGTATCCTTCCACTGATCAAATAATGACATTTTATCTCCTCCTTCGTTTTACCCAGATTACGATTCCCGCTATCAGACAGGAAAGCGGAAGTACGATAATAAACAAAAGTCCATACATATTAGCGGCACCGGAATTAACCGTAAGCCTTACGTCCTCATAGCTCTTTACTGGAATGGCAATTCCCTTTGAAGCATCCTCAGGCTGTATAAGAGTCTGGCAGATCTGATCAAACAGCCTTGAATTACGATACGAAACCATCTGATCCGCCGCGTCTGACAAAAGATACGCGCTGCCTAAAACAACCAGATTTCCGTTATCCTTTGTAGCTGTAAGCACGCCTATGGAAAAAGGTCCCTCTTCGTCTCCTTCTTCCTTTTTGATCTTTGTCTCTTCTCCTGCCGCTTCTGCTATTTCCTCCGCGGAGCCGTAATCGCCCTTGGAGATCGCCTTCTTTGAAGTCGTCATAAGGTCGGTGTAGGTATTGTCACCCTCCTCACCATGCCTGATCCCGACAGCAAAGGGAGCAAATATGGAAGCTGTTCCCTCAAGCCCGTCAGTAACATCGGCGCTCTCAACATTTGGCAGAAGATAATACTGGTTCTGGTAATAATAATTCTTATCCATTTCCGCCACAACACCATCTACAGGAGTTATGCCGTATTCTGAAAGGATGGTCTTGAAATTGGTAAGCTCTCCGATCTGAAGGAAATCCATGGTGGTGATAACATTGCCGCCCTTCTTCAGATAATCCTTGATCTTATTTGCGTCGTCCTCGGAAAAATCAGACTGTACGCCGTTAATTATAAGAGCTTCACAATCATTGGGCACGCTGTCATTCTGCAAAAGATTTAAGGTCTTGATGTCATAATTCAGCTTCTCCATGACTGCATAATAATCATCACCCATGGTCAGCTCATCATGTCCCTCAAGAACGTATACGGATATCAGATCCTCAGAGGCAACATAGTCAAGCGCGCTGGTTATCTGTCCTTCACCGTCATAGCCTGTAATATCCTGGCTGTAGGTTTCATAGTCAAATTCACTCTCATATATATCGGAGATCGGTATCTGCTTAAACCGTTCTTCGCTTTCAACGATAAGACTGCCTTCCTCTAAGCCTTCTCCGTTGTGCTCCTTCAGGAATGTAGGATTTTTATTAGTGTTTACATAAACTACATTGATATGTTTATTTGCCTCTTTATACCTGTTTAAGGTCTTGGGAATCTCATTATAGGATTCCTTTACATCGGCTTTTTTACCCACCACATAAATGGTAACATCCTTGTCGTAATCCTTTAAGAAATCATAGGTTTTTTTGGTGATGGAATAATACTTTTCCTTTGTGGTATCAATCTGTGTATATTTTTCAGGAACCCTTGCCATCAGTACGTTTGCCGCTATGACCGCGCAGATAACAAGAGCTATAGTAGCCTCTGAAAATACAGTTGCGGAAATCTTTCTTGTGCTTACAGTCCATCTTCTTTTCTCGATTATCTCAACCGTAAAGAACAAAAACAAAAACGTAACAGTCACATAGTAAGCTATGCTGCACAGATTAAGGGTTCCGCTGGAAAGATCATCTAAGGGACCGATCAGATCATATGCCCCGAGTACCTTTGATAATATGACATTCTCGCTGAAGATCGCATCCACTATGGATGACATCATAAAGCCTAAAAGCAGCAGTACAAAGGTTATGACCGCGGAGATAACAACACTTTCCGTTGTGGCGGAAATAAAAAGTCCGATGGCAAGTGATAACAGTCCATACAAGGTAAAGCCCAAAAGCGCCAGATAACAGGACACTACATCAACCTCACCGAAAAGCGTCATAATGGGAACCGTTATTGCTATAAATACCACAGGAATAGCAAATACCGCTGCCAGAGCAAGGTACTTGCCAAGTACGATCTGCCATGTGTTCACCGGTGCTGTCATCAGAAGCTGGTCGGTACGGTTGTGTCTTTCCTCCGATAGTATCCTCATGGTAAGCAGCGGCACAGTAATCATAAAGATAAATGTGATCGCCGAAAGTGTATGGGTTATGGAATTTATCCCGTAGACCATATTGTACAGGAAGAAATAAAGCCCGTAAAAAGCTATGACTACTCCGGTAAAAAGCCAGCCTATGACATTATTGAACAAGGCGGCAAATTCACGCTTTGCTATTGCTATCATGCGTCCACCTCCTTGTCAGCCTCTTCAACAGCTTCTGTCTCTTCTTCCGTGGTCTCGTCTGCTACTTCTTCCTCCTCTTCCGAAGCCTTCCCGGACTCATCAGAATCGTCCGTATCCTCGTTTTCTTCTCCCTCTTCTGAAGGCTCCTCCTGCGTAAGCTCCAGGAATATCTGCTCCAGCGAGCCCTTATTCTCAACCATTCCCAGTATGGGGATGCGCTGTTCCATAAGCGCAAGAGAGATCTGCTCGGTCATATCCTCGCTGTCAGCTTCAGCCGTAACTGTAAGAACCTGCGCTCCGTCCTCGTTTGCCTCGCCAATAACGATCTCCGAAACGCCCTCCAAAACCTCTATCGCGCCCTTTGCGGCATCCGCGTCTCCCTTGATGGTTACCGCGATAGTCTTGTTGTCGTCAACATAGCTGTCAAGGTTTGCCACATCATCATCCACAATGAGCTTTCCACCATTAATAATGAATACATGATCACAGACAGCAGATATCTCCGATAAAATATGAGAGGACAAAAGCACAATATGCTCCTGCCCCAAAGCCTTTATCATCTCACGAAACTCGATTATCTGCTTGGGATCAAGTCCCACCGTAGGCTCATCTAAGATAATTACCTCGGGGGAATTAATGATCGCCTGGGCAAAGCCCACTCTCTGCTTGTAGCCCTTGGACAAGGTACGGATCAGCTTGTCGGAAACCTCAAGCAGACCTGCATCTTCCATTACAGCCTCAACCCTTACAAGACGGTCTTCTTTCTTTACTCCCTTAAGCTCCGCCGCAAATACCAGGTACTCATGTACCGTCATTTCCTGATACAGCGGGGGATTTTCAGGAAGATATCCCAGACGTTTTTTTGCTTCTATCGCGTCGCTGTAGATATCATGACCGTCAATCAGAACGGTTCCCCCTGTAGGCGCAATATATCCCGTCATCATATTCATGGTGGAGGATTTGCCCGCGCCGTTGGGACCTAACAGACCGTATATGGTTCCGGGAAGCAGTGTGAATGAAATATCATCCACCGCAACCTTTCCGTCATATTTTTTTATCAGATGACTGACTTCAACCACTTTATAACTCCTTTAAACATAGATGATGTCTTCTCTCCTCGGACCATTAGATACCATGGAGATGTTAAATCCTATCTCGTCCTGAATAAACTCAATATACTTCCTGCAATTCTCCGGGAGCTTGTCATACTCCCTGATATTTGAAATATCGCATTTCCATCCTGGAAGGGTCTTTAATACCGGCTTTGCTTTTTCTAAAAGCCTTGTCACAGGGAAATCCTTTGTAACCTTCCCGTCAACCTCATAACCCACGCAGACCGGTATCTCATCGAGATACCCAAGTACATCAAGTACGGTAAATGCCACATCAGTTGTGCCCTGAAGCCTGCAGCCGTACCTGGTGGCAACGCAGTCAAACCATCCCATTCTCCTTGGTCTTCCGGTAGTGGCGCCGTACTCTCCCGCGCTTCCTCCGTGCTTGCGAAGCTCCTCAGCGGTCTCCTCGTCCAATATCTCACTTACAAAGGCACCGGCTCCCACGGCGGACGAATAAGCCTTTACCACGGTAACCACCTTTTTGATAAGGTAAGGCGGTATTCCCGCACCGATCGCTCCGTAGCCTGCAAGGGTCGAAGACGATGTAACCATGGGATAGATGCCGTGATCCGGATCCTTTAAGGTTCCAAGCTGTCCCTCTAAAAGTATCCTCTTGCCGGACTGTTCTGATTCCCACAGATAAGTGGATACATCGCACACATAGGGCTCTATCATGTCCCTGTATTCCATCAGGGTGTCAAACAGCTCATCCTTGTCGATGGCAGGCTTATGGTAGAGATGCTCCAATATGACATTTTTCTGGGCTATTACCCGCTCTATTTTTTCTTTTATATATTCTTCGTCAAAAAGCTCGCTTACCTGGAAGCCGACTTTGGCGTATTTGTCTGAATAAAAAGGTGCTATCCCCGACTTTGTGGAGCCAAAGGATGCCTTCCCCAGACGCTCCTCCTCATACTCGTCAAATAGGATATGATAAGGCATTACTATCTGCGCCCTGTCCGATACCAGAATATTCGGCTTTGGCACTCCCTGTGCTACAATGGATTCGATTTCCTTTATAAGCACGGGAATATTGAGCGCCACACCGTTGCCTATCACACTCGTGGTATGGGAATAAAAAACACCGGATGGCAATGTGTGAAGCGCGAACTTTCCATAATCATTCATTATGGTGTGTCCCGCATTGGCTCCACCCTGAAAACGGACGATTATATCAGCCTCTTCAGACAGCATATCGGTGATCTTGCCCTTGCCTTCATCACCCCAGTTAGCTCCTACAACAGCAGTAACCATATGTTTTCTCCTCCGTTAAATTTCGTAACTGTTCAGTCACCTGAATAGTTACTATATCTCCTTGATCAAACTCCTTGAGACTGTGATCCCGATAGCCCCCGGTCCTGTGTGGCACGCCACCACCAGAGAAAGCGGGTCAACGGTGATCTTCTTTGAAGGAAAGAGCTCCTGCAGCTCCTCCCTGAAGGCTTCCGCAGGCTCCCTGTCCCTTGTGTATGCTAAAGATACTATTGTATCCTTAGCCTCGGGGTCCTTAAGCTTTTCCTTGAGATCAGTCATAATGGCTTCGATCATGATCTCCTTTGCCTGTTTGGCTGTCCTTGCCTTGGCAAAGCTGTCAAGCTTGTCACCGTAAATTGAAAGCACCGGCTTTATGCGGAGCATGGAACCGATAGCCGCTGCAGCCGGAGTTATCCTTCCGCCCTTTTTCAGGTATTCCAGGGTATCAACCATTAGATAAATATAGGAATCCGCTGCCGTCCTCTCCAAAAAAACCTTGATGTAGGGGGCGTCCTTTCCTTCATCCGCAAGCTTCTTAGCCTCATATACAGAAAGCTTCATGGTCACGGATATACGCCTGTTATCTACAACGAATACCCTGCCGTCGTACTCATCCTCTTCGGCCATTGCTTCGGCAGTCTGGCAGGATGCCGACAGACCGCTTGACAGAGGTATATAGATCACCTGGTCATGCTCCTCTAAAAGCCTGTCCCATTCATCCATAACCTCACCCACAACAGGCATGGAGGTCTTTATATTCGCGCCGGCAGCCTGACGCTCATAGAATTCGTCATTGCTGATATCCACCCCTTCATAATAAAGGCGGTCATCAATATATACCGGCGTCGGGAGTACAAAAACCCCCGCCTCCTGCGCCTCCTTTGGGGTAATGCCGCTGTTTGAATCTGTAAGTATCGCAATCTTTTGCATAAATGTTCATTCCTTATAATAAAAAAAAGCCAAAGGGCATTTTACCACAAATGACTGGCGTTATCAACGATTTT